>DATMNB010000069.1:0-4720 GCA_035569435.1 Gemmatimonadaceae bacterium
TGCACCGGCCGATGTTTCACGTGGAACATCAGGGATGCCGCGAGGCAGTGGACGATAGGGGTTGTCGGAGCCAATGGCCGGCGAAGAGCATCACGGGCCGATCGCAATTCGTCCAAGTCTCTCGGTGGCCCACAAGCAGAAATCCGGACCGACGGCAGGCGTATTGGTCTGAAGCGCCGCCCCAGTTCCTCCAACTCGGCGACGAACTACCCCGGTCCGCCGTCGTTCGACTCGTAGACGAAATCTCGCGATACCTGGCTTCGGCCAATCCACGCCGAGATATCGCCGACGATCACGAGCCGCCAAGACACCCTAGCATCGCGACCAAAGACGCGTTTGCTTAGGCGATGTTTCACGTGGAACATTGGCCAAAGGACACATGTCTGTCGATAAAGTCCCGCCGCGCCGACTAGGACGCGGACTCGAAGCACTGCTCGGCGCAGCGGCCCATGTGGGCCCCGACACGGGAGCTCCACTTCGGCAGATTCCGCTTGCCGAGATTCGGCCGAATCCATTCCAACCGCGCAAGAACTTCAACGCCGAGGACATCGCCGAACTGCAGGCGAGCCTCGCGTCGTCTGGCCTCCTCCAGCCCATCACCGTCCGCGCTATCGACGGGCGCGAGGGCTACGAGCTGATCGCCGGCGAACGCCGCCTCCGCGCGGCGACGGCACTCGGATGGACCGAGATCGCCGCCATCGTCAAGGAGATGGACAACCGCACAGCCCTCACGTTGGCGCTCGTCGAGAACCTCCAACGCGCCGATCTCAACCCGATCGAGGAAGCCGAAGGCTACCAGCGCCTGATCACGGAATTCAGCCTCACCCAGCAAGATGTCGCGCGCGTTGTCGGCAAGGACCGGTCGACGGTCACTAACCTGTTGCGCATCCTGGGCTTACCGCGCCAAGTCCAGCAGTTGGTCCGCGAGGGCAAGCTGAGCCTCGGCCACGCGCGTGCCCTCCTCGGCTGCCGAACCGAACGGCACATGGGGCTCCTGGCCATGAACACCGTGCACAATAGCCTGAGCGTCCGCGAGCTCGAGCGCCGGGTGAGCGGACACTATCCGCCGAAGCCGGCGGGCGAGCCGCGACCCACGAAATCCAAGCCCGGCGCCGCCCTCAGCCCAGAGCTCCGCGCGATCCAGGATCGCATGCGCGCGTATCTCCAGACCGACGTACGCGTCGAATTGAGCGGGCCCGAATCCGGCACCATTGGGATTCGATTCTATTCCATCGACGATCTCGACCGCGTCCTCGAGCTCGTTCTCAAACACGGTCCCATGCAGCGAGAGACTCCCTGATGCCCGGCACGCCCCGCGGCTACGGCAATATCTACACGCCGCACGCCGGCTCGATGGTCATCCAGGTCCAGCGCGAGGGCGGCCTCCAAAGCCGGACCATCGTGCTGAGCCCACGCCAGGTTCGACTCCTCCGCTTCTTCACATCGCGCGGCGGCCGCATCATCGCCGCGGTCCTGGCCCTGGTCATCGTCGCCATCGGCATCGAAGCCGCGCGCGTGCCCGCGCTCACGCAGCGCCTGGCCACGTTCGAGCACACGGCCACGCGACTCGACACCCTCGAGCGCTCCCTCGCCGAACTCCAGAAACGCTACGACCAGGTGCAACGCATGCTGGGCGCCGCGCCGGCGCGGCCGGGCGATGAGCTCACGCCCGTGGGTGACTCGATCCGCCGCCCGCCACGCCACGCCCGAGCGGCCCTCACCGCCCGGCCGGCCGCGGCCACTAATGTGGCGGGAACCGATGCGACGGGCGCCACCGGCGCGCCCGGTGCCCCGTCGGCGGATTCGTCCGGCAAACCCACGTCGGCGCCCAAGTCCACGGCGCCGATGGATTGACTAAGTTGTAGGGCACGCTGCGGCGCTGTGCCCCGCATCACGGCTCGGTCGTCAACCTCGGTCGTTGTAGGCGCGACGCACCCCATTTCCTCCGCCAGACTCTCGCTATGGCCATATTCACCAAAGACGCGAAGGACGGGTCAGACAAAATGGATCCGAAAACCGGCCCGGGCGCCGAAGCCGCGCTCTCCATCATCGCCTTCGGCATGAAAGTGCATGGGGACATCGAGACCAGCGGTGTCATCAAGATCGAAGGCGCCATCGAAGGCACGATCCGCGGCGCCCGTCAGGTGCTCGTCGGACGGCAGGGCGAAGTGAAAGGCGATATCCACGCTCGCGAAGTCGTGGTCGGTGGGAAAGTCGATGGCACCGTCACCGCGTCCGAACGGGTCGAGGTGCAGGGCAGCTCGGCGATCAACGGCGACATTTACACGAAGTCGATCGTCGTGCTCGAAGGGGGCCGTATCAATGGTCAGGTCCGCATGGATGACGCGGCAGCGCGCGGCTCCCAGCGACCGGCGACCGATGCCAAGGCCATGCCCGTCGCCGTGGTGCGCTGACCGCGCACCACTCGCCGCGGGGCCGGCGGCGAAAGCCACAGTGATACGTCGTCAGTCCATCGCGCTGCTCGCCGGCGCGCTCGTGGCGGCCGCCCTCGCCGCCTGCGGCGAATCCCCCGACGCCCACTCGCACCGGCTGCGGAGTGACGCGCAGGGCAGCGGCGAGGCGGGGCCATTTCGCGTGGCGCTGCTCACGCCCGGACCGATCTCCGACCAGGCGTGGAACGGCGGCGCCTATCAGGGGTTGCTCCGCATTCGCGACAGCCTGCACGCCGAGATCAGCAACGTCCAGACGAAGACGCCCGCGGAGTTCGAGGAGAATTTCCGCGAGTACGGCACGCAGGGGTACAGTCTCGTGTTCGGGCACGGGTTCGAGTTTCAGGACGCGGCCCAGCGCGTGGCGCCCGATTTTCCCAAGACCGTCTTTGTCGTCACGTCCGGGGATCGCCGCGCGACGAACGTCGCGGGGATCACGTTCGCGTTCCAGGACGGCGCGTATCTCGCCGGCATTGTCGCGGGCGCCGTCACCAAGACCAACATCATCGGCGTGATCGGTGGGACCCAACTGCCGCCGGTCAAGACGAGCTTTGACGCCTTTGCGGCCGGGGCCACATCGATCAATCCACGCGTCACCGTGCTCACGTCGTACATCGGCAACTGGGACGATGTGAGCGCGGGCCGCGAGCAAGCGCTGGCGCAGATCGCGCGCGGGGCCGACGTGATCTTCCAGAACGCGGACGCGGCGGGGCTCGGCGTCTTTCAGGCGGTGAAGGAATCCAATGGCGTCTACATCTTTGGCGCCAACTCCGATCAGAACGGCGTCGCGCCACTCGTCACGCTCGGCAGCGTCATCATCGATCTGCCGCACGCGCTGCTCACGATCGCGCGCGAGGTCAAGAACGGGTTGTTCGTCTCGCGGCCGATCGTGTATGGCGCGAAGGACGGCGTCGTGAAACTCGTGCTCAATCCGGCGCTCGAGTCCCGCATCCCGTCGCACGCCTTGAACGTCGTCGATTCGGTGACCAAGGAGCTCGTTGCGGGGCGCTTCTCTCCGCCCGGCGCGCCGGCGGCCACGGCTGAGACACCGGCATCGGCGTCCCCGGCGACGCCGGGGCCGGGCGCGGCGGCGACCTCAGCGGCCACGCCAGGACCCGACGCCTCCCCTTCCCCGCCGGCGCCGAGCGTCGGCTCGGCGAGCACGCAACCGCATTAGCGCCGGCCCGGGGGCCATCATGGGGGCCGAGATTTTCGAGCGAGGTCCGTCCGCGGAAGCGATCGCCGCGCACTTCGATGCGCTCCTCGCCACGCACGAGACACCCGACTACCCGACTGCCGTGAACGGGCTCCAGGTCGCCAACCGCGGACCGATCGTTCGTATCGCGGCGGCCGTCGATGCGTCGGCGCGCACGATCGACGCGGCGGCCGACGTCGGGGCCAATCTCCTCGTCGTGCACCACGGGTTGTTCTGGAGCGGCATCCAGCCCATTCGCGGCGCGGCCTATGCGCGACTGCGCACACTGTTCGATCGCGACATCGCGGTCTACTCGGCGCATCTGCCGCTCGACCGGCACCCCACGCTCGGCAACAATGCGCTGCTGGCGCGCGCGCTCGGTCTCGACCCGACGGGCGGCTTCGCCCGGTTCGAGTCGATCGACATCGGTGTGCGTGGCGAGACCGAGCGCCCGACGGCGGCGCTCGTGGCAGCGGCCGACGCGTTCGCCACACTCGCGGGAGGTCGCGCGCGGGCGAGTGCCTTTGATCACGAACGCGTCACCCGGCGGTGGGCCATCTGCACGGGCGCGGGCGCGGATGCGGCCACGCTCGGTGCAGCCCAGGCGCTTGGCATCGACACGCTCATCGTCGGTGAGGGACCGCACTGGACGGCAGTCGAGGCGCCGGAGCGAGGGCTCGTGATCATCTACGCCGGACACTACGCGACGGAGACGCTCGGCGTGCGGGCGCTCGCCGAGGTGGGGCGGACAACGTTTGGGATCCCGTGGACGTTCATTGACGCGCCGACCGGGCTGTGATCCAACTCGACGGGATCGTCAAGCGCTACAACGGCGTGACCGCCCTCGATGGGGCGACGCTCGACGTGGCGCGGGGGACCGTGCATGCGGTGCTCGGCGAGAACGGCGCGGGGAAGACGACGCTCATGCGGGTGGCGTTTGGGATGGTGCGGCCGGAGGCGGGGACGATTGTCGTCGACGGGGTGGCGCGGCGATTCACGTCGCCGGCGGGGGCGCTCGCGGTCGGGGTCGGGATGGTGCACCAGCACTATGCCCTGGTGGGGGCGATGAGCGTGG
>DATMNB010000070.1:0-2109 GCA_035569435.1 Gemmatimonadaceae bacterium
CCGGAAGAAGCGGAGACGGCGGAAACCGAAGCCGTCCAGGCCGAGGCGCACGCATCGGCGTTGGCGACGATCAAAGGGTACGAGCTGCTCCGCGCGCCGTTCGACGGCGTGATCACCGCGCGGTTCGCCGATCCCGGCGCGCTGGTCCAGAATGCCCAGAACGCCCAGACGAGCTCACTCCCGGTGGTCGCCGTCGGGACGACGGACTCACTGCGCATCTACGTGTACGTCGATCAGCGGGACGCCGGCGACGTCACGCGCGGCTCGCCCGTCACGATCCAGGATCCAAGCCACGCCAGTGTGACGCTGACCGGGACGGTCTCGCGCTTCACCGGCGAGTTGGATCCGCAAACGCGGACGCTGCTCGCCGAAATCGACGTGCCCAATCACAAGAGCGTGCTCGTCGCCGGCGGGATCGTACAGGTGACGCTCGACGTGCATTCGTCGCCATTCCTGCACGTGCCCGCCGCGGCCGTCTTCGCCAATGGCACGCAGAACTACATCGCCCTCGTGACATCCCAGAACCGCGTCGCTGTGCACGAGATCCATGTGATGGAGAACGACGGCGAGATCATTCACTTCACCAGTGATTCCGTGCGGGCCGGAGATCGCGCGGCGCTCGATCTCGGCCGCAGCGTGCCGGACGGGCAACGGGTCCAACCGGCGGACGAGCCGGCGACGACCCCGGTTGGGTGAGCCAGTGACCCGACTGCAGTGGTGCGCGTGCGTGATGATCCCGTACGCCGCTCTCGTCCCGTCCGGAGCGGTGGCGGCGCAGGCGGCCATGGCCGTCGCGACCGCACCGGCGCCGCAGTCCCACACGGCGCTCACGTTGACCCTGGACAGTGCCGTCGCCATCGCCGTGCGCGGCGCGACGGCCGTCCTGCTCGCCCGCGACGCGACGCGCGTGTCCGGGGCGCTCGTCCTCGAGCGGTACGGACAGTTCTTGCCGGACCTGGTCGGCAACGGGGGGTTCAGCCAGTTCGTGGGCAACCCCCTGCTCAGCGGGGCAGCCATCATCCCCACAAAAAGCCGCTTCCGCGATCTCGACTACCAGGTCACGACCACGCTCAACCTGTTCAACGGCTTCGCCGATGTGGCCGGCCTCAAGGCGGCGGTCGCCACGCGCAGCGCCGCCGATCTGACGCTCGAGCGCGTACGCCAGACGATCGCCCTCGATGTCACGCAGGCATACCTCCGGGTGGTCCTCGACTCCGAACTCGTCTCGATCGCCACGCAGAACCTGGCCGCGTCCAACCAGCGCGTCGTGCAGCTCCAGGAGCTCGTGCGCGTCGGCAAACGCCCGCCAGCCGACCTCTATCGCCAACAAGCGCAGGCCGCGGCAGACCTCTCGACCCTCGCCGACGCCCGAAATCATTCGCAGACGGACGTCATTGGCTTGCTCGAACGCCTGCGCCTTGACCCACACCAACCCGTGACCATCGCTCCAGCACCACCCGACACGACCTTGCTCGCACCGTCCTACACCGCGGTCGATTCGCTCGTCCACGATGCCACCGCCCGGCGCGCCGACCTCAAGGCTGCCGACGAACGCGTCACCGCGTCGCGCTCCAGTATCACGCAGGCGCGGAGCGGCTATCTGCCGCAGCTCGATCTCGAGGCCGGCGTCTTCAGTGCCGGGCGATTCTTCGACTACGCGACCGTGGCCGGTCGCAGCATGCTCACCACGCCGCAGACGCCCCTCTGGGATCAAGTCGGACGGCAAACGACGGGCGTCCTGGCGCTCGGACTCAACTGGGCGATCTTCGATCGGTTTCGCACACGCTTCACCGTCGAACAGGCGCGCGCCACCTTCGATTCGGCTCGCTATGTGGACCAGGACCTGCGATTCCAGGTCGCGGGTGACGTGGCGCAAGCGCTGGGTGACTATCGCACGGCCGTCGAACAACTCACCGCATCGACGTCCGGCCTGGTTGCGGCACAGCAGGCGTACGACCTGGTCAACGGCCGCTTCCAGGTGGGGTTTGCCAGCATCGTCGACGTGACGACCGCGCAATCCGCCCTGGTCCAGGCGCAAGCCCTGCAAGCACAGGCGGTCCTGAACCTCGGTCTCCGCAAGCGCGGCGTCGCCTACGCGCTGGGACTGAA
>DATMNB010000071.1:0-5144 GCA_035569435.1 Gemmatimonadaceae bacterium
GGACTGCAGATCTTCAACATTCAGGATCCGACGCACCCGCGCACGGTCGGCTGGTACTACACGTGTGACTGTCCCCACGCGACTGGATTCGGCGGTCTGCCCGAGTGGACGGGCCGCAGCATCTTCAACGGCGCATTTGGGATCATGGTCCGCAACACCGATGGGCTGATCATGATCACCGACAGCAACACCGGCGCCTGGTTCTTCAAGTTGGACGGGTTCTCGGGGTGGAACGGCGACGACTGGTCGATGCCCAACATCTCGAGCGCCCAGGACTGGGACCACGGGCCGCCGGGTTCGCGCGGGCCGGAGGCGGGCCGCACCGCGGCGGCGTCCGCACCATGAGACGCCTCTTCGCGGGTGCGGTGGGGGTGGCGCTGGTGATCGCTGCCGTGCCGGCGTGCGCCGGCCACGGCGGTACCGGCGGGACGCCGCGGTTCGAGGTGAGTTTTCCGAGCGCGCTCAGCGCGACGCCGATGACGGGTCGTCTGTTCATCACGCTCTTCACGCGGAGCGACGTCGAGCCACGGATCGCGGCGTTTCAGTCGGCGCGGTTCCGCACCGGGCGCGTGCCCATGTTCGCGGTCGATGTCAACCAGCTCGCGCCCGGCGCGTGGACCGTCGTCGACACGAGCGCCATCGGGTATCCGCTCTGGAATATCCGCGATCTCCCGGCGGGCGACTACTACGCGCAGGCGGTATTGAACGTCTACACGCAGTATCACCGCAGCGACGGGCACACGCTGTGGGCGCATCAGGATCACTGGGACGGCCAGCGGTGGGCCTACTCGCCGGGCAACCTGGTGAGCACGCCCGTCAAGGTGCACATCGATCCGGCGGCCGGCTTTGACATCAAGTTGACATTGGATCACGCGCTGCCGCCGATCGAGCTGCCGCCCGACACCAAATGGGTGAAGCACATCAAGATCCAGAGCCCGATGCTCACCGCCTGGTGGGGCGGCGTGCCGCAGTACCTGGGGGCCACCGTGCTCCTGCCCAAGGGGTACGACGAGCACCCGACCGCGCACTACCCGGTGGTCTACATTCAGTCGCATTTCACGTTGGCGCCGCCGTTCGATTTCACCGAGGACTCGACGCCGCCTGAGCCGCCGCTCCGGCTCGTGCCGCCCGACCCGCGGTCCAACGTCGAGGCGGCGCGGCCGTTTGGCGGGGGTGGCAAGAAAGAGACGGGGTATCAGTTCCAGCAGTCGTGGAAGTCGGACAACATGCCGCGGATGATCCTCGTCACGTTTCAACATCCGACCCAGTTCTTCGACGACTCCTACGCCGTCAACTCGGCCAACAACGGGCCGTACGGCGATGCGATCATGCAGGAGCTGATCCCATACCTCGAGTCGCACTTCCGCATCATCGCGGCCCCGTACGCCCGGGTGCTCACGGGCGGCTCGACGGGTGGGTGGGAGTCGCTCGCCCTCCAGTTGTATCACCCGGACTTCTTTGGCGGGACGTGGACGTTCTATCCCGATCCGATCGATTTCCGGCGGTACCAGCTCGTGGACATCTACTCGGATTCTAACGCGTTCGTCCTGCCCAACGCCGCGCCGGGTGCACCGGAGCGCATGATGCAGATGTCACCCGAGGGGCAGCCCGAGGCGAGCATGCGGGCCATCAGTCAGATGGAGAGCGTGATCGGCACGCACGGGCGGTCGGGGGCGCAGTTCGACATCTGGAACGCGACCTATGGGCCGGTCGGGCCGGATGGGTA
This sequence comes from Gemmatimonadaceae bacterium, assembly GCA_035569435.1. GTDB lineage: Bacteria > Gemmatimonadota > Gemmatimonadetes > Gemmatimonadales > Gemmatimonadaceae > DASRDS01. The sequence goes on from DATMNB010000071.1 coordinate 1,727, forward strand.
TCCCGAGCGGGTGTTTGATTTCCGCACGGGAGAGATCGACCATGGTGTGGCGGTCTATATGCGAGACCATGGATATGACCTGCGCTATTACGCGGCGCAGAACTGGGCGCGCATCGGGCCGCACCTGGTCGGCAAGATTCATCTCCTGACCGGCGACATGGACGATTTCTATCTCGCGCCGGCGGTCTATCTCATGCAGGACTTTCTGGATAGCACGCGCGCGCCGGCATACGGCGGGGATTTCCGGTATGGGCGACCCATGAAGGGGCATGGGTGGCAGCCGATGACCAACGCGGACCTGCTGCGCGAGATGGCGGGGCAGATCGCGAAACACGCGCCGCCAGGTATGGCCATGGCCGCGTGGCGCGGTCCGGGGTCCTGATGCGGCGCCTGGCCCTGTTGGTGGTGGCGCTCGCCACCGCTCCGGTGCATGCGCAGTCTGCCGTGCTGAGCGCGGACGAACTGACCTCTGTCCGGTCGGTCGTGGTCGGAATGACGCCGCAGTGGGCGCCCGATGGCACGCGCCTGCTGTTCGCCGGCCCGCTCGGCGGGTCCGATCTGTGGACGATTCCGGCGACGGGCGGGTTTCCGGTCTCGCTCAATGTCGACATGGGTGAGGTGGCATTCCTGCAGACGCACCAGCCGTCCTACTCGCCCGATGGGAAGTGGATCGCGTACATCTCCAACCGCACGGGGCCAGCCGAGTTGTTCGTCCGATCGGTCGACGATGGGCACGAGGTGCAACTCACCAATCTGGGTGGGCGGATCAACTCGTATAGTTGGTCGCCGGATGGCCAGTCGATCGCGTTGGCGGACGACAAATTTGGCAACTACGACATTTACCGAGTTGGGATGCGGGATCGGGCCGTGGCGCGTCTCACGGCCGATCCACGGAACGACGTCTTTCCCGTCTGGACGCCGGATGGGCGCACGGTCGTGTACGACAGGTTGGATGCGCGATGGGTCGACCACGAGGTGATGGCGCTCGACGCCGACGGGCGCGGCGCGCCGCGGCGCATCGTGCTCGACACGGATTTCTTCGACTATCAGGCCGGCGGCACGTTCGGGTATCCGCTCGTGTCGCCGGACGGGTCGACGCTGCTCTTTCGGTCACAGCGGAGTGGGTGGGTCAACTATTGGGTGGTCCCCATGGCCGGCGGTGTGCCGCGGGCCGTCGCGCCAGAGGCGGCGAACCAGAGTGGCGCGCGGTGGTCGCCCGATGGGAAGTCGATTCTGTATCTGGCGCTGCACAATGGCACGCAGGATCTGCATGTCGTGGCCGCGACAGGCGGCGCGTCGCGTCTGCTCGTGAGCCCCGGGGACCAGGGCGTCGTGAACAACGCCGCGTGGTCACCGGATGGTGCGCGCGTCAGCTACACGCTGGAAACGCTGACGGCGGCGGCCGATCTGTTTGTCGTGCCGGCCGCCGGTGGCGCGGCGACGCGGCTCACCGTGTCGTCCGGACCGGGCTACGTCGAGCGCGCGTTGGTCATGCCGCGGAAAGTGCACTACAAGTCGCCGGATGGCCTCACGATCGCCGCCTACCTCTATGAGCCCATCCTCAAGGCGGGGGAAAAGGCGCCCGGCATCCTCCTGATCCACGGGGGACCGACGTCGTCGTTCAACGACACGTATCAGGTCCAGGCGCAGTACTTTGCCATGCGCGGGTACGCCGTGCTCCTGCCCAACATCCGCGGGAGCTCGGGGTACGGCAAGGCGTTCGAGGACGCGAACAACGGGTGTTGGGGGCGGTGTGATCTCAAGGACGTGGTGGCCGGCGTCGAGTTTCTGAAAGGACAGCCGTACATCGACCCGACGCAGATGGGCATCACCGGGACGAGCTATGGCGGATGCATGACGCTGGCCGCCGCGGCGTTTGCGCCCGGGGTCTTCCAGGCTGCCATCGCCGCGTCGGGATACGGAGATTGGCTGGCGTTCCACGACGAGCAGGAGCTCCGGCACATCAAGCTCCTCGACTACGAGCTCGGGCCCCTGCCGGCGGCGCAAAAGACGTACTATCAGAGCTCGCCGATCTATTTCATCGACGACATCGAGACGCCGATCTTCCTCATTCATGGCGAGGGGAAGCAGCTGCCACGCTCGACGGCGTCGCGGGTGTTTGCCGACCGGTTGGAGATGCGGTACAAGCCGTTCAAGTACAAGACCTACCCCAACGAGAACTACTACATCCAGAGTCCGGCAAACATCCGCGTCATGCTCGGCGACATGCAGGCGTTCTTTGACCAGCACCTCAAGGGCTGGTCGCCTACACCTGGGCAAACCCTCCATCCACAAACAACTCGGCTCCCGTGATGTAGCTGCTGTCGTCGGAGGCGAGAAACACGACGGCTTTGGCGATGTCGGCGGATGCGCCGGGGCGGCCGAGTGGGATGCTGGTGGCCATCATCTGAACGCGCTGCGCGCCGGTGTCCGAGGATGCGAGCAGGTCGGTCAGGCCGGGGGTGTCGATGAAGCCCGGGCTCACCGCATTCACGCGGATGCAGCGATCCTTCAAATCTGTGGTCCACGTCCGGGCGAATGAGCGGACGGCACCTTTGGTGGCGCTGTAGACGCTGTTGGCCGCGAAGCCTTTGCTGGCGACGATGGACGCGTTCAGGATGATCGAGCTGCCGTTGGGCATCAATGGGAGCGCCTTCTGCACCGTGAACAGGAGGCCCTTCACATTGATGTCGAAGATCGAGTCGTAGAGCGCCTCGGTGATCGTGCCCATGCGGCCATATTGGGCGACACCGGCGTTGGCGAACACAATGTCGAGGGTGCCTTTCTCGCGCTTGATTTGGGCGAACAGGCGGTCGAGATCGCCGAGCTTGGAGACGTCGCTTCGGACGGCGGTCATGTTGTGTCCGATCTCGGCGACGGCCGCGGCGAGCTCGGGCTCACGGCGGCCCGTGATGAACACGAACGCGCCCTCGTTCACAAAGGCCTTGGTCGTCGCCAGGCCGATGCCGCTGTTGCCGCCGGTGATGAGCGCGACCTTTCCTTCGAGCTTACCCATGGCTAGGTTCCTATGAAAGGGGTAATTGCCCATACTGTTCGGGCGCTGGGCATATCCCCGACAGCGGCCAGCGGTTCCCGGAGGAGAGAGAATGGATGAGGTCTGCAGCTGCACGGCGCTCCGCCAGGCGGCGCGGCACGTGACACAGTTCTACGACGCCGCGCTCAAGCCGGCGGGCGTGGGGCTGAACCAGTATTCCATCTTGGTGCGGCTGAACCAGGTCGGACCGGTCGCGATCCAGGCCCTGGCCCGACACCTGGTCATGGACCGTTCAACGCTCGGTCACCTGCTGCGTCCGCTCATGCGGCGACGGCTCATCACGCTTCGCGTCGACCCGCGCGATCGTCGGAGCCGCACGCTGGCGCTGAGCGCAGCGGGTCGGGCTGTCTTGGCGAAAGCGCG
>DATMNB010000072.1:0-2676 GCA_035569435.1 Gemmatimonadaceae bacterium
GGCGGGGCATCCACGGGAACAACGAGCGGGTGTCGGTCGAGAACGTGGGGTGGGGGGTGCAGTTCTACGAGAACGTCTTGCGTCGCTACGCCGGCGCGTCAGTGGCGCCCTAATGTGGAGGCGCAATCTGCGTGCGCACTCGACAGCGAAGGCTTTATGCGAGCGTTCTTCGTTCGCATAAATTTTCTCTCAGGTTGGTCACGAGGGGTTTTGCATGGACGCCTGACGAGTTATAGTGCGGCTCGCCGTACGCTGCAAGAAAATCGATGGACCAGTTGTGATGGAGTAGAGCAGTATGCGTCACGTCTTGTCGCTGTTCGCGCTTGCGCTGGTCCCTATCGCGCACGCCCCCGGTGGCTACGCCACCGCCGCCCCGTTCATTCGCATCCACGCTGCGCCCCACGCCTTGAGTACGGGCGTCAGCGTACAGGTCAAAGCCCAGTTATCCAACACGTCGACGTTCTCGTCGTGGTGGTGGGGGACGCAGGTGTGGTTCACATCGTCCAACACCGCCGTGGTGAAGGTGACCGACACGGGATGGAACACCAGCGCCGGCGTCGTCGGGACGATCACGGCGGTCGGGCCGGGGACCGCGACGGTCACCGTGCACGATGAGTCGGGCACGACGGCCACCGACGACATCAGCGTCTCTGGCACGGGTGCGCCACTCGCGTCGATCCGCATACAGTGCGCCAATGGGGCGTGGTGCGACCGGGCGTCGGGCCGGACGGTCAGCGTCGGGGCCGGGACGAGCCAGCAGATGTTCGTCGTTGGACTCGACGCGTCGGGGAACGTGCTCTGGAAGGCGCCGGTCCAGTAGCGCGCGTCTTGGTCGTCGTTTTGGTCTTTGTCTTGGCGGGGAGCTCCAGGCTCCGCCAGAGGTACCAGGAGGCGATCGTTCCGTAGGGCGCCCATGTGAGTCCAAGCGCAGTCACGCGCTTGGGCGTGGGCAGCGTGCGCATGCCGTACGCTGCCTGGATCGCTTTGCGTACGCCCAGGTCGAGCTCGGGCACGACGTTGAGCCGGCCGAGTCGGAACATCATGACCATCTGGGCCGTCCAGCGGCCGACGCCCTTGATGCGAACCAGGGTCGTCAGGACCTCGGCGTCGCTCAGGTCGTAGAGCCGCTCGAGTGCGCCCGCCACGCTGTGGGCCGCCAGGTCTTTCACGTAGGCCACTTTGGCGCGTGAGAGCCCGGCCGCGCGCAGCGTCTCGTCGGGCGTGGCCAGGAGCGCGGCCGGCGTGATCCCCGCCTCTCCATAGAGGGCCAGGACGCGCCCATGGATTGTCTCAGCGGCCTTGCCCGAGAGCTGCTGATAGGTGATCGACCGCAGGATGGCGTGAAAGTGCGTCCCTTGGGATAAGACCCGGAGGCGGTAGGGCCCGACGGCCTCGATCACGCGGGCCAGCACCGGGTCGACCCGTTTGAGGTGGGTAACGGCGCGGCGGCTCATGTGCCAAGTTTATCGCATGCGATTCCTCGGCGCCCACACCATCGACACGGGCGGCATCGACATGGCCGCTCGGCGCGCTGCCGCGGCCGGGATGCGGGCGCTGCAGATCTTCACGACGATTCCCAAGTACTACGGCGACAAGTCGTCGATCAAACCGGATCGCGTGGCGCGGTTTCGGGCGGCGCTGGCCGAGACCAAGATCGCGCCCGAGCACGTGGTGGCGCACGCCGCGTATGTGCTCAATCTGGCGAGCGAGGACGCCGAGAAGTACAGCCGGGCCAGCGCGGGGCTGGCCAAGGAGTTGGAGCGGTCGACGGCGCTGGGGATTGCGGGGGTGTGCGTGCACCCTGGCGCCGGCAAGCCGCCCGAGGCGACACGGCGGGTGGCCGCCGCGATCGCCGCGGCGTTGGCCGCCGTGCCGGGCAAGACGCGGATCTGGGTCGAGAACACGGCCGGCGCCGGGACGACGGTCGGGCGGGACGCGGAGGAGATCGGGGCGATTCTGGGCGGGCTCCCCAAGGCGGTCAGGGCGCGGGCGGGGTACGGGCTCGATACCTGTCACCTGTACTCGTCTGGCCATGACATCGCCGCCTCGGCGGACGCGCTGAAGGCGATTCTGGACGAGTTCGAGGACGCCGCCGGCGAGCCGCCGTCGTTCTTTCACTTGAACGACAGCGAGGGGACGCTCGGGTCCAACAAGGACCGGCACATGTTGATCGGAGAGGGGCGGATCGGGGTCGAGCCGTTCCGGTGGTTGCTGGCGGATCGACGCACGCAGGACGTGCCGTTGATCCTGGAGACGCCGCAGACCAACGTGGAGATCGCGAAGGATGATGCGTCGGCGGATCCGGCGGATCTGGCGATGATGGAATTGCTCGCGCCCTCGTAGCGTCCGTACTCTAGGGTGCGGGCGCGTCCGCAGCATCGAACTCGCGCTCCGTTCCCCGCACGCGCGCATGCGTCAATCGAGCGGCGACTCCCCGTCCTAGACGGATGCCCGGCTCTTCGATCGCGTGATACGCGACCACCGGAAGCAGGACGAGCATGAGGGCGCACACACTCCACTGTATTAGTGCCGGTGAGCCACGAAACGCCACAAGACCGATCGCGAGCGCCGGGATGTGCAGCAAGTAAATCCCGTAGCTGTACTTCGCGATGACGTTGGCCGTTCGCGTCAGAGCGCCGTTCGGCAATTCCTGCATCAAGGGGATCGCGGCGGCGA
>DATMNB010000073.1:0-22142 GCA_035569435.1 Gemmatimonadaceae bacterium
CTTCCCCTCGGCCCGCGACGTCCGCCGCTTCGCCGAGTCCGCGACCGCGGACCCCATGCGCGACATGGTCCGCGCCTCCGCCCTGGACCACAGCGCCCACGCCTGGCCGTGGCTCCGCCGCACACGCAAGGCGACGGGGTATACGATTCCGTTCGCGCTCTAGGCCACGTACCAGTCCGCGGCGGCCGTGGCTGGTAAGAGCCTCAATGCGTACCTGCAGGAATTGCTTACGCGCGAGGTGAACGAAGCCGCCTGAGACAGCCCTCCCGCGCCTACGACGCACCCGCGTGCGCCGCAACGAGCGCATGCCGCGGGACGGTCGTCTTGTACAGCGTCTTCCCTTTCGGATTGATGAACCGCGCATGCAGCGTCGCCGCGTCGAGCCGCACCGCCAGAAACCCCGCGCTCGTCGCGCTGAACCGCGTCTCGGCCGCTCGCCCCGCGATGCGCCCCTCTGACCCGCCGCCCGAGATGAAGTACTCGACCGCCGGCGTATGCAGGTCCTGCAAGTTATGGTCGTGCCCCGCGACATAGACCTGCACGTGGTACTTCTCGAACAACGGCTTGAAATCGCGAATCAACTCCGGCGTGTTGCCATGCTTGGGACTGGCCGAATACACCGGATGATGCCCGAACACGATCTTCCATTGCGCCGTCGACGCCGCCAACGCGCTGTCGAGCCAACGCAGCTGCGGCCGCGTATCCGCGTGCGCGACGCGCGCGTACTTGGGCTCCGTCCGGTACTCCTCGATGAACGGCGTCGTGTCGACGATGAACAGCTCGACCGTCGTCGAGTCATCGATCCGCTTGACGACTGAGAAATACCGCGCCGGCATGTGCCACCGCCGGCTCACCTGCGTGTAATCGACCTGCGCCTGCGGATCACCCTGATAGTCGTGGTTGCCGAGCGCCACATACCACGGCACCTGCAAGGCGGAATCGGCATAGACCCGCTCGAACGAGGTCGTGAACTGCCGGTCGTGCGTCGTGCGCACGCCTTCCTCGTAGAAGTTGTCGCCGACCGAGACCACAAAGTCGATCGGCCGTGCCCGCGCCGCCGCCACCATCTGCGTGGCGACTTTGGTTTGAAACCCGTCCCCGTCGCGTCCCCAATCGCCGATCACGAGGAAATTGACCTGCTGCCCCTGCGCCACGCCGGCCGCCGCCAGCGCGATGATCGCCACCAGCCCGATTCCAGTTCGCACGCCCCACTCCCATGGACAGTGTCACGTGGAACCTACCGGGACGACCTGTCCCTACGGTGACGGCCTAGTACGGCTGACGCCTCACGGCATCGCCGCGTCGTCGACCAGCCACACCAGGCGCTCCCGTGCCGTCATGCGCGACGCCGGGTACTGCGCGTCCGGACGCCCCGTCTCGGCGAGCACCGCCGCCAACCGCTCCCGCTTGTCGGCCCCCGCGCACAGAAACAACACCACCCGCGCCGCGGTGAGCACGGGATATGTGAGCGTCACCCGCTCCCGCGTCGTCATCGTCGCCGGCGCCTCCGTCGGCACCGCCCACCGGTCACGCTCGTCCAGCGCCGGACTCCCCGGAAACAACGACGCCGTATGCCCGTCCGGTCCCATGCCGAGCAACACGAGATCAAACGTCGTCGCCGGATCGCTGAACGCCTCGCGCAACACCGCGTCATACCGCGACGCCGCCTGCACTCCGCCGAGCTCCCCTTCGATGCGATGCGTCCGCCCCTCGAGCCCTGGCACACGCGACACCAGCGCCGCGTTGGCCATACGGTAGTTACTATCGGGATCCGTCGGCGGCACACACCGCTCGTCCCCAAAATAGAGATGCGTCTCCCCCCACGGCAGGCGATCGCGATACTCCCCCGCGAGCATGCGGTAGAGCGACTCCGGCGTACGCCCGCCGGACAATGCCATGGCAAACCGCCCACGCGTCGCGACCGCCGCCTCGGCAATCTCCGCCACCAGCTCGGCTGCCGCCCGACTCAACGCCGCCGGGTCGGGAAACGGCAAGAGCTCCGGCACCAACTCAGGCGACCGCAACCGGCGCCCCCCCGCGCTTCCGCTCCCGTCCATCGCGCGACTCGCGCTCCGGCACCACGGTCGCGGCTTCGGTTGGTCCCCACGAGCCGGCCGGATACAGGGACGGCATCTCCGTCCGGGCAAGCAACGGCGCGTACATCCGCCATGATGTCTCCACTTCGTCGCCGTGCACAAACAGCGTCTGGTCGCCACGCATCACGTCGAGGAGCAGCGTCTGGTACGCCTCGGGCAGGAACTTGAACTCCTCCTCGTAGTTGAAGTGCAGCGTCAGCCGCTCCAACCGGAACGGCTCACCCGGCGCCTTGACATCGAAGAACAGCCGGAACCCCTCGTTCGGCTGCAGCGTGATCACCAGCGTGTTCGCCTGCGGCGACGTCCCGGGTACCGATCGAAACATCCAGACCGGCGCCTGGCGAAACCGCACCCGAATCTCCGTGAGTCGCCGCGCCATACGCTTGCCCGTGCGCAGGTAGAACGGCACCCCTTGCCACCGCCAGTTGTCGACCGACAGCCGAAGCGCCACGTACGTCTCGGTCTTGGAGCCCGGCGCCACGCCCGGCTCGTCCCGGTAGCCGGGCACCGGCTCACCGTTGACCGTCCCCGCCGCGTACTGCCCAAACACCGCGTCATGCGACAGAATCGGCGCGATCGACCTGAGCGCCTTGATCTTCTCCTCGCGAATGGCCGACGCCTCGAACGCGCTCGGCACCTCCATCGCCACCAGCGCCAGCAGCTGCGTCAGATGGCTCTGCACCATATCGCGCAGCGCGCCAGCCTGCTCATAGTAGCCCGCCCGCTGCTCGACCCCGAGCTCCTCGGCGACCGTGATCTCGACACTCTCGATGTGATCGCGGTTCCAGAGGGACTCGAACATCGCGTTGGCGAACCGGAAGACCATCAGGTTCTGCACGGTCTCCTTGCCCAGGTAATGGTCGATCCGATAGACCTGACTCTCATCGAAGAATTGATGCACGAGCCGGTTGAGCTGCTGCGCCGACTCGAGGTCCCGTCCAAACGGCTTCTCGATGACGAGCCGCGTCCACCCGCCGCTCTTGTTGAGCCCCGACGCCCCGAGCCCCGCGATCGTCGGCGGGAACGCCTGCGGCGGCAGCGACAGATAGAACACCCGGTTCCCCGTCAGTCCATGCTCACGCTCGAGCGCCTCGATCCGCTCGTGCAGCGCGATGAAATCGGCGGGCTCACCGCTGCCATTGGACTGATAGAACACGGAACTGTTCGCCCACGTCGCCGCGTCGGCCGCCTTGCCCATCTCCGGCGTGACCGCGCTCGTGGCGAACGCCCGGAACTTGGCGTCATCCATGTCAGCGTCGCGCCCAACACCAAGCACGAGGCTCCGATCGCCCGTCAACCCATGGCAATGCAGCTGGAAGAGCGCCGGCAGGATCTTCCGGTGCGCGAGGTCGCCGGTCCCGCCGAAGATGACGAAGATTTGCGGCTCGACGGTGGTCGATGTCACGTGTGGGTCGCCTCAGCCTTGATGGCGTGACCGCCAAACTGATTGCGCAGCGCGGCCAGCATCTTGTCCGCGTAGGAGTCGTCATCGCGCGACCGCAGCCGCTCGATCAACGACTGCGTGATCACCGGCGCCGGTACGTCGAGATCGATCGCCTCGGCAACGGTCCACCGTCCCTCGCCCGAGTCCACGACGTACGGCGCGATCCCCGCGAGGTCGGCGTTCTCCTTGAGCGCCGCCGCCGCCAAGTCCAGGAGCCACGACCGCACCACGCTCCCGTAGCGCCAGATCTCGGAAATCTGCGCCACGTCGAGCTCGAGCGCGGTCTTGTGCTTGAGGATCGAGAACCCCTCGGCGTACGCCTGCATCAGGCCGTACTCGATGCCGTTGTGCACCATCTTGACGAAGTGTCCCGCGCCCACTGGGCCCACTCGCCCCCACCCCGTCGTCGGCGTCGGCGCCAGCGTCTCGAAGATCGGACGGAGCCGTTCACACACCGCCTCGTCCCCTCCAACCATGAGGCTATACCCTTCCTTGAGCCCCCAGATGCCACCGCTCGTCCCGGCATCGACATAACTAATGCCACGGCCTTTGAGCTCGGCGGCGCGCCGGATGTCGTCCTTGTAGTTGGTGTTGCCACCATCGATGATCACATCACCGCGGCTCATGAGCCCCGCCAACTGCGTGATGGTCTGCTCGGTCGGCTCGCCGGCCGGCACCATGACCCACACCGCGCGCGGGGTGCTGAGCGCTCCCACCAGATCGCCCAACGACGTCCCACCCTTGGCGCCGCCCGCCGCGGAGGTGGCCACCGCCTTGGCATCGCGGTCAAAGACGACCACCTGGTGGCCGCCACGGATGAGTCGCGTCGTCATGTTCGCGCCCATCTTGCCGAGTCCCACCATCCCGATTTGCATGCGAGCGTTATCCTCGTGTCGAAGTAATGCTGTGGTTGAGCAATGCAGTCACGGCTGCATCGAGCATCTTTGGGTCGTCGATCAAACGTTCGCGCGGCAACGTTGGGTGGGCGTGCAATCCTTCCCGTGTCAGATCGCTCGCCACGGCGACGCAACTCATCCCAGCGGCCACTGCCGCCTCGACGCCAGGTTCGGAGTCTTCAATGACCAGACAGTCAGCCGGCGCGACGTGCAGGCGATCGGCGCAGAGTGTGTAAATCTCCGGGTCCGGCTTGGGCCGCTGCACCTCGTCCCGTGTCACGATGACGTCGAGGTAGGGCCGGAATCCGAGTGTGTCGATGACCACGGTGGCTTGCTGCGCGTACGACATCGTGGCCAACCCAGTCGGGTATCCCTCGCCCTTGACCTTGTGCAACAGATCGATCGCGTACGGGAACGCCTGCCGGCGCAAGAGCTCAGGGTCACGGAGCATGTGCTCGTAGATACGCAGGCGCAGGGTGACGAATGCCTCCCACGGCTCCTTCACGCCGAGCTCCGCGGCCCGAGCCCGAGCGGGGGCCTCGAGCCCGAAGCGCGAGACCAACGTCTGCGCCACCTCGTTCCGCGACCGACCGATCAGGTCGTCGAAGCCCGCGATGACGTCGCCGGCCTGCAGGTCGGGTCTGAGCTCGACCGCGGCCCGCGCGTACGAGATGGCCTTGAGCGCCTCGGTCTGCACGAGCGTGCCGTCCAGGTCGAAGATGACCGCTCTGAACACCGGGATCACGTCGCCATCGTCGCGAGCTTCGCCAGCCCATCCGCCAACGACGTCGGATCGATCCGAATCACCCGCCGCCCGACGTTGAGCAACGCCTGCCGATCGCCGAGCGCCTGCGCCTGTTTCAATACACCGAAGGTCATGCCCGACACATCGCTGTCTGCCGTGTCCGGAATCGGCACGGTCGTCGCCGGGTTGGTGACGATCTGCATGAACACCCCATGACCACCGTCGCCCTTATGTAATTGCCCGGTCGAATGCAGAAACCGCGGCCCGTACCCGACGGTCGTCGCTACTTTGAGATGATCACGCACCGCGACCCGCAGCGCCGCCAACGCGGCCGTTGTCGCGTCACTCGGCGCGACGTACGCCTGGATCGCGACATAGTCGCCGGGTTTGGCCAGGTGCAGGAACGAATGGAAGATCTTCGCCACGTCGGTCGTGCCACCGGCCTTGGACTCATACACGACGAGCCCATCACCCGTGGCCGTCGGCGCCAAGTCGGGGAGCTTGCCACTCGTCTCGTAGGCCTTGGTCATCTGCCGGGTGAGCACCTTGGCCGATTCCACGTTGGGCTGGTCGAACGGATTGATCTCCAACCGCCACCCAGCGATCGCCGTCGCCATCTCCCATCGAAAGATCTCCCCGCCCACATCGTACGGATCGGCGATATCGATCCGTACAAACGGCTGTCCTGCCGCGAGCAGCGCCTTCAAGCCCGGCGTCGCGTCGCCAGGCAAGGCGATGTGGACGAACAGGCGATCGGCACCGTACACGTCGGGCGCCCCGACCGGCTCGTCGGCGATGGGCACGATGCCCTTCCCTTCCTTGCCCGTGCTCTCGGCAATGAGCTGCTCGACCCACGGCGCGAACGCCGCGACGCCGGGCGACAACACGAACGTCACCTTGTCGCGCCCCTGCACGGCCAACTCGCCAAGAATGGCGCCCAGCCGCGCGCTGGCCTCGCGATCCTGCGCCATGGCGACCGCGCGGTCGATGAGCCGCGGGACATCGGCGCCGATCAGCACCGCCGGGACAAGCCCGAAGTGCGACATCGCCGAGTACCGGCCGCCGATATTGGGATCGTTGAGAAACGTCGCGCGGAATTGGTACTGGCGGGCCGTATCGGCCAGCGCGCTCCCGGGATCGGTGATGGCGATGAAGTGCGACCCGGCCGCCTCGACCCCGAGCTGCGCCACCGTCCACCGATAGAAGAATCGGAAAAACGAGAACGTCTCAACAGTGCCGCCTGACTTGGTCGAGACGATGAACAACGTGCGCGCCGGGTCGAGCCGCCGCTGCACGGCAAGCACCGCGTCGGGATCGGTGCTATCGAGCACCAGGAGATCGAGCGCGCCGGGCGCCACGCCAAAGGTCCGCCGGAACGTCTCCGGCGCCAGGCTCGACCCGCCCATCCCCATGAGCAGCGCGTGCGTGTAGCCCTCCTTGCGCACGGCATCGGCGAGGGCGGTGATCTCCCCCAACTGCGGTCGCATCCGCTCCGCGACCGTGAGCCACCCCAGCCGGTTGGTGATCTCCGTCGGCTGCGGCTTCCACAGGGTGTAATCGCCTTCCCAGATCCGATCCACCACGCGCTCGCGGGCCATGCGCGCCAGCGTCGACTCGACCGCGGGGCCAAGCGTACCAAGCTCCGATTTCAGATTGCTCGTCAGCGTTTTCATATTAGCGACCCACCTGCGCGCGTGCGGCTTGGACTACGTGATCGACCGTGAACCCAAAGTGCTTCGCCAACGCCGGGAACGGCGCCGACGCACCAAACGTCGTCATCCCGATCGTGACGCCGGTCGTGCCAACGTACCTTTCCCACCCGAACGTCGACGCCTGCTCGACGGCCACGCGCGCCGTGATCGCCTTGGGGAGTACCGACTCGCGATACTCCGGCGACTCGCGTTCGAACAGCTCCCAGCACGGCATGCTGACGACGCGGCTCCGGATCCCGTCCTTGGCCAACTGCTCGTACGCGCCGACGCAGAGCTGGACCTCGCTGCCGGTGCCTATGAGGATCACCTCTGGGGCGCCCGAGGGAGGATCCGCCAACACATAGGCGCCCCGCGCCAATCCATCGGCCGACGCGAACCGCGTCCGATCGATCGTCGGCAACGCCTGGCGCGTGAGCGTCAGCATCACGGGCTCGTGCTTGATTGGCATGATCGTGCGCCACGCCGCGACGACCTCGTTGGCATCGGCCGGCCGGATGACGAGGATCCCCGGCATCGCCCTGAGCGCCGCCAACTGCTCGATCGGCTGGTGCGTCGGACCATCCTCACCGACCCCGATCGAGTCGTGCGTGAAGATGAAGATCACCGGGAGCTCCATCAGGGCCGCCAGACGGATCGCCGGTTTGGCGTAGTCGGTGAAGATGAAGAAGCTCGAGCCGTAGGCCCGCACCTTGGACAACGCCAGCCCGTTGCACGCGGCTGACATCGCGAACTCGCGAATGCCGAAATGGAAGTTGCGGCCGCCGTAGCTGTCCGCCTCGAACGTCCCCGCGTCCTTGAACGTCAGGTTGGTCTTGGTCGACGGCCAGAGGTCGGCCGATCCACCCAGCAACCAGGGCACGTTCTGCGCGAGCTGATTGAGCACCTTGCCCGAGGAATCCCGGGTCGCCACCCCTTTTGCGTCCGGGGCAAAGGTCGGCAAGTTGGCGTCCCAGCCCGCGGGCAGGTCACGGCGCTCGATCTGCGCGAATTCCGCGGCCAACGCCGGGTAGGCCTTGGTATACGTCGCCAGGGTCTTCTCCCAATCGCGATGCGCATCCCGCCCGCGCGCGCCGAGCCCCTCGGCCAGATGCTCCATGACGCCGTCAGGAACGTAGAACTGCGCGTCCTCGGGCCACCCGTAGACGCGCTTGGTGAGCTTCACCTCCTCGACGCCCAGGGCCTCGCCGTGTGCCTCCCGACTATCCTGCTTGTGCGGCGATCCGTACCCGATGTGACTATCGACGATGATCAGCGTGGGCCGATCGGTCGTCGCCTTGAATGTCTCGAACGCGCGCCGCAGCATCGGGCGATCGTTGGCATCGCCGACCCGCACCACGTTCCAGTGGTACGCGGAGAACCGTGCCGCCACGTCCTCGCTGAACGCCAGCGACGTCGGCCCCTCGATGGAGATGTGGTTGTTGTCGTAGAGCCAGCAGAGGTTTGATAGCCTGAGGTGCCCGGCCAGTGAGGCCGCCTCGCCCGACACGCCTTCCATCATGTCCCCGTCGCCGCAGAACGCGTAGACATCGTAGTCGATCAGCGTTGCGTCCGGCCGGTTGAAGTGCGCCGCCAACCATCGCTCGGCGATCGCCATGCCGACGCTCGTCGCCACCCCCTGCCCCAGCGGGCCGGTCGTCATCTCGACGCCGGACGTGTGATGATATTCCGGGTGCCCGGGGGTCTTGCTCCCGAGCTGACGGAAGCGCTTGATCTCATCGAGCGAGACCGCGGGCGCGTCGAGAATCTGGTAGTCGTCGGAGACGGACCGCACGCCGGCCAGATACAGCATCGAGTAGAGCAGCATCGACGCGTGCCCGATCGAGAGCACGAACCGGTCGCGGTTCGGCCAGATCGGATCAGCGGGATCGTACCGCAGGTACTCTTGCCAGAGCGTGTACATCACCGGCGCCAGGGCCATCGGTGTGCCCGGGTGGCCGGAGTTGGCTGCCTGCACCGCATCCATGGACAGGGTGCGGATCGTGTTGATCGTCAGCTCGTCGATGGTGGGCGGCGCGATGTCCGCTTCCGCCACGGTCGCCGTCATATTTTGACCCCTTGAGTTCGTAGCCAGCCTTCCATTTCATCGCGAATCGCCGCCAGTCGTTCCGGCGTGCGCGCCTCGAACCGGAGCACCAGTGCCGGCTGCGTATTCGAGGCGCGGACCAACCCCCACCCGTCATCGAACACGACGCGCGCGCCGTCGACGTCGATGACCCGATGGGTGGACTTCCAGTGTTCGACGGCGCGGGCGACGATGGCGAACTTGATGTCGTCGGGGCAGTCGATGCGGAGCTCGGGAGAGATCGGATACACGGGGACGCCGTCCAGCAGCGCATCGATACCCTTGCCCCGCGCCGCCATGATGCGCAGCAGCCGCGCGACGGCATAGAACGCGTCGTCGAACCCGTAGTACCCATCACCAATGTACATGTGTCCCGACAGCTCGCCCGCCAACGGAGCGCCAGTCTCGCGCATCTTGGCCTCGATGAGCGAATGCCCGGTCTTCCACATGAGCGGCGTGCCGCCGGCGGCGCGCACGGTTTCCTCGAGCGCTTGCGAGCATTTGACGTCGAAGATGATGGGCTTGCCTGTGTTCTGCGGTTTGGCGAGGACATCACGGGCATAGATCGCCAGCACCCGGTCGCCCCACACGATCTCGCCGGCCGGATCCACGACCCCGATCCGATCGGCGTCGCCGTCTATAGCTAGACCCGCATCTACCGGCCCATCCTTTACTGCCGCGATGAGTCCGGTCAGATTGGCCGCCGCGCTCGGATCAGGCTGGCCGTTGGGGAATGTGCCGTCACTCTCACACCTGAGACATCGATAGCGCACACCGAGCCGGTCGAGCAACCGCGGGAGCACGGTGCTCCCCACGCCATTCATGCAATCGATCACAACCGACAACGGGCGGGCGAGCGGTCCAGTGTGGGCAACGAGGTCGTCAATGTAGCGGTCCAGCAGGGGCTCGTGCCGCAATTGCCCCTGTCCGGTCAGTCGCCGGCCGCTGTGCACGATCTGCAGCACGCGCTGGATATCCTCGCCATAAATGGCGTCGGTGCCGAGGCAGAGCTTGAACCCATTGTACGGTGCCGGGTTGTGCGACGCGGTGATCTGCACCCCACCCGCGACGTGCAGATGCTCGAGCGCCCAGTAGAGCGTCGGCGTCGGCACGACGCCGACATCGGCGACATCGACCCCCGACGACAACAGCCCGTCGACGAGCGCCTCGTGCAACGCGTCCCCGCTCGGACGGTTGTCGCGCCCGACGGCCACGGGACCGCGCACCTTGGCCTCGTCGAGAAACACCGCGAAGGCCACGCCGACCGCGCGCGCGGTGTCGGCATCGAGCTCCGACCCGACCAGCCCGCGAATGTCGTATTCCCGAAAGATCCCGGGGTCAACCGCTCGGGGCGCGGCGGCCGGCCCGCTGGTCTGCATATCGGTCATCCTAAAGCGACGCTGTCACGTTGTCGTCACACCCGGTGGCAGTGTTGGCGCGGGCTCGCGCACGACGCCGTCCGTCATCCAACACCCATTGTATTGGCCACCCTGTTGTTTCGACAACATGAAGATGAACACGCGTGTTTCACCACTGGCCCCGATCACCGTGACCCGCTGACGGGCATGCACGCCGACAATGTCCATCCGGTCGCGATGCGCGCTCCGGTAGCCGAGCATCGCGCGGTAGTCCGGGTTCTTGACGAGGAGCGTAAAGCGGTCGAGCGGTCCAGTCGACTCTCGATTCGCCGGTGAGGCGAAGGCAAAGGTGATCGCAATCCCATGGTCACGCGCGGGCTGGTCGTTGTGTTGCAGGGCATACAGCACGATCCCGACCACTTGGGCCGGCGAGTATTTCGGGTCCGGAACCGGGTCATGGGACGGCACCGCGAGCGACACCGCGAGCGCCGCCACCATGAGTCCACCGATTCCGCTCGCCATGACTGCCTCGTATTGCCGACGACCCCGGATGGGTTCCCCGTCAGCGTCTGCAACGTATGCGCCGCTGGTGTTGGTCAGCGGCCTCGGCAATACTGGCCGAACCGGCTATGCCGGAACGGCCCGTTCGATCTCCCGCACCTCATCGTCGGTCAGCCGGAACGTCCCCGCCCCCACGATCCCGTCGATCTGCTCCGGGCTGCGAGCTCCCACGATCGCCGCCGTCACAGCCGGGTGATGCAGCGTCCAGGCAATCGCGACCTCACCGGCCGAGCGGCCGTGCCGTGCCCCAACGGCTCGCAATACCTCGACCAACGCAAGATTCCGCGACAGCCGCGGCTCCTGGAACCGCCGATCGCGGCGACGCCAATCGTCGGCCGGCAAGTGTTGCACCCGATCTTTCGTCATTGCGCCGCTCAACAGCCCGGACGCCATCGGCGAGTAGACGATGACCCCGATGTGCTGCGACTGGCAGTACGGCAGCATCTCGGCTTCAATCCCACGATTGAGCAGCGAATACGGCGGCTGCAGCGATGTCACCGCGCCGATGGCCTGCGCCCGCTTGATCTCCGCGACGTTGAAGTTGGAGACGCCGATATGGCGAATCTTCCCCGCCCGCTGCGCCTCGACGATCGCCTCCATCGCGCCATCGATCTCAGCGATGTCGGTGGGATTCGGCGGCGGCCAATGGATCTGATACAGATCGATCGTCTCGACCTGCAACCGGCGCAGGCTGGCCTCGATCTCACGACGAATCGAGTCGGGTGCGTATTCCTTGCGCACGACGCCCTTGGCGTCCCACACCATCGCGCACTTCGTGAACACGTACGGCCGCTCGGCGCGGCCCGCGAGCGCCTTGGCAACGACCTCCTCGGAGTGCCCGAGGCCGTACACGGCGGCGGTGTCGATCCAGTTGATCCCACGCTCCAGCGCGCGATGGATCGCGGCGATCGACGCCGCGTCGTCTTGCGGTCCCCAGCCGAATTCCCATCCCCCACCGCCGATGGCCCAGGCGCCGAACCCCACCGTAGTGATCTCGAGGTCGGAGCGCCCGAGACGGCGTGTCGTCAATGCATGTTGTTGAGTCTCTGTCATGTGCCAGCAATCCCGGTTGAGCGCGGAGAGTTTCTGGGGAGAAGAGTGTCGCGGCTGCAGGATATGTACCTCGCGGCTCGTTTACAGAGCCGTTGCCACCTCACCCAACGACCGCCACCGACGACGGGTATCATTCGAACATGCCTCACTCCCGCCCCTGGCGGCCACGCATCAGCACGGCCCTCGTTCGCGTCGGGCTGTACTACCTCATCTGCTGGTCGATCATTGCCCTGCTGTGGCCGCCCGACGTCCCCGGCGGTCGGTGGTGGGTCGCCGGCCTGGCCGTCCTGACCACCGCGCCGATTATCAGCTTCGTCACGCGTGGCGGCTGGAATCGCTATCCGACGGCGATGTTTCGTCTCTTCGTCGTGCGACCTGTCCTGTACATCCAGCTGCTCCTGCCCTTGGTGAGCGCCGCCGGCGTCATCGGCCTGGGCCTCGGGGCGCTGGTCGGTACCCCATTGGCCGGGGGCCGCATCGCGGCCGCCACCGTGCTCGGCGCGCTGATCGTCCTGTTCCTCATCGGCTACGTCGGCACGCGCCGACTGGTCGTGCGATCGATCGACGCGACGATCCCGACGCTGCCGCTGGAGTTCGATGGCCTGCGCATCGCCCAGATCTCCGACCTGCACATCGGCCCGCAGACCTCCAAGCGCTTCCTGGCCGATGTCGATCGCACCATCGCCGCGCTCGCGCCCGATCTGATCGCCGTGACTGGCGATCTGATCGACGACCAAGCAGAGGACGTCGCCCATTATGCCGCGGGCCTGGGCGCCCTGGATGCGCCGCTCGGTGTCTACCTCATCCCCGGCAACCACGACGTCTATGCGGGCTGGCCCGCCGTCGAGCAACGCCTGCGGGACGCGCTCGGCGCGACGGTGCTGGTCAACGAGGCCCGTGTGCTGGCGCGAGGCGACGCCCGGATCGCGCTGGTCGGAACGGGAGACCCGGCGGGCCGGCGCAGCAGCGACGGCGACGTCGCGCCTGATATCGACCGCGCGCTCGCCGGCGCGCCGTCCGACACCGTCGTGATCGCGCTGGCCCACAACCCCGCCCTGTGGCCTGCGCTGGCCGAGCGCGGGGTCGCACTCACGCTCAGTGGCCACACGCATTGGGGGCAGTTCGCGCTGCCGCGTCTCGGTTGGAGTCTGGCCAGCCCGTTTCTCTCGCGGGCCATGGGTGTCCACGAATCCGATGGCGCGCTCCTCTATATCCATCCGGGCACGGGCTACTGGGGTATCCCCTTCCGAGTGGGCGCGAGCCCCGAGGTGGCGTTGATCACGCTGCGCGCGGGCGCCACGGCAACGGTCCGCATGTCCGCCGCCCGCGCCGCCTAGCCCGCGGTTTTTCTATCGGACCGTGCAGACCAATCCGTTGTGTGCCTTGATGTACCCGGCCCGGCGCACGGTCAGCCCATTGTCATGGGCATACAAGCCGAGCTGGCGGACATCCATCAGCTCGCGATACCCGTAGTTCATGTAGTCGGCCATGATCGTGTAGAACGCGCGCCCGGAGAGCTGATCGCGGGGCGTCGTCAGGATCGCCAGGCCGCCGGGCTTGAGAAAGCGGCGGTGCAATTCGAACACGTACGGCTTGTGCACGTCGGGAAAGTGCTCCACGAGACCGACGCTCAACACCACATCGAACTCGTGTCCGTATCGCAAGTCCCGGATGTCGGCGACCTCGAAGTCGATGTCCATCTCCTCGCGGTACCAGACGCGCCGGTGCCCGGTCGCCGGATCCACGCCGAGGAATGGATACGCCTCGGGGAATCGCCCAAACCGATCCGTGCGACAGAAGTCGTCGTAGTCGACGAGGACCGCGTGCCCGCCCGGGTACATCGCCAGGAGCTGCATGGCCTCGTATCCGTCGGCCGCTCCCAAGTAGAGCACGCGAGGGCGATCGAGCTTGAGCCCCTCGAACAGCGCACGCTTGCCACGCGGGTCCCAGACGGCATCCTCGACCCGGTGGACCTTGTTCCAGACGGCAAGCTGCAGCAGATGCTTGAGTGTGTGCGCCGCGCCGGCGACATCGGCGTGGGCCGCGGCGGCGATCACGTCGGCCCGTGCGCGCGCCAGCGCCTCGGGACAATCCGTCTGAAAGAGTTGGTGAAACTGCCGATTGAAGCAAATCCACGACTCTTTGACGGGCATCGGCTCGTCGTGCTCGGCTTCCCACGCCCGCTTCTCCGCCGCCCACCGCTCGACACGGTAGGGCCGACCGAGCTGACACCATTCGAGTCGCGACCAGTCGGTATCGCCGAGGTCGACAAAGACGTCAGGTGGCGCGTCGCGCGTGTCGACGCGATAACTCGGGAGCCGCTCGTCTACGCCAACGCCATACCCCGCGCCAACGAACGTGGTCGCCATAGTTCTAATCTATCGCATGATTGGTGAGGCCACGATACCGACGAAACCCCGAAACCTTACCCCGCGGCGTCCTGCTGCCGGAGTCCGGCCGTGATCCGCCCGATCGCGAGCAGCATCGCGTGGACGTCAAACGGCTTCTCCATCCGATCGCAGCCGGTCTCGTCCAGCGTGGCATGCACCCGCTCGGTGATATCGCCCGTCATGAAGACCGCGCGACCACGGAGATGCGGCTGGGCGCCAACGGCGTACAGATACAACTCGTCGCCCCGCACATCGGGGATGCGATAGTCGAGCACCAGGCAGTCGAAGTGCCGTTCCGCGAGCAGCACCTCAGCGGCCGCGCCGGTCCGGACGACGTCGACGATGTATCCGGCCCGCGTCAGCAGCAGCCGCAGCGCACGCCCGATCGCCTCCTCGTCGTCGACGACGAGTACTCGGAGTTGATGCGATTCGTCCGTCATGCCTCCCCGGCTCAGCCCACGGGGACCACGGCGCGCATTTCGCGCACCGCGTTCGCCACATGGGCAACCAGCGGCGGCGGCGCGCCATCCCACGCGGGCATTACCCGCGCGATGTCCACAGCCGCGCCAAATCGCCGCTCCGCCTCGTCGACGCACGTCGCGTACGCCACGGCCAACTCATCCGTCAGCGACTCCTCGGCCAGCGCCCGACGATATCGCTCGTACACGGTCTCCTGTCCGGCCAACACCGCGACCCACATCAGATTGGAATCGGCGAGCAACCGGAGATACGGCTCCTCGGCGGTGGCCGACACGACCTGCAGGGCATCGCGCCCCACGTCGAGCATCCCGAGCTCGACGAACGCCAACGCGAGATCGTGCAACACGCGCTGGCGGCGGCGCGTGTCGGTGTAGCGTTCCAGTGCGCGATGCAACAACACCACGGCGTCCTCGAAGCGGCCCGCATCGATCTCGATGATGGCGCGATCGTGCGAGGCGCGCGCCACCACGTCGTCGGCGCCGGGAAGATTCCCCACCACGGGGGCCGCCTCGGCGATCACCGCGTCGAGCGCCGCGGCTGCGGCGTCCGGATCGCCACGCTGCCGTTCCACGTTGGCGGCGCCGACGCGGGCCAACCACGCCACGCGACGATCACCAACCGCCGTGGCCAGGGCGCCCGCCGTCGCGTACGCACCGAGTGCCGCGCCCAAGTCCTCTCGCCTCCGGAACGCGAGCCCGAGCCGGAGATAGGCGTCAGGCAACCGCTCATCGTCTCCGACCATGCGGGCGTAACGGATGAACGTCTCGTAGACATCGCTCGCCAGTGGCCACGCGCCTTCGTGATGCAGCCGCCGGCCATAAGCCAGGAGTGCCGTGCCGAGACCGATGTTGGCGCGACCCCATGCGGCGAGCGTTGCGTCGACGACGCCCTGCATGAGCAATTGCAGCGGCCCCGGCTCGACAGCGTCTACCGCCTCATGAACCGCGTCGAGTTGCTCGACCGCCGGAGCGGCGCCGCTGCCAACAGTGCCCATCCACTGGTCGACGAGGCGCAGGGCGAGCAAGCCCGCGTGGCAGGCGAGCCACCCCGATGAGCCCTCAGCCTGGCTCGCAAGCGCCGCCAGATATGGCGTGTGAAGGGCTGTGTGCGGGCCTGTACGGACGTTCATCGCGCCCCAACATTGGGAAAAGTCACGACGTTGACAAGAGACACGCGTCACAAGTGTTTGGCGGCGCAACGGTGTTCTAGCCAAGTCACTGAAAATTACCAGCTTGCCGCATCGTTACGTCAGCGATACAGTTTGGGAATGCCTACGCGGAGTCGTGCCCTTTTGTTCGATTTCGGCGGCACACTCGACGCGGACGGACTGCGCTGGAGCGTGCGGTTTCACGCTGCGTACATCGCGGGCAGCGGGCGGGTGGGCGCCGACGACTTCGAGGACATTTTTCGCGCGTCGGATCGGGCGCTGCTGGACTGGCCAGGGATCCAACGCCTTGGATTCCGCGCCATGATAGACGCGCAGACCGCCGTCTTGCAACCCATGCTCGTCGACGGCGACACGATCGATTGGCACGCCGTCGCCTCGCGCGTGCACGACGACGCCTTGCGCGTCTCCGACCGGAATCGCCCGCTGCTCCGGGCGCTCCGGCGCGAGTTTCGCCTCGGCGTTGTGTCTAACTTCACCGGCAACCTCGTGCACTGCCTCGACGAGCTCGACCTGCTGGACACCTTCGACCACGTCACCGACTCGGCGGTGCTCGGCGTGTCCAAACCCAACCCCGGGGCCTTTCTCGCGACCCTGCGCGAGCTCGCGGTCGATCCCACGCACGCCTGGATCATCGGCGACAACTTTGAGGCCGACATTCGGCCGGCGCGTCCGCTCGGGATGCGGAGCTGCTGGCTCACCCCGCCCGAGCGCATCGCGCCGATCGACGGCGCCTTCGACGCCCGGATCGCCAGGCTGACGGATCTGCCCGAGGTGCTTCGCGCATGCACGGATTGATCCTGGCCGGCGGCGAAGGATCACGACTCGCCGCCGATGGCGTCGCCGGCCCCAAGGCGGCGGTGCGGGTCGGCGGCCGCGCCCAGATCCTTCGGCTCATCGACACGTTCGCCGCGCTCGGCTGTGAGACCATTACCTGCATGGTTCGCGATGTATTTCCTGACGTTCTGCTCGCCATCGAGTCGGCGCGCGCGCTGCTTGGCGGGCGTGTGCGCGCCGTGGCCTGCCACACCCCGTCGTCGTTACATACGCTGGCCGATGGACTGCGAGTGGTGCCGCCCGGCCCAGTATTTTGCAGCATGGTCGACACCGTGATGACGGATCGCGATTGGCAACTCGTGTACGACGACGCCATGCGCCAGTTGATGCGCGACTGCGATGCGGTGCTCGCGGTGACGCCGTTCGTGGATGACGAGAACCCGCTATGGGTGGATCGTGGCGCCGGGGGCGTCGCCCGGCGCGTCGGCGGTCCACCGGTCGCGCCGCCGTGTGTGACCGGCGGCGTGTATGCGTTCAGCTCGCGCGCGCGCGACGCCGCCGAGGACGCGCGGTGTCACGGCAGCACGCGGATGCGGTATTTCCTTGGGGACTTGGTTCGCGAAGGCGCCCGGGTCGGCACGGTCGAGGTGGCACGCATTGTCGATCTCGACCACAAGCGCGACATCGACACCGCAGACGCCCTTCTTGCCGCCAATCTCGCCACCAATCGCGCCACCGAGGCGAAGTATTGAGTCTCTTATGTTGACTGAACGATGAAGCGTCTTACCGCGCTCTACCGGCAGGCGTCCTACTCTCCCAACCAACACCGTACCAACGATACGGCGATCCTCGACGCGACTGTGGCGCGCCTGGAGGCGCGCGGGTGGATCGCGACGCGCGCTGGCGAGAGCGACGTCATCGACGGTTCGGCGGGGGGATGGGACGAGGCCGATCTCGTGGTCAATATGTGCCAGGGACCTCGGGCATCCGACCGGCTGCTGGACCGTGAGATCGCCGGTGGGCCGATCGTGAACCGGCCGTCGAGCGTGCTGAGTTGTCACCGCCACCGGTTGGTGACGTTGCTGGCCGACCGCACGATCGCGTTTCCGCGGACGGCCATCGTGCCGACCAGTGGCGCGGCCGAGCTCGACGGATTTGGCGCGAACGGTCGTCGCGTGTGGCTCAAGCGTGGCGACGTGCACGCCGAGCGGCGCGAGGATGTCGTCGACTTGACGCGCGACGAGGTGCCGGCGGCGCTGACAGCATTTGCTGGCCGCGGGATCACCCGTGTGGCGCTGCAGGAGCACGTGCCGGGACCGGTGTTCAAGTTCTACGGGATCGCCGATGGACGGTTCTTTCGCTTCTACGAGGCGGACTCTGGCCCGGGTGGACGCCTGCCGCCGATCGATGAGCACCGGTTGCGGGAGTTGGCCTTTGCGGCCGCGGCTCGCGTGGGCCTCGATGTGTTTGGCGGCGACGTCGCGCTTCCCGAGCCCGATCGGCCCGTGTTGATCGACCTCAACGACTGGCCGAGCTTCGCGCCGTATCGCGACGAGGCAGCGCGGCACATCGCCGATTATCTGCACGAGTATCGCACCTCTCCTTCAACGCTGGAATCGCACGCGTGACGTCGACCCTTCCACAGACAGGGCAATTGATCGAGCAGGCCGCCGGACCCGCGTCGCTGGCGGCGTTCGCGGCTGAGGCCGAGTTTCTGGCACCTGGGACGCAGAGCGTGGCGCTGTTCAGCCGCCTGTGCATCGACCGGGGCGAGGGGGCCACGCTCATCGACGTCGACGGCAAGCGCTATACCGACCTCCTGGCCGGCGTTGGCGTGGCGAGCCTGGGATACGCGCATCCCAAGTTCGTGGCGGCCATGCAGCGGCAGGTGGCCCGCATTCACGTCGGAAGCTTCACGTCTGAGAACCGTGTGGCATTAGTGCGACTCATGGCTGAGATCGCACCAGGTGACCTGACGCGGACACAGCTCTACTCGAGTGGCGCCGAAGCCGTGGAGTCGGCGATGCGGCTTGCCAAGTCGTACACGGGGAAAACCGAGTTCGTTGGCTTCTGGGGCGGATTTCACGGGAAGACGGCGGGCGTGTTGCCGCTCCTGGGTGGGTCGTTCAAGCACCATCTCGGGCCGCTCATGCCCGGCAACTACAGCAGCCCGTACGCGGCGCCTGGGCGGTGTGTGTTCGGACACGATCCTGCCACCTGCGCAGTGCAGTGCGTCGAGTTCCTGCGCAAGAAGATCGAGAACGAGACGGCGAACGACGTGGCGGCGATCATTGTCGAGCCCATTCAGGGCACGGCCGGCAACGTCGTGCCGTCGCCCGGGTTCCTCCGCGAGTTGCGACGCCTGGCCGATAGCATTGGCGCGGTGCTCATCGCCGACGAGATGCTGACGGGGTTCGGACGCACCGGGGCAATGTTCGCCGTCGAGCACGATGGCGTCGTGCCGGACATCATGACGATCGGGAAAGGCTTTGGCGGCGGATTCCCCATGACCGGCGTCGTCGCGCGGGACGAGGTCGCCAAGTCCAAGCCGTGGGCCAACCCGAGTGGGAGCTCATCGAGTTACGGCGGCAACCCGCTGGCGGCCGCGGCAGCCCGTGTGACCATCGAGACGATTCTCGAGGAGCAGCTGGTCGCGCACAGCCGCACGCTCGGCGCGATGATGCTGGCCGAGATGAAGCGGTGGGAGCAGGAGTTGCCGATCGTGCGCGATGTGCGTGGGCGGGGGCTCATGATCGGGATGGATCTGGTGTATCCCGGCACGCGTAAGTTGCTGTCCAAGGATGTGACGCGCTGGATCTTCGACACGCTGCTCGCGCGCGGCGTGTTGGCCATGATCTACAACCCCGAGGTGCGGATCAACCCGCCGCTCGTCATCAGCGAGGCCGAGGCGATGGAAGCATTGGCCGTGATGAAGGACGTGCTGCGCGAGGCCGCGGACCGCGTTGGCGGATGACGCCGTGCAGGCGAAGGTGAATCCGGACGATCCCCTCGCCACCAAGGGCGAGGCGGTGGAAGAGTGGACCGACCTCCATTTCTTCCGACCACTCGGCGCGCGGATCGCCACGGCGCTCGCGCCGACCCGGGTGTCGCCCGACCAGGTGACGCTGTGGAGTCTGATCGTCGGCCTGGTGGCCGGGCACCTGTTCGTGTACGCGGACCCGTGGCTCAATGCGCTCGGGTTCGTGCTGTTCATTGTGTCCGACATCGGCGACAGCGCCGACGGGCAGTTGGCGCGTATGCGGGGGACGTCGACGCGGGTCGGACGCATCCTGGACGGCGTGTCGGACAGCGCGCGGTTTGTGAACCTGTATGCACATCTCGCCGTCCGGTTGGCGCTCGGCGGGTGGCACTGGCAGGCCGCGGTGGCGCTCGCGGTGGCCGCGTTGATCAGTCACTCGTTTCAGAGCGCGGCGGTCGATTTCATCCGGCACGCGTTTCTGGCGATCGGGGTGGGGCGCGGGAGTGAGTTGGAGCTGACCGGCGATGCGCCGGCCGGGACGTCACTGGTGTCGCATCTCTATGATGCCTACGTGCGGCGGCAGGAGCTCATGTTCCCGCGGACGGTGCAGGTGGTGCGGCGGCTGCGCGATGGGACGCTGCCCGCCGAGGCGCGCGCGGCGTACCGGGTGCGTGTCGGGCCCCTGTTGGGGCACTGCGCGTGGCTTGGGCAGAACATCCGCTGGGCGTTGGTTGGCGTGTGCGCGACCGCGGGCCGGCCGGCGATCATGCTCTGGATCGAGCTCATCCCGCTCAATCTTGTGCTACTCTGGCTGGTACAAGCGGCGGACGGGGCGGCGGCGCGCGTGCTGGTAATGCCGGACCGGAGGCCGGAACGCGTCGGTGCCCGGTGAGCCACGCGCCCCGAGGCCCTATCGCGGCGTGATCTTCGGTGCCGGCGGCATCGCCCGGACCGCGCACATCCCAGCGTTCGCGCATTTGCCTGACCGGCTCGAGATCATTGCGGCTGTCGATCCCGATCCGGCCGCGCGTGCGCTCGACGGCGTGCCGCTCCTGCGTGACCGGGCGATGCTCGACGGGTTCGGGCCCATCGACTTTGTCGATGTCTGCACGCCGACCGCGTCGCATCTGCCGCTCGCCCTCTGGGCGCTGGACGCGGGGTACCACGTTCTCTGCGAGAAGCCGGCCGCCATCGACCGCGCGCAGGCCATCGCGCTTCGCGACGCCGCCGTGCGTGCCGGCCGCATCGTCGTGCCCTGCCATCAATACCGCTTCAATCCCGCGTGGCTGCGGATGGGCGCCTGGCTTCGCGCCGGCGCGATCGGCCGCTGGCACTTGGCCGAGCTGTCCGTTTATCGGCAGGCGGCCGATCCGGGGTCCGCGCGCGGCGCTCCATGGCGCACGATGCAGGGCGAGGGTGGGATCCTCCTCGATCACGGGACGCACCTCCTGTACAGCATCGTCGACCTCGCCGGCATCCCGGATCACGTCCGGTGCTGGACCAGCCGTCTCCGGCACCAGGCCTACACGGTCGAGGACACCGTGCAGTTGACGCTCGAGTATCCCGACCGCATGGCGACGCTCTTTCTCACGTGGGCGGCGACCCATCGCGAGAATCGCGTGCGGTTCATCGGTGACGACGGCGTCATCGACTGGCAGGGCGGCCTGTTGCGTCTCGAGCGCGGCGATACGGTCGAGACCCTCGATTTCACGGCGCAACTGGACAAGCAGTCGTACGCCGGCTGGTTCGCCGGGCTGTTCGGCACGTTCGCCGACGCGATCGATCGCGGGGCCGCGCCCGAGGCGCTGGCCGACGTCGCGCAGGTCGCCGCGGTCCTCGAGGCCGCGTTCGCGGCCTCGGCTTCCGGGTGCCGAGTGGCCGTCCAGGCGTAGGTTTCCCCCCGTGAGTCGCAAGGTGCAGCTCGCCGCGTTCCTCCTCGGGGTCACGGCGTTCTCGCTCATCATCCACCGCGTGGGCCTCGCGGGCCTGCTGCGTAGCCTCCAGGCCGCGCGGTCCGCCGTGCTGCCCGCGGTCCTCTCCTGGGCCGTGGTCTACGCCTGCAGCACGCTCGCCTGGGAGCAACTGGCCTCCGACGAGCGCGGCCCGCCGATTCCCTACCTGCGTGCCTACGCGATCAGCGTCGCCAGCTTCGCCCTCAATTATGTGACGCCGATGGTGGCCCTGGGCGGCGAGCCCTTTCGCATCGCGGCCGCGTCCGATTGGATGCCCACGCCACGCGCCGTCTCCTCGGTGGTCAGCTTCCGCATGGTCCACACGCTGGGCGAGCTGTTGTTCTGGCTCACGGCTGTCCCCATCGCCTTTGTCGTGCTCCCCCACCGCCTGGCGACGACACTCATCCTCTGCGCCGTCGTCCTCGGCCTGCTCGCCGTCACGTCCCTGATCGTCGCCATGTTCCGCCACGG
>DATMNB010000074.1:0-13336 GCA_035569435.1 Gemmatimonadaceae bacterium
CCCCACGTCTGTCCGCCGCCCTCGAGACCGCGATCGTCCAGTCCTTCTCCCCCGATGAAGTCACCGCCGTCACTGGCGACGCCGCCGTCGGAAGACTCTTTGCCTCGCTCCCCTTCGATCACCTCGTCTTCACCGGCTCGACCGCCGTCGGTCGCGAGGTCGCGCAGGCAGCGGCAAGGAACCTGACCCCCGTCACGCTGGAGCTTGGCGGCAAATCACCGGCGATCATCGACGCCTCGTGTGATCTGGACGCCGTGATCGACCGCCTCGCCTGGGGCAAGTTGATCAACGCCGGCCAGACGTGCATCGCCCCGGACTATGCCCTGGTCCCGCGCCGCGACATCGACCGATTCGCACGCGTGCTCACCGCCAGCATGCGGAAGCTCTATCCGACCTTCCACGGCAACCCCGACTACACCAGCATCGTGAGCGACCGGCACCTGCAGCGCCTCCGCGATCTCATCGACGACGCCCGCCAGCGCGGCGCCCGCGTCGTCGAGATCGAGATCGCGCCGCCAGTGACCGGCCGCCAGCTGGCGCCCGTGCTGCTCCTCGACGTCACCGACGACATGCGCGTCATGCGGGAAGAAATCTTCGGCCCGATCCTGCCCGTCATGCCGTACGACACCACGACCGATGCGCTGGCGTACGTAAACCGCCACGACCGGCCACTCGCACTCTACTGGTTTGGCACCGATCGCACGGCGCGCGACCGGATCCTCGCCGGCACCATCGCCGGCGGCGTCTCCATCAACGACACGCTGATGCACATCGCCCAGGACGCGCTCCCCTTTGGCGGCGTCGGCCCCTCAGGCCACGGCCACTACCACGGCGAGTTTGGCTTCCGCCAGTTCTCCAAGGAGAAAGCGGTCTTCGTCCAATCCCGCCTGAACGGCGCCGGTCTCATTCGCCCACCCTACAAGCCATCGATCGCCCGCGTCCTGACCTGGCTCTCGCGCTTCACATGACCCTGAGCGAGAGAATGCGCGCGATGCCGCGACCCGCAGACCCTTTGTTCTGATCGTAACGCCGGCAATTATAAGGATGTGCAGACCTCCAACACTCAAGCCGCGGCTCGAGGTGCGCCTCATGTCGCCCGCGTCGCCATCATCGGCGCCGGCTTGGTCGGCTCGACGACGGCCTACGCACTGCTCCTCTCCGGTACCGTGCCGGACATCGTGCTCATCGACAAGGATACGAAGCGCGCCGAGGGGCACGTGCAGGACCTGAAGGACGCGGAGATCTTCTCCCACACGACGCACGTCAGATCTGGCGACTTTTCCGATTGCGCCACCGCCGACGTCATCATCATTACGGCCGGCCGGCAGCAAGCCGCGGCGAGGACATCGCGCCTCGATGACCTCAAGGAGGGCGCGGCCATGCTCCGTGCGATCATCGACGAGCTTGGGCGCTACAACCCGACCGGGATCATCCTCGTGGCCTCCAACCCGGTCGACGTCCTGACCTACGCGGCCTTGAAGTGGTCAGGCCTGCCCGCGAATCGCGTCATCGGCTCGGGCACGACGCTCGACACCTCACGCTTTCGCCGCCGCCTCGCCGAGCGCTTTGGCGTGGCGCCGGACAACGTCCACGCCTACGTCCTCGGCGAGCACGGCGACAGCCAGGTCCCAGTCGTGTCGTCGGCGTCCATCGCCGGCATGCCGCTCGAGGGCTTCTGTCGCCAGCTCGGGCTCCCGTATGATCCGGCCGCGCTCGCGAAGATCGAGACCGCAACGCGCCGCGCCGGATTCGAGATCCTGCAAGCCAAAGGCGCCACCTACTACGGCATCGGCGCCGCCCTCGCCCGCATCGTCGGCGCCACTCTCCGCGATGAACACGCCGTCTTGACCGTCTCCAGCCTCGCCCCGCCCGACATGGACTTGGGCGACGTGTGCCTCTCCCTCCCCGCCATCATCGATCGCGGCGGCGTCTCTCGCGTGCTCCCCACGCCGCTCAGCGCATCCGAGCGCCGAGCCCTCGAGAAATCCGCCGAGCTGTTGAAGCAGTACGCTGCCGCAGTGGTGCCACCTGAATCGCCGACTGTGACACGCTCCTAACCACTCCGACGACATGCCGTGACACGGCGGGTCGTTCGTGAGAGCGATGACATCGATCCTCGCCCTGCTGCGCTCGGCCGCCGCCGGCGCCTGCCTCATCGCCTCCACCGCCGACACCACCTCGTCGCCCGCCACGCGCGTCTTCGAGGCGCAACTCGATTCGCTCCTCGTGGGCCTCGACACGCTCGCGAGTGAGATCACGGCCGGACGCACGGTCCTCGCCCAACGGGCATTCCGCCGCACACGCACAGCCTACAAGCGCGCCGAGGGCCTGCTCGCCTATTACGCCCCCACCGCGGTGACCATGCTCCAGGGTCCCCTCGAGGGCGACGCCGATGAGATCTATCCGCGCCCATATAACACGCCCGGGGCCTTCCCCGCGGTCGAGAGCGCGATCTTTCCCCGCCTCGCGGACTCCGCCAGGACCGCGACCCTCGCTCGAATCCACGCGATGCGCGAGCAAGTCTCTGTGCTGCGGTCGATGACCGAATCGCTCGACGTCGACGAACCGGCCGTCTACGACGCCGCCCGCGCCGAGATCGCTCGCGTGAGCACGCTCGACATCTCCGGCTTTGATTCTGACCGGCAGGACGATGCCCTGCTCGACGCCGCCGCCGCGCTCGACGGCGTGCGCGCCACCCTCGTCGCGCCGGTCGACACAGAGAGCGCCCATGTTGGCGAGCGCCGCCAGCGCGCCGACCGCGCGCTGCGCGACGCCGCCGGCTACCTCCGCCATCACGCGACGTTCGAGCGCATGGATCGCCTCACGTTCGTCGCCCGTTACAGCCTCCCGGCGTCTCATGCGCTGGCCGACCTCCGGGTGGCGCGGGCCATCCCCCACACGCCGGCCGGTCACTTGTGGCGGGACGACGCGGCCTCGGTCTACGACAGCGGCGCGTTCGACGCCATCGCCTATACGCCTCGTCACGCGAACATCCCGATCGGTGGCGCCGCCCTCGTCGCGCTCGGCGCGCGCCTCTTCGCCGACGCGCGCCTCTCTGGCCCGGGCACCCGCTCGTGCGCCGGCTGTCACCTCCCGACCCGGGCCTTCACCGATGGCTTGTCCAAACGCACCTCGCTCACGCCAGAGCTGGCGCGCCCCGTCGATGCGCCGCCGCCACGCCGCACCCCGACGCTGATCAACGCCGCGCTGCAGCCCACGTTGTTCGCCGACGAGCGCGCCCGAGGCCTCGAGCAGCAGATCGATGCCGTCCTGAGCGACCCCAACGAGATGCGCAGCTCGAGCGACACCGCCGTCAGTCGCGTCGCCGCCGACTCCACCTACCGCGAGGCATTCGCCCGTGCCTTTGGCACCTCGCCCGATCGTGCCGTCACCGGCCTGTCGCTGCGCGTGGCGCTTGCCAGCTACATCCGATCGCTGACCGCACTCAACGCGCCGTTCGATCGGGCGGTGCGCGGCGACAGCGCCGCACTGAGCGCCGCCGCCCGACGAGGATTCACGGTGTTCATGGGTAAGGGTCGTTGTGGCACCTGCCACTTCGCCCCGCTGTTCAATGGAACGCAACCGCCGCTCTATCGGACCACCGACCCCGAGATCATCGGCGTCCCCGAGCAGCCGGTGCTCCGTCACGCCAGGCTCGACCCCGATCGCGGCCGGGGGTTGATCGATCGGGTCGACACGCATCGCTTCGCGTTCAAGGTCCCGACCGTGCGTAACGCGGCGCTGACCGCGCCGTACATGCACAACGGCGCCTACCGCTCGCTCGACGACGTGGTCGCGTTTTACAATGCCGGAGGCGGCGCGGGCATCGGCATCGACTTGCCGTACCAAACGCTCTTCGACCAACCACTCCACCTGACGCGCCGCGAACGCACGGACCTGATCGCGTTCATGCGGGCGCTCACCGACACGAGCGGCACGACCCGGCCTGCTGCCTCCGTCGCATTGCACTAGCGAGCGCGCGCCACAGTTTGTCACGGCCGCAGGTCACAGTCTCAGGTATGGTCGAGCTGCGTCACAACTTCAAGACGCGTGCGTGCCACCACACGGTCGTGACCGTGACAGCCTCGCTATTCGCGCAGGCTACTGTCCCCCCACGAGTCCCGCCGCGCGCGGGACGAATTGTCACGGCGCTCGCGTTGCAATTACCCAGGGGAGGATATCAGGCATGAAAGCAGTCGGCCTACTCAACACCATCGCCGGGTGCGTGATCGGCGCAGGATGCGTGGTTGGCGTCCCAGCGCTCGCGCACGCCCAGCAGGCGAAAACGGATGCGCTGCCCCAGGGCGGCAACAGCAACGACCGGAACACGCGGACGCCGATCAAGCACGTGATCTACATCATCGGCGAGAACCGCACCTTTGATCACCTGTTCGCCACCTACGTCCCGCGCCACGGCCAGACGGTCTGGAATCTCCTCTCTGAGGGGATCGTCAACGCCGACGGCACGCCAGGCCCCAACTTCACCAAGGCCCAGCAGTGGAAGGCGATCGACATCGACGTCTTCTCCGAGCACCCGCACCACACCGATCCGTACCACACGATGCCCAACATCTCCGCGGGCGGCCCGACCAAGCCCAACTTCTCCTCTGTCGCCCAAGCCGAGGGCATTGAGCCGGCGCTGGAGCCCGCAGCCTACGTCGAGCTGACGACCGGCGGCACCGGCCAGGTCAGTGGCACCGACGACAAGCGCTTCCCAGCGGGTCTCCCGGATGGTCCGTTCCAGATCAGCCGGTACGCCTCCTACGATGCGTACGCCAGCAGCCCGGTGCACCGCTTCTTCCAGATGTGGCAACAGTTGGACTGCGACCACGGCAAGGCGACGGCCAAGAACCCGAGCGGGTGCCAGGCCGATCTCTTTCCCTGGGTCGAGGTCAACTTTGGCGCGGGCAGCAACGGCGCGCCGCCACCGGCGCACTTCACCAACGAGACCACCGGTGAAGGCTCGACGTCGATGGGGTTCTACAACGTGCAGTCCGGCGACATGCCGTACTTCACCAAGCTGGCCAACGAGTACGCCCTGAGCGACAACTACCACCAGGCGATCAACGGTGGCACGGGCGCCAACCACATCGCGCTCGGCTACGGTCAGACGATCTTCTACGCCGACTCGACCGGCGCGCCAGCGACCCCGCCCAGCAACCAGATCGAAAACCCGAACCCGATGCCGGGAACGAACGACTGGTACACGGAGGACGGCTACGGCGGCGGCTCGTACATCAACTGCAACGACACGACGCAGCCCGGGGTCAGCGAGTTGCACCAGTACCTGGAAACGCTCCCCTACCGGCCGTTCAGAAACGGCGACTGCCGCAAGGGCGCCTACTACCTCGTCAACAACTACAACCCCGGCTATCTCGGCACCGGCGTCGCGGCGCCGTTGGGCGCCAAGGTGTTCACGATCCCGCCCTCGACGCAGCGGAACCTCGGGCTGCTGCTCGCCGACAACCACGTGTCGTGGAAGTACTACGGCGAAGGCTGGGCCAAGGGCACGGAAACGGGCGAGGCCAGCACCTATTGCAACATCTGCAATCCGTTCCTGTACTCGAAGCAGATCATGACCAACCCATCGCTGCGCAAGAACCTGCAGGACATCACCGATCTGTACGCCGACATCCAGAACGGCACACTCCCGGCCGTGTCGATCATTAAACCGGACGGCATCCTCGATGGCCACCCGGCGTCGTCCAAGTTCGACCTGTTCGAGGGCTTCACCAAGAAGATCGTCGACATGATCAAGAACAACCCGTCGCTCTTTGCCGAGACGGCGATCATGATCACGGTCGACGAGGGCGGTGGGTACTATGATTCCGGCTACGTCCAGCCGCTCGACTTCTTCGGCGATGGCACCCGCATCCCGTTGATCGTCGTGTCGCCCTTCACCAAGGGCGTGGGCATGGTGCACTCCTACGGCGACCACGTCTCGTTCGACAAGTTCGTCGAGGCCAACTGGGGCCTGCAGACGATCGCGCCGGACGGACGCGACAACCTGCCGAACCCGATCGTCGAGAAGAGCAACCCGTACGCACCGGTCAATGCCCCGGCGATCACGGACCTGATGGACATGTTCAACTTCGATCGCGATCGCCGTTAAGGCACCACCGATGGACCGGCCGGGGCGGCACCACCGCCCCGGCCGTTTTTTTTTCATCCCAGCGTCCCGAGATATTCGGCCAGACGCTCGTAGCTGAGGTTCACGCCGTGCTGCATCCCGCTCTGCGCGGCCGCGTCGCGCGCGGCCTTCGACGGATACTGGATCACCGTCGTCACCGTCGTCCGCCCATCCGACTCGGCGAAGCTCACCGTGTTGACCGTGTCGGGCCACTCGGCGCCCCACGACTCCGTCGTGACCACCCGCTCGGGCGGCACGATCTCCTTGTACGTCCCGTGCATCGCCATGTCGTGACCGTCCGCATGGCGCCAGCCAAAGCGCCACGCGCCGCCCGCGCGAAAGTCGATCTCGCAGACGCTCATCGTCCACCCCTCGGGCCCGAGCATCCAGTGCGGCAAGTGCTGGGGCTTCGTGTAGGCGTCGAACACCAGCCGCCGCGGCGCATCAAACACGCGCACGATGACGAGCTCCTGATCCGACGGCGTCGAGAATGTCGTGGCGCCGATCCGCTGTGCCGTGACCATCATCCCTCCCCCTGTTGTTTTTTCATCTGTTCGAGATAGGCATCCAACCGCGTGTAGCTCGCATCCCAGAACCGCCGGTACGGCTCCGCCCATTCGACAACCTCCTTGAGCGGCCCCGCCTCCAGCCGACACGGCCGCCACTGCGCCTCCCGTCCCCGCGCGATCAGCCCCGCGCGCTCGAGCACGCGCAGATGCTTGGAGACCGCGGGCCCGCTCATCGTAAACGGGGCGGCCAACTCCCCGACCGTCGCCGGCCCACGCTCCAACCGCGCCAGAATCGCCCGACGCGTCGGGTCGGCGAGGGCGGCAAATGTGGTGCTCAACGCGTCAGCGATCACCGTGTCTAACCTCTTGGTTATTTAACCTATTAGTTATATACACATTGCTCTGGGCCCCGTCAAGGGCCATCGAAAGGCCACGCCCGCTACCTTTTTGATCATGCGATTACGCGCAACAATGACTGCTTTCAGCGTCGCCCTCGCGGCCGTCCTGGCCGCCTGCGGCAGCAGCGACACCGGCAACATGAACCCGACCGGCACCGGCCTCACCGGCACATGGTCCTATTCCGCGTCCGCCGTCTCCGGCGACACGGTCAGTTGCTCCGTGGCCGGAGCCACGCTCGCCCTGACGCAGACCGGATCCACCTTCACGGGTACCTACTCGGGCGCCCAGCTCAGTTGCACGGTCAACGGCAAGAACTACGCGTTCACCAAGTCGGGCAACGTCACCAACGGCACCATCAACGGCCAGGACGTGTCGTTCAACTTTGACAGCGCGACGATCACCAACACCGGTACCGTCAATTCCGGCTTTACGTCCATGTCCGGCATGGCCACCGCCACCCAACTGGGTGTGACAGTCACCGGCCCCTGGATGGCCAACAAAACCAACTGATCGACCCATGAACCCGCTGTGACCCTCATGATTCGGCCGGCGCTGCCGAGCGACGCCGATCAAGTCGCCACACTGTTCGCCCAGTTCGACCACCCGACCGACGCCGCGTCCCTGCCCGACCGACTGGCGCGGTTCACCGCCGATCGCGGTCGCACCGCGATGGTCGCCACGATCGGCACCGCCGTTGTGGGCGTCGCCACGGCCCATGTCTACGTGACCCTGCACAACGATGCGCCCGCTGTGATGCTCACAGCCCTCGTGGTGCGCGACACCGATCGGGGCCGCGGCGCCGGCCGCCGTCTGGTCGACGCGATCAGCGACTGGGCGCGCCAACAGGGTGCGGCGCGCCTCGTCGTCACGACCGCCCTCCGCCGCGCCGGCGCGCACGCCTTCTACGAGCGCCTAGGCTTCGAACAGACAGGCCGCCGTTACCAGAGACTGACCATCATATAGTAGCGGCGTCAACCATAGCGGAACTATATTCTGCCAAACAGTCTTCGGGCAGAACAATGGACGCCATTGATCGCAAAATCCTGAATATCCTTCAGTCCGACGCCAGGACCTCCAACGCCGAGCTGGCGCGGCAAGTCGGTCTGGCCCCCTCCGCCGTCCTTGAGCGCGTCCGCAAGCTCGAGGAACGACAGATCATCCGCGGCTATCAAGCGCGGATCGATCCCCATGCCTTGGAGTTGGGCCTCCTGGCCTTCGTCTACGTCCGCACGGATGAACGCCTCGGTTCGCCCATCGCCGAGCGGCTCCTCAGCGAGATTCCAGAAGTCCAGGAAATCCACCACATCGCCGGCGAGGACTGCTTCCTCGTCAAGGTCCGCGTCGCCAACACCGACGCCCTGCAGTCGCTGCTCCGCGAAGGGTTCGGAGCGATCCCCACCGTGCGATCGACCCGCACGACGATCGTCCTCGCCACGGTCAAAGAAACCGCCACCATGCCGGTGGCATCCATGCCGGTGACACCATGATGCGCCGTCGTTTCGCCGTCCCCCTCGCGTTCGGATTGGTCTACGTCCTCTGGGGATCGACCTACCTGGCGATCCGCTACGCGATCCAGACCATCCCGCCGTTCTTCATGGCGGGTACACGATTCTTTGTCGCCGGCGCGATCCTCTACGTGTGGAGTCGCGCGCGCGGCGCGCCTAAGCCCACCACGACACAGTGGCGCAACTCGGCCATCGCCGGCACACTGCTCCTCATGTTTGGCAACGGATTCGTCACCTGGGCCGAGCAACGCGTGCCGTCGGGGATCACTGCCGTGCTCGTCGCCACCGTGCCGCTCTGGATGGTCGTCCTCGGCTGGCTGACCAGCGCCGACGGCGCCAGCGCTCGCCCCACGCCTCGCGCCTGGGTCGGCGTCGCCCTCGGCCTCATCGGTGTCGCCGTCTTGGTGCGTCCGACTGCTGATAACACCGTCGACCTGGGTGGCGCCGTCGCGCTTCTCATCGCATCTATCTGTTGGTCCTATGGCTCGCTGTTCGGCCGCCGCGCCGATCTGCCCAAGTCCCCCTTACTCACGACCGGCATGGAGATGCTCACGGGCGGCACGGTTCTCTTTGCCGCTGGACTGCTCACCGGCGAGTCAGCCCACTTCGCCCCGTCAGCGGTCTCGCCCGCGTCGCTCCTCGCCCTCCTGTATCTGATCACGCTCGGATCGATCGTCGGCTACTCGGCGTACACCTACCTCGTCACCGCCGTGACCCCGGCCAAACTCGGCACCTACGCCTATGTCAATCCCGTGATCGCCGTCATCCTCGGCGCCACCATCGCCGGCGAGCCCATCGGCCCAATGACGGTCGTCGCCATCGCCATAATCATCGGCGCGGTCCTCCTCTTGTCCCTCAAGCCCCGCCCCACACCGACCGTCGCGCGCTCGCTGGCCGCCGACTCATGACCGCACTCCTCCTCGACGGCGCCGGCTGGATCGGCGCCGTCCTCGTCATCATCGCCTACGCCCTCATCTCCTTCCACCGCCTGAGCGCCACGAGCGTCCTGTATCAGGGACTCAACATCGTCGGCAGCATTCTGCTGATCATCAACACCGCCTGGCACGCCGCCTGGCCCTCGGCCGCCGTGAACGTCGTCTGGGCAGCCATCGGCCTCGCCGCCGTCACCCGCCGTTCAGCCACGCCCTAGTGCGGACTCACCTCCGCGCCGTACTCGCCCTCTGTGCTCTCGCGAGCCATCCCGCCGCCGCGCAAACCGCCGACGACGCCATGGCCGCCTATCGGGCGAAAGACTACGCCCGATTCCTGACCCTGGAGAAGCACGCCCTCGCCCGCGACCCGGCCAACGCCCGCATCCTATATGACGTGGCCCGCGGCGAAGCACTCCAAGGCCACGCCGCCGCGGCCATTCGCGACCTCGACATCCTCCTGTCCCGAAAACTCGACCTGGGCGCCGAAACAGACAGCGACTTCTCGGGCATCCACGCCACGCCGGAGTGGGCCGGCTACCTCACGCGTCTCACCGCACTCCGTACCCCACTCGTCCACAGCACCGTCGCCTTCACTCTCCCGGACTCCACCCTCATCGCGACCGGCCTCGCGGTCGACACGAAAACCGGCGACACATTCATCGCGAGCGTACGCGAGCGCAAGATTCTGCGTCGCACAAAAGACGGTGTCGTCTCGGACTTCATTCACCCGGCCCAAGACGGCTTCTTCGCTGGAGCCTCGCTCGCCATCGACGCTACTCGGAGGATTCTCTACGCCACCACCGCCGGCGTCCCCTTCATGCTCGACTACGCCAAGGACGACGACGGTCGGTCCGGCATCTTCGCCTTCGACCTCCGATCCGGCGCGCTCGTGCGAAAGGCGCTCCTCCCCACCGATGGCCAAAAGCATTTCCTGAACGCACTGGTCATCGACCAGGACGGCACCGTCTACATCTCCGACTCTCGCGTCTCGGGGATCTACCGACTCCGCCCCGACGCCACCACACTGGAGCCCTTCGCCCCCGGAGCGGCGTTCCAGTCGACCCAGGGTCTCGCCTTCTCCGACGACCACCGCACGCTCTACGTGATCGATTGGACCGACGGTCTCTGGGCACTCGACCGCGCCACCAACGTCCGGCGCAAGCTCGACGGCCCGCCCGGCGTGTGGCTCGGAGGTCTCGACGGTCTCTCGCCAGTCGCCGATGGGTTCATCGTCGTGCAAATCGGTGTCGCACCGGCCCGCGTCCTCCGCCTGCACCTCGATCCGGCCCGTCGACGGATCACGGCCGTGAATGTGCTGGAGATGAGCCACCCCGACTACGACGGCCCGATCCAGGGCGTCGTGGCCGGCAGTGCCTTTCTGTATGTCGCCAACAGCCAGCTCGATCTCGGCAATGTCGAGACCGGCGCGTTCGCCGCCGACCGCGCGCGCCCCACGGTGGTGCTGCGACTGCCGCTCTAACCCGCCGTCTATACTTCGTGTGATGGACCGCGATCACAAGATTCCATTCTCCGTGCTCGACCTCGCGCCGATCACCGAAGGCGCCACCGCCGCGCAAGCCCTCCGCAATTCACTCGACCTCGCCCAGCACGCCGAGCGCTGGGGCTACAGCCGCTTCTGGCTCGCCGAGCATCATAGCATACCAGGCATCGCCAGCGCGGCCACGTCGGTCGTCATCGCCTACGTCGCGGGCGGCACCTCGACGATCCGTGTCGGCGCTGGCGGCATCATGCTCCCCAACCACTCGCCGCTCGTCATCGCCGAGCAGTTCGGCACACTCGCGTCGCTCTTCCCTGACCGCATCGACCTTGGTCTCGGCCGCGCTCCAGGCTCCGATCAGGCCACGAGTCGCGCCCTCCGCCGAGACCCGAGCGCGGCGGACACCTTCCCGGACGACGTCGCTGAGCTCCTGGCGTACTTCCGTCCTCTTGTACCAGGCCAACGGGTACAAGCCGTTCCCGGCACCGGCCTCGATGTGCCGGTATGGATCCTCGGCTCGAGCCTCTTCGGCGCCCAACTCGCCGCCGAGATGGGGCTCCCCTTCGCCTTCGCCTCGCACTTCGCGCCCGCGCTCATGATGTCGGCGATCGCGCGCTACCGCGCGGGCTTCCACCCGTCCGCGTATCTCGACCGCCCGTATGTGATGCTCGGCCTCAACGTCTTCGCCGCCGAGACCGACGACGAAGCCCGTCGATTGTTCACGTCACTGCAGCAAGCGTTCGTGAACCTCCGCCGCGGCCGCCCCGGCCGCCTCCCGCCACCGGTCGACCGCTTCGCCGAGTACCTCGACCCCGCCGAGCGCCGCATGCTCGACTCAGCCCTCGCCGCCACCGTGGTCGGCTCACCCGACAGGGTCCGCCAGGACCTGGACGCGTTCGTCGAACACACCGGCGCCGATGAGCTCATGATCACGGCGCAGATCTTCGACCACGCCGCGCGTCTCCGGTCATTCGAGATCACCGCCGACGTTCACTCCCTTGGGCCCACCCGGATCTCATACACGGACCGCCACAACTTGCCGGTCACAAAGATCCGATCGGTCGCCGAGTCGTAGGCGATCCCGTTGGCGACATCGATGGTGTCGCCAGCCGCGATCTCGGACGTCAACGGCGTGAGATCCACCCACGCGATGACCTTGCCCGTCGCGGGATCGATGCGCGCGATGTTGGAGCTCTGCCAGAGGTTCGCCCACAGCTCGCCGTGAATCCGCTCCAACTCGTTCAAGCGCGGCACCGACATGCCATCGGCCGTGACCGCGAGCGTGCGCTGCACCTTGAACGTGGCCGGGTCGAAAAACCGTAACACGCTCGTGCCGTCACTCATGATGAGCGAGTGTTCGTCGTGCGTGAGCCCCCAACCTTCGCCCGTGTACGTGAACCGCCCCCGCGGCGCAAACGTCCGCGCATCGTACCTGAACCCGATCCCGTCCTTCCACGTGAGCTCGTACAGCGTGCCATGAAACACCGTCACGCCTTCCCCAAAATGTGGGGCCGGCAGCTCCACGTACTTGAGCATCGCGCCGGTCGCCAGCTCGGTGCGTCGCACCCCTGACTGTCCGACGATCCCCGTGCCCTCGTACAGCGCGCCGTCATGCCACTCGAACCCCTCCGTAAACGCTGTCGCGTCATGCGGGTACGTGTGGACGATCTGCGCGAGAAAGGTCGGTGTGCCTGTTGGAACGGCCGGGCGGGCTGTGTCCGCGGCGGCAGCCACTGGCGCCTGCTTGTCGCCACCACCACAGGCCATCACAAAAGTTGTGACCACTACAAGGCCGCGCGCGAGCGTTCTATGTGTGAACATTTGCAGGTCGTAGTTGCAGGGCATATCTGACAGGCTAAGATTTGAAAGCTACGGTTGGACGCTCTCCTACCCCACACCAGAAGGCGTGATGCGTAGACTGTTCTTCCCCTTGATGTACCTCGGGCTC
Source organism: Gemmatimonadaceae bacterium (assembly GCA_035569435.1). GTDB lineage: Bacteria > Gemmatimonadota > Gemmatimonadetes > Gemmatimonadales > Gemmatimonadaceae > DASRDS01. The sequence continues at coordinate 12,922 of DATMNB010000074.1, forward strand.
GCCACGACGGTGTGGGCCCAGGATCCCGGCGCGGCCGTGCCGGGCACCGTGGGCAAGTCCGGCGGCACGAAATCGGTGCACGTGGTCAGTCACGTCGTCACGCACCCGGGCGGGTGGAAGGCGGCGGACATCGAGATCGAGCAGGACCCCGGCCGCCCCTACGTGTACGTCTGCGGCTTCGTGAATTTCGACACCCAAATCTACGACATCAGTAATACCGCGGCCCCCAAGAAAATCTTCGACTGGACGATCGAGCACCCCGAGCTCCACCGGGGGATCGGCGCCATGGACGGCAAATACTTCAAGATCGGCTCGCGCTACTACTACGCCCAATCCTTCCAATTCATGCAGGGCAGCCCCGACGCCGACCTCGGTGCCGTGGTGTTTGACGTGACCGGCCTCCCCGACTCGTCCA
>DATMNB010000075.1:0-43552 GCA_035569435.1 Gemmatimonadaceae bacterium
GGATTGATCGATGAGTACCAATTCGTCGTCAATCCCGTGGTGTTGGGCGAGGGGCGGGCGATGTTGGAAGGTCTCGAGAGGCGACTGAATCTGAAGCTGACCAACACACGGACCTTCGGCAATGGCAACGTCTTCCTGTGCTACCAACCAATGACGTGACGGCGTCCGAGGCGCGCGCCACGGTCGACGCGGTGGCGCGCCGCAGCTACGGGAAGCTGATCGCGTTTCTCGCGGCACGCACGCGGGATGTGGCGGCAGCTGAGGATGCGCTCTCCGAGGCGTTCGCGTCGGCGCTGGCGCACTGGCCGGTGGACGGGTGTCCAGCGAACCCCGAGGCGTGGCTCTTGACCGCGGCCCGCCGGCGGATGATCGATGACGCGCGCCGGCGCGCCAGTGGCGATGCCGCCTCCGCGCAGATTCAGATACTGGCGGAGGGGTTGCCGATCGAGACCGCGGACGCGGACATCCCCGACCGCCGTCTCGCCTTGATGTTTGCGTGCGCCCATCCCGCCATCGAAGCCGGTGTCCGCGCGCCGTTGATGCTGCAGGTGGTGGTGGGGTTGGACGCCAAAATGATCGCCTCGGCGTTTCTCACGTCGCCGGCAGCCATGGGTAAGCGATTGGTCCGGGCCAAGAGCAAGATCCGGCAGGCCGGCATTCCCTTCCGCATCCCTGAGCGCGACGAGCTGCCCGGCCGGCTCGATGCGGTGTTGGACGCGATCTACGCGGCGTTCACCGAGGGATGGGCGGACCCTGCTGGGACCGACGTCGTTCGCCGCGATCTCACCGAGGAAGCGTTGTTTCTGGCCAGACTCGTCGCCGGGGTGCTGCCGGAGGAGCCGGAGACGCTCGGCCTGCTTGCGCTCATGCTGCACGCGACGGCCCGGCAGGGCGCGCGACGGTCGGAGGACGGCGAGTACGTGCCGCTGGCGGGGCAGGATCCGGCGTCGTGGGATATGGCGATGATTCGCGAGGCCGAGACGCTGCTCCGGCGGGCGAGCGCCTTAGGCGCTGTTGGCCGTTATCAGTTGGAGGGTGCGCTGCAGTCGGCGCACGTCTATCGCCGCCACACGGGTCGCGACAACTGGCATGAGGTGCTGCAGCTCTACGACGCGCTCTTCGCCCTTACCGACTCACCGGTGGTCGCTGTCAATCGTGCGCTGGCCGTGGCCGAGGTGCGGGGCGCCCATGCGGCACTCGCCGCGATGCCCGATGCAACGGCCGATGCTCGCCTCGCCGCGTACCAACCGTACTGGGCGGCGCGCGCGGAGCTCCTGGCCAGGACCGGCGAGCATGCCGACGCCCGCCACGCCTACGAGATCGCCATCGGCCTGGAGCGAGACCCGGCGGTCCGCCGTTTCCTGCGACGGCGTCAGTCTGCGGTGCCGTAGCTTTCGGTTCAGCCCAGCTCACCACGGAGACACCATGGCTCAACAGGCTCCGCTCCACTTCGTCTTCTACATCGCCGCCACGCCGGAGAAGGTGTGGGAGGCCTTTCTGTCACCGGAGTCCAACCGGGTCATCTACGGGGGCGCCGAGCTCGAGGCAGACGCGCGGCCCGGTGGCTCGCTCGCGTGGATGGGCCCGGGACCCGATGGCAAGCGCATCGCGTACGTTCGAGGTCAGTTCCTGCGAGTCGAGCCGCCCAAGGTCCTCCAGTACACCTTCACCCTCGGCACATCCGACAAGTCGTCCCGCGCGATGATGGAGCTGGTGCCGGAGACCGAGGCCACCCAGGTCACGGTGACCCACGATGCGTGGGCCGACGATGATCCCGGGTACGCGTCCTGCGCCGATGGGTGGCCGCGTATCCTGTCACGCTTCAAAACGCTGATCGAGACCGGGAAGACGTTCAAGCCGCACTGACACGCACCGTCACCCGGAACCAATATGTGGCCGACCACATTAGTAGGTGGTCGACCACATACCTGGAGAGACACGACGATGGACGCACTCTGGACGCCGGTGACAGTCGGGCGATACACGCTCCCCAACCGGGTGGCGATGGCCCCGATGACCCGCAATCGCGCAACGCCGAGTGGGGCGCCCACGGCGCTCAACGCGCAGTACTACGCCCAGCGCGCGTCGTTCGGGCTCATCGTCACGGAGGGCTCGCAGCCGTCCGACGACGGCCAGGGTTATATGCTCACGCCCGGCATCTACACCGACGAGCACATCGCGGGGTGGCGGCTCGTGACGGATCGCGTCCATGACGCGGGTGGGCGGATCTTCATTCAGCTCATGCACGCCGGACGCGTGGCCCACCCGGCAAACACCCCGCATGGCCGCCAACCGGTTGCCCCCTCCGCGGTAAAGCCCGCGGCGCAGATGTACACGCCACAGGGTCGCCTCGACATCCCGGTGCCTCGCGCACTCACCGTCGCCGAGATTGGCGCGACCATCGATGACTTTCGGCACGCCGCCGCGGCAGCCATCGCCGCCGGCGCGGACGGCGTGGAGATACATGGGGCGAACTCGTACCTGATCCACCAATTTCTGTCGGTGAACGCCAACCAGCGCCATGATCAGTACGGCGGCTCATTGGAAAACCGCGTGCGATTCGCGGTGGAAGTCGCCCGGGCGGTGACCGCGGAGATCGGTGCGGACCGCACCGGACTGCGGCTCTCGCCTGGCAACACGACCAATGACATCGACGAGGGCGACACGGCGGCGCTCTATCGCACGTTGGTGCCGGAGCTTGCGGCGGTGGGATTGGCCTACCTGCATGTCATGCATATCGGGAACGACGCGCTGTTGCGGGAGATTCGCGCTGCGTGGCCGACCACGCTCATCGTGAACCGGGCCGGGCGTCCGCGCGAGGGGATCGTCGCCGATGTCGCGGACCGCGTGGCCGACATCGCCAGCCTGGGGCAAATGTCGCTCGCCAACCCGGACCTCGTCGCGCGTCTCCGGACCGGCGCGCCGCTCAACGCGCCCGATCCCAAGACGTTCTTTGGCGGCGGCGCCCACGGCTACACGGACTATCCCACGCTCAACGTCGCGTGAGTCAGCCCTGCCCCGGGCCGGCGGAGTCGTTTCCGGTGAGCTATGCGATCTTCCAGCTCGCGCGTACGCATCGCGCGTATGCCGGGGACTTGTTGCGGGCACTCGATCTCTTTCCGGGTCAGGAGATCATGCTGATGGCGCTGTGGGAGCACGGCGAGCGGACGCAGTCCGAGTTGGTACAGCTCCTCGCGTGCGATCCGTCGACGGTCGCCAAGTCCCTGCGTCGGATGGAAACCGCCGGTCTCGTCACCCGGCGCGCGTTGGCGCAGGATCGGCGCGTCAGTATCGTGTCGGTCACGAAGAAAGGCAGAGTCCTGCAGCGCAGGGTCGAAACCGCGTGGCGGGCCCTCGAGGACGCGACTGTGGCGAGCCTCGACGAGGCACAACGACACACTGCCGTGTGCCTCATGCGAATCATCGAGGCGGATGTGGCAAAGCAACGGTAGAGCCCGTTCGCGCGGACGTATAGCGACGGCCGCGCTGACGGCTCACCTTATACCGTCGCGCATGCTGTAGGCACGCACAGATCCTCCGGGGAGCGTCCACCCATGTCGGTATCCGCGCACGCCCGCGGCCCTCCCCCCTCCACACGCGATGTCTCCCGATGCAGCCGTCCCCTGACGCGCGCGGGTCCATCACGCCTGTCGGCATCGTCCCGCGCGCCCTGACCATTTGATCGCCGGCTCAACCGGCAGAGAGAGGTCCAATGCCCCCCCGCCCGGAGATGCGTTCGCGATTCGTTCGTGTGTCTTCCTGGATTACCCCGGTCTGCGCCGGGACCGCGGCCCTGTTCCTGGCCGCATGCCACAGCGACCAACCGACCGGCGTCGCACCCACCGGCCCCATGTCATTCGAGGTGACCTCGGCGGCCGTGTCGGCCGCCCAAACGTCGACCAATCACATCGTCCGCACGTTCTTCATCGCGTCCAAGCGAGGTGCGTCGGCGGCCGAGCGCGCGAGCGCCCAGACGGTCGTCAACTCACCCTATGACCTCACCTTCTTTGGTGGACCGGTCATGAAAACCGGCACGTCCCGCAATGTCTACGTGAACTGCGCCGCTGGTCCGGCGAGCTGCTGGGGCACGGGGACCTTGACGCCAGCGACGTTCCTGCGTGACCTGAACCAGAGCAGCATGATCCAGATCGCCGACCAGTACCTCGGCGAGGACGTCGCCGGCAAGTGGAGCCTGCAGGAGCTCAGCACCTCGACCACCTTCACCAACCACACGGCAACCATCAACGACGTCTTCGCCATTCTCTTCGCCGCCTCCAACGTCACCAAAGCGAGTGGCTACAACAATCTCTATCATGTCTTTCTACCGAGTGGCACTGATATGTGCATCTCGAGCACCACGTGCTACTCGCCTGACAACCCGAGCACGTTTGTCTTCTGCGCCTTCCATGGCAGCGTGGATTTTGGACCGAACTGGCACGTGGTCTATACGGTCGAGCCCTATCAGGCCGTGGGCGGCTGTGTGCTCCCGACCCAAACCCGCGTCATCGACGCGACGGCGTCGACGCTCTCGCATGAATTCTTCGAGAGCATCACCGACCCCGACCTGGACGCCTGGTTCAATGGTTTGACTGGCAATGAGATCGGCGACCTGTGCGCCAGCTTCAACAACGTCGAGCACATCAGCCGCAACGCCTACGCGATCCAGGAGGAGTACTCGAATACAGTCCACGCCTGTACAGACGGGGCGTTCTAGCGCGACGGCAATATCCTACAAGTCAGTGGCGGCGCGAATCGGCTCATTGTCGGAACCGATTCGCGTCCGCCATCTTATCTGGACCGGAAACCAGACCCCCGCTGGAGTCTTTCATGTCGACCTCCTTCGTGCTCAACGGCAAGCCGACTACGCTTGACGCTGATCCCAACATGCCGTTGCTCTGGGCCGTCCGCGAAGTGGCCGGTCTCCACGGGACCAAGTTTGGGTGCGGAATGTCGCTGTGCGGCGCCTGCACGGTCCATCTCGACGGCCAGGCCATACGCTCCTGCGTGACGCCTCTGTCCGCCGTGGCGGGCAAGCACGTGACTACGATCGAGGGCTTGGAGTCCAAGCCAGCCAAGGCGGTGCAGGCAGCCTGGATCAAACTCCAGGTGCCCCAGTGCGGCTACTGTCAATCGGGCCAGATCATGTCCGCCACGGCGCTCCTTACGCGGAACCCGGCGCCGACCGATGCGGACATCGACGCCGCGATGACTGGCAACATCTGCCGCTGCGCGACCTATCCTCGCATTCGGGCCGCCATCCACGCCGCTGCCGGCGCCATGATACGAACGGCCGAGGGATAAGCCATGACCATCGACACGCTTGTCGCGCAGCCACAGACGCGACGTGATTTTCTCAAGACGACCGGCGGCGCGGCGATCGCGCTGACGATCGGCTTCGAGTGGCTTGGTTTGACACGACGCGCGCTCGCCGCGACGGCCGAGCCGTTCGCGCCAAACGCCTTCCTGCGGGTCGGCGCCGACAACATCGTCACCGTCATCGCCAAGCACGTGGAGATGGGGCAAGGCGCCTACACTGGCATCGCGACGATTGTGGCCGAGGAGCTCGACGCCAACTGGGCGCTGGTCCGTGTGGAGAGCGCGCCGGCGGATGCCAAGCGCTACGCGAACCTGGCGATGGGCGCGATCCAGGGCACCGGCGGGAGCTCGGCCATGGCCAACTCCTGGACACAGCTGCGCGAAGCCGGCGCCAAGGCGAGGGCGATGCTGCTTGCCGCGGCGGCCGAAGAGTGGCACGTCCCCGTGGCGGAGCTCACCGCCGAGCAGGGTTACATCTCTCATGCGGCCAGCAAGCGACGGGTGAGCTTTGGCTCGCTCGTGGCGACGGCGGCGACGCTTCCGGTCCCGGAGACCGTCACGCTCAAGGACCCCAAGACGTTCAAGCTGATCGGTCATCACGCGCCCCGAGTGGACGTGCCGGCCAAGACCAACGGCACGGCGCAGTTCACGATCGATGTCGTCATGCCAGACATGCTCGTGGCGGTGCTGCAGCGTCCGCCGCTGTTTGGCGCGACCGTGCAGTCGTTTGACGCGACGGCGGCCAAGGCGGTCCCGGGGGTGGTCAGCGTCGTGCAGGTGCCGCGCGGCGTCGCTGTCGTGGCCAAGAGCTTCTGGGCGGCTCGGCAGGGGCGGGATGCGTTGAAGGTCCAGTGGGACGACTCGAAAGCGGAGAAACGCAGCTCCGCGGCGATCATGGACGAGTACCGGCGGGTTGCCGAGCAACCCGGCGTGCCGGCGCGCACCGTAGGCGATGCGGCCAAGGCGATCGCGGGCGCGGCGCACACGGTGTCGGCGAGTTACGAGTTTCCGTTCCTCGCCCATGCGCCGATGGAGCCACTCGACGCCGTCGTCAAGCTCACCGCTGACAGTTGCGAGATCTGGGCTGGCGATCAGTTTCAGACCGTGGATCAGGCGAACGCCGCGCACACGGCGGGGCTGACGCCGGATCAGGTGCGCATCCACACCCTATACGCCGGCGGCAGCTTTGGCCGGCGGGCCAATCCGGGGTCCGACTACATCGTCGAGGCGGTGTCGATCGCCAAGGCCCTTGGCGCCAATGGGACACCGGTCAAGTTGCAGTGGACGCGTGAAGACGACATCCACGGCGGTCTCTATCGGCCGATGTACTTCCACAAGCTCGAGGCGGGCCTGAGCGCCTCGGGGGAGCTCACCGGGTGGCGGCACGTCATCGTCGGCCAGTCTATCGTCGCCAATACGCCGTTTGCTGGGTTGATCAAGGACGGCGTCGACGGGACATCGGTCGAAGGCGCCGCGAACATCCTCTACGCCATCCCCAACATCGCGGTCAGCCTGTCGACCACAAACACGGGCGTCCCGGTGCTGTGGTGGCGCGTCGTGGGAAGCTCACACACGGCCTTCGCCGTCGAGGCCTTCATCGATGAAGTGGCGGCCGCGGCAGGCCAGGACCCGTACGCCTTCCGCCGCAAGCTGCTCGCCAACCAGCCGCGCATGCTCGCCGTGCTCGATCTGGCCGCCGAGAAGGCCGGGTGGAATACCACGCGGTTGCCGAAAGGCCGGGGCCGCGGGATCGCTGTCGCCGAAGCCTTCAACACCTACGTCGCGCAGGTGGCCGAGGTCAGTGTCGACAAGACTGGCAAGGTCACGGTCGACCGCGTCGTCTGCGCCGTCGACTGCGGCACGCCGATCAACCCCAACATCATCGCGGCCCAGATGGAAGGCGGCATCGGCTTTGGTCTGGGCGCCGTGCTCTACGGCGCGATCACGCTCAAGGACGGCCACGTCGAACAGAATAACTTCGACGGCTATCGCGTGCTCCGCATGAACGAGATGCCCAAGGTCGAGGTCCACATCGTCCCCTCGGCCGAGGCCCCGACCGGTGTCGGCGAACCCGGCGTGGCACCGGTGGGACCGGCGGTGGCGAACGCCATCTTCTCGGCGACGGGCAAGCGGATGCACGTGCTGCCATTCCCGACGGGGGAGACGGCATAAGTCAGGGCGTCCCGACCTTCAGCTGGAAGAAGTGCCGCCGGCGCCGGCGCGGCCGACTTCTCGGAAGCCGGCCGCCTCGAACGTCACCACGCCACCGGCTCCTCGTCCACATACCCCAACAGGCCCACTGTCGTGCAACCCATGACACGGCGCTTCATCGCGGTCTTGCGGCTCCGACCGTCCGTTCGTTTCGCCTCACCGGGCGTCGCACGCCAGACCATGCACCAGCACGCTTTCGGACTACCCCGGCATTCAAACAGTCTCTCGAAGTCACCCCACCTGTCTCGGGTAACCTCTCGAAACACGATGTCCATGCTTCACTTCCGACGCGTCGCTTCCGTCTTCCCGCGGACCACATCGCCCGACGAGTAGTGTGCCTCGAACGTGCCAGTCGACTTGTCGCCCTTGTAATGCGCGATGCTGTGGAGCAGCGTGACGGTCTGACCCGGTCGCAGCGCGCTCGGAAACGGCCCGGCCTCGGTCACGATGCTATCTCCGCCGACAGTCACAATCCGCAGGGGAACGCGATCACCTTTCGGAAGCTTCAGGGTCCACCCCTTCCCGTCAGCCGTGGCGGTGATCACGCTCCGCACGGCGACGCTGTCCGTCGGACCGACGATCGTCTTACTGTCCCACGTGCCGGCGACGTCGGCGAGCTTGATGGTGCCCATGGCATTCTGGGCGCGAGCAGTGACGGTATAGCCTACGATGAGGGCGGCGGACACGAGCAGGACGCGACGCATGGGAACGCTCCTAAATGGGTAGGTACGGCCCGGACCGGCTGCAAACGTATCCCTTCCCCACCGACAACGCGACCAACCTCAACCGCCAGCGACGGCAGAGAAGTTGCGGCAGCCTGGCGGTAACTGGAGGCCCCAATGACCGCACCCACGCAACAGCACACGACCCACGCCAATCATACGCACCAGCACGGTCCCAACTGCGGTCACACGGCCGTGAGGCACGACGATCATACGGACTACCTGCACGACGGCCACATGCATTATCCGCACGAAGGCCACGTCGACGAGCACACATTCGCCGTCGACTCGGCTCATCCGTCGGGCTGCTCCCCGCAGCAGGACTGCGAAGGCCACGCCGATGGCCGCGATCACGGCCGTGGCTGTGGCCACGAGGCTGTTCCGCACGGCGACCATACTGACTATCTCGTCGACGGTCATCTGCACTACCCTCACGACGGACACTGCGACGATCACGGTGCGGTCAAGGTCGCCAATCGCGCCTGACTTCACCCGCGCCCAACCGGCTCGTCGAGCTTGGCGGCAATACGCACCAGCTCGGCGAGCGGCTGGACCGCCGTCGGCGCGCTAGTCGGAAGACCGACCCGCCACAGTCTGACGCCGAACGCCGGTACCCGTTGCCGATAGGCGGCATATTCCGGAAAGGCGGCGACCAACACCCGCTCTTCGTATCGCAAGCGGATGCACGTCAACGCCAGCCAGCACAGCGTGACCAGCACCATCGGCACCGTCAGCCGAAGCAGACATACCCCAGTGTAATTGACCAGGTAGCTCGCGTAAATCGGATGACGGGCCACCTGATACGGTCCCGAGGTGATCAAGACCCTCGCCTGTGGCTCGAGGCTGAACGCCCGGCGGAGATGCCAGAGCGGCCAGAACCCGATCGCCACACCGAACACCCAGAGGATGGCGCCGGCCGAGCGCATCCCCGGATTCGTCGTGGCGGCGACCCACGCCGGATGCATTGCCACCGAGACGCGCATGAAGACCATCAGGAGAAATGTCGAGCCGTACGCCATCACCCGCGGCGCCCATCCGGCCGCGGTCCGGCGCGCTCGTCCGCGGATCATGAACGTGACGGCTACCGCCAACTCGAACACGATCGGCACCACGAGCAGAATCCCAACGGTGCCGATGCCGGTCGCGAGCACGAACGCGACCGCGAGAAACGTCGCGAACCCGGCCCAATCGCTCCACGACCGCGATCCGCCGCCGCGGTTCGCCGACACCGGCAGCGATGCGGCGGTCATTGTACGAGTACCGCTTCCGTGATCGGACCAGGGGTTGCGCTGATGCCGCCGCTCGACGCCATGGAGCTGAAATAGCCGTTGACCTGCTCGCCCCCGCCTTTCTGGAATGATGTGATCGCGAACACACCGACGTACTTCACCCGGAACTGCAGATTATTGCCCGACTGGCCGTTGTTGATGTCCCAGAGTGCGAGCTTCACCTTGGGCGCGCCGAGGCAGGTGAAGTGCATCCCACCGCCGCTGGTCCCCCCGTTCGCGTCGCAAAACGTCTTGAGCGAGTTCGCCGTCTTCCCACTCCCCTCACCGGGAGCGGTCGATAACCACTTCCCGGGCCCGATCTGCTCAGTCGCGCACGTGCCCGCGATCGCCGCCTTGTACGAGGCATCGCCGCTCCACGGCGAGTCGACCTGCACCGCCGCGATGTTGCCCGGCGTCACGGGATTGGTATTCCCAAGGAGTAACGGGATGACATTCGCGGACCCCATCTGCGTTAAGCGCGTGATGTCCGACGCCGTCAGGTTGTAGCTCGGGGAGTGGGAGCCGGCCGGTGGATAGAGCGCGTCGAGGAGCGTCTGGTACGAGACCGTCCATGGCTTGAGGCAGTTCGTCGACCCGACGTACGCCACGGCCGCCGTCGCGGTCGTGTGCAGGGTCTCGTTCCCGGCGACCCACACACCGCCGAACGTGTACGCCGCCGCGTGCGACGCGGACACGCTCACCGCGTTCACACCGGGCGCCGTCCACCCCGACGCCACACTCCCTGAGCCGGTCGAGAAGTTCCAGATCATCGGGTGCACCGAGTCGCGCGGCACCGTCGCGATCCCGCCATCGACCGAGTCGTGCTGCACGTAGTCCAACGCCGAGTCGGGGGCCAGCGTTGGGTGGAGCTGCGCGACTTCGATCGCGCCCGCCAGCGCCGCCGCATCGACGGTCGTCTGCATCTGGGTCCGGTACACGTAGAAACGGCTGAAGTCCAATACTACGCCCACGAGCCCGACCAGCACGACAATGAGCAGCGCCACCAGCACGAGCGTGGCACCGCGTCGGTCGCGCCTCCCGTATCCCGCCATGAGGCTCACCCTATTGGTTGAGGTGATAGAACATGGCCACGATCTTGACGAACGCCGGCCCGATGATCACGATGAAAATCGACGGGAAGATGAAAAGCCCGAGCGGAAACAACATCTTGAGCGGCGCGGTGGCCGCTCGCTTCTCCGCCAATTGCTGGCGCTGGCGCCTGAGCGTCTCCGCGTAGACCCTGAGGACGGTGGCGACCGACGTGCCCCACCGCTCGCTCTGGATCAGGTTGGACGCGAGCGCCCGCAGCTCGGCCACGCCCGTGCGTGTCGACAGTCCGTGCAGCGCGTTCTCGCGCGTCACCCCGGCGTTCATGCGGCGATTGACCAGCAGCAGCTCACCGGCCAGCTCCGGGTGCATGGCGCCCATCTCCCTGGCCACCCGCAGCATCGCGGCATCGAGACTGATCCCGGCCTCGACGCACACGACGAGGAGATCCATTGCGTCGGGGAGGGCGCGGCGCAGGGCCCTCTGTCGCCGTGACGCCAGCCGGGCCAGCACGGCCGGCGGTGTCAACAGGCCAACCGCTGCGGCCAGCCCGACCACGCTCACGAACAGGACCAAGCCATGGCGCGGCGCCAGCACCAAACCGATCATGGGGAACAGGATGGCCGACCCCACCCGCACGCTCCCGTAGATGATCGGCGCGGCCGCGCCGTCGTATCCGGCGTTCACCAGCGCGCTTGACGCGTCCGACGCGTGACTCCAGCTCGCGGGCGCCTTCTCGGCCAGCCAACGGCCGATGCGGGCGCCCGCTCGCACCCAGGCGCTCGGCCTGACGGCTCGCTCCCCGGCGCCGGCATCCGTTCGTCCGTCGGCGCTCCCCCGAATGCGTCCGAGCATCGCTCGGCGTTCCCACTCGGCCTGCGCCGCATAGACCGCGGCCGCGATCGCCATGGCCGCGACGAGGATCAAGAGGATCAACGAAATGAGCATCGGCCAAGGTCTCCGTTACACATCGATGTTGCCCATGGCACGCAGGATCAGATACCCGATCACCGTCGACACCGCACCGTACGCCATGAGGAACCGCCCGACGGGTGTCGTGTACAGCGTCGACATGTACTCGCGATTCAATACGTTGAACAATACGAAGAGCCCGATCGGCAGCAGCGTCAGCACGACCGCCGACATCCGCGGCTCGGCCGTCAACGTGTCGATCTGCCCGCGCGTGGCTGCCCGCTGCCGCATCAGGGTCGAGAGGTTCGACATGATCTCGGCCAGGTTCCCACCGGTCTCGCGCTGAATCAGCATCGCCGTCACGAACATGCGGAGGTCCAGCGTGTCGACCCGCGACTGGAGCGCGCTGAGCGCGGCCCGCACGTCCATGCCTAGCCGTTGCTCATCGTAGAAGCGCGCAAACTCCGGCCCCAGCGGCGGCGGCACCTCGTCACCGACGAACTTCATCGCCGCCTGGAGCGAGTAGCCCGCCTTCATGGCGTTGACCAACATGTCGATGGCGTCTGGCAGCTGCGCCTGAAAGGTCGCGATCCGCCGATGCTGTTTTCGTTTGAGTATGAACACGGGCGCCAGCAGGCCGGCCGCCGTCAGCACGCTCGCCACGGGCATCCCGAACCCGCGCCCGATCAGGAATCCGATGCCACCCCCGATCGCGCACGTCATGAGGAACGCGCCTACCGTCTGCGGCGACCCCGCCTGCTCCAGCGCCTTGGCCACCCGCGTGGTCACCCGCAGGCCCGATAGGAGCTGGTTCAGCGGCTCGAGCTGACTCGCCCGATCGTCCTTGAGGATGCGAACGGCGCCCGCATCCGGGGTGACTGTCGGCGTCAGCCGATCGCGCAACGCCCGCGCATCGACGAGCTGCCGGCGGCGGATGAACCGATCGGTCGCCACCAGCAGCCCCAACACGCTGGCGAACACGAGACCGAGGATGAGGTACATCGTCAGCTATCCGCGAACAGGTGGGCCGGCAGCTCCACGCCGGCGAGACGGAGCCGGTCGATGAACAGCGGACGCACACCCGTGGCCTCGAACTGCCCGACCACCCGGCCGTCCGCCGAGATCCCGCGACGCGTGAAGCGGAAGACCTCCTGCATCGTGATCACTTCCCCTTCCATGCTCGTCACCTCGCTCACACTGGTGATGCGCCGTGAACCATCCGCCAGGCGCGCGACCTGGACGACGAGGTCGAGCGCGGAGGAGATCTGCTCGCGAATCGCCCGGTTGGGTAGGTTCGTCCCAGCGAACAGCACCATCGTCTCCAACCGCGCCAACGCGTCGCGAGGCGTATTGGCGTGGATGGTGGTCAACGAGCCTTCGTGGCCCGTGTTCATCGCCTGCAGCATGTCGAGCGCTTCGCTCGACCGCACCTCGCCGACGATGATCCGATCGGGCCGCATGCGGAGCGCGTTCTTGACCAGGTCGCGGGCCAGGATCTCGCCCCGTCCCTCCGAGTTGGGCGGCCGCGTCTCCAGTCGCACGACGTGCTCTTGCTGCAGGCGCAGTTCCGCCGCGTCCTCGATCGTGATGACGCGCTGCTCGCTCGGGATGAACGATGTCAGCGCGTTGAGCAGCGTCGTCTTCCCGGCACCGGTCCCGCCGGAAATCAGGATGTTCAAGCGCGCCCGCACGCAGCCGGCGAGCAGGTCGACCATCCCGCGGGTGAGCGCGCCGTTCTCGACCAACTGGTGCGCCGTGATCTCGGTGCCGAACCGGCGGATCGACAGCACGGGCCCGTCGACCGCCAGCGGCGGGATGATCGCGTTCACGCGCGATCCGTCCGGCAGTCGCGCGTCCACCATCGGCGACGACTCGTCGATCCGGCGCCCGACCCGGCTCACGATCCGGTCGATCACGGCCAACAGGTGCGCGTCATCCCGGAACGTCGTCAGCGCCCGCGTCAGTCGCCCCTTGCGCTCGACGTAGATGCTTTTCGGGCCGTTGACAAGGATGTCCGTCACGCTCGGATCACGGAACAGCGGCTCGATCGGACCCAGCCCGGTGACCTCATACACGATCCGCTCGATCACGTCTTCCCGTTCGGTCTGGCTGAGGGGCGTCGTTTCCGCCCGCAACAACTCGCCGACCGCGTGGCGGATCTGCGCGGCGAGCTGCACGTCGTCGTGAATCCGCTCGAGCGCGGCGAGATCCAGCCGGTCGATGAGGCGGCGGTGCAGCTCGACGTGCAGCTGATCGGCTGCCGTCAGGCCCGGTTCGTCGGACTGACGCCCGCCATACATCCCCGAGGATCGGGTCGGATCGACCGCGGTGGCCGTGGCCGCGCCATCGCCGTCGGTCGTGGCGGCGGGCGCCGCGATAACTGGCGACGTGCGACCGAGGAGGCGCTGGCGGAGCGACGCCATCAGGATACCCTCCCGACGCCGAAGAGACGGCCGATCGCGGACGTGGGTCGACCGTTCCCATTGTTGCTGGCACGGGGGACGGGCGTGGCCGCCGGCGGACGGCCGGCGACCCGCGCGGCCAGCTGGCCGTAGCGCGCCACGAGCGGCGACCTCCGGTTGTACTCGGCAAGTGGCACGCCCGTGGCCAGCGCCCTGGCGCACGTCTTGTAGTCGTTCGGAACGGCAAAGAAAATGGCCCGGCCAAGGACACGCGCCGCGTCGGCCATCGTCACGGTGTCGTGTGCGGTGACGCGGTTCACCACCACGTGGATCTTGTGCTCGTCGTACCCGAGCCGCCGGCAGAGCGTGAGCGTGCGCTGCGTGCTGCGCAGGCAGGCCACGCCGAGCTGCGTGACCAGAAGGATTTGATCGGCCGAGTCGAGCGTGGCGAGGGTGCGATCGCTCAGGTGATGCTCGCAATCGAGCACCGTGTACGCGAAGTATGACCGGAGCTGGTCGATGATGCGCACCGTCGCCGCGCCATCGAGGGCGTCGGCCAACTCCAGCTCGTCCGATGACGGGAGCGCCCACACCCCTCCGGCGAGCGCCGACATCAGGGACTGCAACAGCTCGGCGTCGATGTCACCGACCTTCTTCACCAGATCGCCCATGTCATAGGGCGACTGCAGGTTCAACATCACGCGCACATCGCCGCCGCCCGCGACCATGTCGGCCAGCGCCACGCGCCCGTCCTTCCGGTGCGCGGCCAACGCGAACGCCAGGTTGACCGCGATCGTCGTCGTGCCCAGCCCGCCCTTGGCGCTATAGACGGCGATCGTGGTGCCGCTGGCCGT
This sequence comes from Gemmatimonadaceae bacterium, assembly GCA_035569435.1. Classification (GTDB taxonomy): domain Bacteria; phylum Gemmatimonadota; class Gemmatimonadetes; order Gemmatimonadales; family Gemmatimonadaceae; genus DASRDS01. Next base: position 14,733 of record DATMNB010000075.1, read on the forward strand.
CACGCCCGCCGACCGCCTGAGCAGCCGGTCGACGGCGCTCGCGAACGCGTTGGGTTCCGGCGGCGAGACCAGGAACTCGTGGACGCCGGCGCGCATCGCACGAAGGATCAGCTCCGCGTCCGCCGTGCCGGCCGTCCCAATGACGAACGTCGTGTGGTGCGCCCGCAGCTCCCGCTCGAGCGTGGCGAACTCGCCCGCGGTCAAGTCCCGCACCGGGATCACCAACAGGTCGACCCGCTCCACGTGGAGGCGCGTCAGCGCCTCGGCGACCGATGCCGCGATCCGCGACGGACCGAAGCCGACGCGTTCGAGCAGGCCATCGACAACGTCCGGCGGACCAGCCGAGCCGGCGACGATGAGTGCGGACCGCAACATGCTCGCCTCCGGCCGGTCAGTGCGCGGGCGGCGCGACGGGCACCGACGGCGGCGGTGGGATGAGACGCGGCTCGAGGACCTTCCGCGCCGGCAACGCGGTGTCGGGCTCCGTGCGCACCACATCCTGCGGCCTGGCGTGGAGCGGATCGACGACGACCGGCGTGATGACGACAACCAGCTCCGTCTCGTGGTGTTGCCAGTTGCTACTGGAGAACAACAACCCGAGGATGGGGATGTGCATGAGGATCGGCACCCCGGTCCGGACCTTTTCGCGCTCATTGTCGAACAGGCCGGAGATCACCAGGCTCTGGTCGCGCCGCACATCGATCGTCGTTTCCATCCGCCGCGTCTGGAACGCCGGAATCTTGAACCCGGAGATCGTGATCGCGTTGTTGTAATCCAGTGTCGACACTTCCGGCCGCAGTTTGAGCTTGATGATGGTGTCGCTGACGATCTCGGCCGTGAAATTGAGCCGGATCCCGAACTCGTGGTACGTGATCGTCACGACCGGCACCCCGGAACCGGTGGCTTGCGCGATCGGGATCGGCAGCTCCCCGCCGGCCAGAAAGCTGGCCGGCTCGTTGTTCGCCGCCATCAGATGCGGCTCGGCCAGGATGCGGGCATCGCCCTTCTGTTCCTGCAGCTGGAGGAACCCGAGAAATGCCTTCGTTCCGAAATTGGAGAGCACCGTCCCGAAATCCGGCGTCCCGGGGATGGTGATCGCCCCGGTCGTGGGGTCGAACGGCGAGTCGGTGTTGAACAGGCCGGTCCCGGCTCGCACGTTACCGGTGGTAGACCGGTACAGGCCCGATGCCCCGAAGTCGCGCACGAGGTCGCGGCGGACTTCGGCGAACTTGACCGACACGACGATCTGCTGGCGGTCGGCGGGCGAGTGCACTTGCATGCGATAGTGCTGGCGCGCCGCGTTCCCCTCCCAGACGATCACGTCGGTCTCACCCGTCGCCCGGGCGTTGACCACCACGTCCCGGTCTCCCATGACCACGACGTCGGCCACGTCGGGATCGGCCACGGAGACGCGCGTGATCGACGTGGGCGTCGCGATCGGAAACGAGCGGCCGATCGGGAGCTCGACGCGTCTCACGTAGTCGTCCACATTCTGGGCGGTGGCGGTCCGCGCCAGCCACAGGAGCGGGGCAAGGCACAGCGCCCGGGACCTCATGGCGTCCTCACGGTCGATGCCGAATCCGACCTATGGAACGTCTGTTCGACGAGCTTGGTGCCGCGGTACACCTCGACGACGAGCGAGTCCGAGCGGCGCGGCGCCGGCACACTCGCGATCGGGGGCGCCGGCGGAAGCGGGGCTGGGCGCACGACGGGTGTGACGTGGCGCGCCGGACGCGGCACAGCGGGCGCGGGTGCGGGCCGGTCGACCAGCGTGTGGAGCTGCGTCAGCACGTCGTTGGAGTTGGCGCCTGGCGTCCGCACCGAGTCCGGATCGCCGTAGCCACGGAGCACGAGCTGGATGGTCCCTTGATTCATGGCCACCGCCAACCGCTCGGCTTCGTCCGGCGACACTTCCAGGGCGGCCGTCGTGGCGTTGATGGCCTTGCCATCCTCGCCGCGCTCCACCTGTGTGCCGACCGACAGCACCCGGACGTTGTCCATGAACAGCTTGGCCCGCTGGCGGTCTTGCGATCCTTCTTCCTTGAGCGTGACGAGCACGTCGACGCGGCTGTTGGGCTGAATGAGGCCGGCCAGCCCCACCACGTCATTGATCTTGACCGCCATGGCGCGCTTGCCGGAGGTGATCTTGACCTCGAGGCCGGGGCCCGTGCCGGCGGGCGCCAGACGGCCGGGCACGATGGGCTCGCCCTTGAACACGGCCACGCGCGCGACGCGTCCGACCACCGAGTCCGCGACAGCGTACGCGTCTGCCGGGGCGGCCGGCGCCGGCCATTGCGCGACCGCGATCGAGAGCCGTTCGAAGCGCTCGCCTTCCTGGATATCCTGGGCCGCGACGACCACCGGTTGCGTCGCGACGTGCGCGGCCTCCTTGGCCTGCTCGAGGACGCGATAGACGCCATACGTGGCGCCGAGGGCGACCAGCAGGGCGGCGGAGAACATCAACGTATGACGACGTACTGCCATGGGAGTCGACCGGTGAAGGGTGGACGGCGCGAGGGGCGCATTCAGCTGCCGGCCGTCTCGGAGCGGAAGACCGCCGAGATGGTGGGCATGGCGAGCGCTGACATCCCCGTGCCGCCGCTGAGCAACGCGGTCAGGGGAATGAGTGGCGTGATGCCGGTGAACGGGTAGCCGGTCAAGGTGACGCTGACCGACATCACCTGGCCGCCGGCCATGTTCGGCGTAACGGTGGGCAGCGTGGTCGGCGTCGTCCCGCCGAAGTTCGTGATGTATGCCACGACCCGGTTCTGCACGGCCGTTTTGCTGGCCGCGGTGGTGGGATCGGCCTGGACCGCGGCCAGTCGCGCGCCTTCGCGCACGGCGGCGGTCAGGTTGTTCATCAGAAACAGGGCCCGGCCGAAATCGATGATGCCGAAGATCAGGACGAACAACAGGGGCGAGATGATCGCGAACTCGACCATCGCGCTCGCACGCTCGCTCTGCGCCAGGAACCGGAACCGCCCTCGACCGAGTCGCATGGGTCGCGTCGCCTCATCACGGGAGAGAGGGAAGCCAAGCCGCCACCGCGAGACCGGTGGCCATGGCCAGGCCGTACGGGAGCTGGTGCGCGGACGACGCTGCCGGTGGGGTCACCGCCATCCACGGGCGAGCGAGCAGGCCGGCGATCCGGGCGACGGTCGACCGCCATCCGATGGTGGCGACCATCCATCCCACCGACAGCACCGCACCGGCCAGGGCCGCGTCGAGTGCCGCGTGCACCGTGGCGGCCGCACCGAGCCAGGTGCCGGCGGCTGCGAAGAACTTGACGTCGCCGGCGCCGATCGAGCCGAGGACGTAGAACGGAAGCCAGATGGCCAGTCCCGCGCCAAGGCCGCCGGCGGCGCGGACACCGCCGGCGAGCCATGGCGTGGTCAGTATCGAATACGAGATCCCGAGGATGGCGATCCATCCCACGAGGCCGTTCGGGATGCGACGGGCGCGTAGATCCGAGACGCACGCGGTCACGAGGAGCACCGCGAACATCGCATCGGCGATTCCGCCGTGTACCGGGCCTACACGCATCACGCTCATCCCCCTGCGGCAGCAAGCGCGGTGGCGATATTGCCGAAGATCGTGTTGGCGCTCGTGCCCACGAGCCCCACCGCGACGATGCAGACGACCGCGATAAGCGCGACCATCAGCGCATACTCGGGCATGGTCGCCGCACGCTCCTCGCGGAGCGCGGAGCGGATCGAATGAACGACATGCCTCATTGGAACACCTCCAGTGTGGTGGGTGAGAGGGGTCGGGTCAGCCGCCGGCGGCGGCGATCGCCGCCTGGACGATGTTGAACTTCGCGGCGGCGGCGGTGCCGATCAGGCCGACCGCGACGATACACACGACGGCGATGAGCGCGACCATGAGGGCGTACTCGGGCATTGTTGCCGCTTCGTCGTCGTGCACGAAGCGCCGGACCGATCGGGCGATGGACATCATGCGACCCTCCAGTAGGGAGAAAGAGTGACGAGCACGAACAACCCCTCACCGTCGCTTAGCCGCAGACCAATGGGTACCAACGCATGTATGCGCATACGAAACGATTCGCAGCACATAGACCCCTGGCCTGCGCTCCGCGGCGGTCTCCTGCGGGCACACGGGACATGGCAAGATCGGCGCCCGGTCCGCCCGCCTCGCGTCGTCCGCGTGGCGTCGCCGCTTTAGCTCAATGCGTGGCGCTTCGCAAGTACTAGATTGCTAACGGGTTGCAAAGATTTTGTACGCTAAAACCCTACATAAGATCGAACCGGCCATTTTGGCCGCTGTATCGAAACAGTGGTTTCTATCTGATGCGATTTGTGATGTGCCTGATACGATTCGAGATAGACGCCGATGGCGGGCCGCAACGGTTGTGGGCGCGCCGCCACCACACCGGTGGGCATAAGTTATTTATTAGCAATCGCTAGCACGGTGGGCCGGCAGTGCATGATTATGCGCTGCCCTACGGCGTTCACCGGACGCTGTCCAACCCGTACAGCGCAGCGGCGTTGTCACGGAGGACCATTCGCGCGATCACCGTGGCACGGTCACGCGTGATGTCGCCGTCGCGCATCATCGCCGTCAGGGCCAGACCCAGGCCCTGGCGCGCGGTGGTGGCGGCGACGTAGCCGCCGTCGGCCGAGCCGATCAGGTCATCGTTGCTGTCGGCGAAGGCATCGCTGCCGAACAGAACTTTGTCGGGGTACTCGTCGAGCCACAAGCGGAGGACGTTGGCCAGCGTCGACGCTGGCAGGATCTGGTCCATCAACGAGATGTCGGTGTACACGTTTGGCTTGGAGAGCATGGACAGCGTGTGCTCGACGTTGGGCCAGCCGCCATGGAGCAGAACGAAGCGCGTGGCGCGGAGCGTCGAGTCGTTGAACACGCTCTCCAGTTGGAGCGGATCGCTCCCCCGCACGTCGTAGAAGCCGCCGGCGAGGTCGATGCAGTGAATGTGGACCGCCAGCCCCCGTGATCCGGCCTCGCGCGTGATGGCCCGGAAGAGAAAGTCCTCGAGGCGCGTGTACTCGGCGTGCGACGGGGTACCGCCTCGGACATATCGCGCGTAGATGGCGCGCGCCACGGCAGGCGAGGTGACGCCGATGTCGAGCGGGCGGAGATAGGCGAGCTCGAACTTGATCGCGACGGCGCCGGCGTGGCGCTGCCGGTCGAGCGTTGGGGCGACAACTCGGGCAAGATAGGCGTCGAGCGTCGGCGGGAGGCTCGGGAGACGCAGGTCAGCGAGGTATCGGCGAAGCAGGGCGGATTCCCTCGGATAGAGGGAATGCACGTCCGGGGTGCGCGCGGCTTCGGCTGTCGTGTTCAGGGGGAGCAGCAGCGCGTCGTCGAACGGGACCCACCGGAAGCGCGGCGAGCCGATGCCGGGACCCATCGCGACGCGATTGGCGATCATCACGTCGGTGCCCATCTGGTCCAGTGCCCACGCGCCGAACTGCCCGCCGCGCTCACGGGCGATGCGGTGCTTCAGGTCGAGGAGCTCCCGGCTGTGGGCGGTGTCGTCGTAGGCGTAGCCATACAGCGTGCGCCAAGCGGCGATCACCACGGGCGCGTCGGGGTGCAGGCGGGCCGGCAGCGGGAACGGAGGGATGCTGGCCAGCGGGAGGGCATCGTACTCCGAGTCTCCGGGCGACGGGAGGAGCGGGTGGGCGTGGTTGTCGATCGCCTTGATCGTCGCGATGTACGCGGCGAGGGCGGAGTCGACGGCTTGCGCGCCGAGCGCTGACGGGATGAGGGGGGCGAGGGCGAGCGCGAGGACACCGACGCACGGGCGTCCTCTCATTGACGAAACTGCACGACGTTGCCTTCCGGATCGTGACCATCGCATACGCGATACCCTTGAAAGGTCCATTCAGACTCCGGGGGAAGCAGGGGGAACGTCGGTCCGGCGTTGTGTCGACAAAACTGGACTCGGTGATGTCCGAATCGTGAACATGCAGTGTGTCACGGATCTTGTGAATGTCCATCACGACCTTCGTGGTCAATCGCGATCAGGACGGACAGCGTCCGGCGCGTTCGTTCGACGTCTTTTGGACCGACGCGGGAGAACAATGCGGCATCAACCGCCGCGCGCGCGCCCGCCTGCGTCTTCGCGGCGGCCCGTCCGCGCTCGGTGAGCGCGATCGTCAGTTTGCGACGGTCCCCCGGGTCCACATCGCGCGACAAGTACCCGCGCGTGACCAGCGTGTCGACGAGCTGCCCCGCGGCCTGCTTGCAAAGCTTCAGCTCGTCAATGAGTTGGCCGAGCGGGCGGCCGCCGGCTTGGCCCGCGAGTCCTATTTCGGGCGTGGCCTCCCCCAGTGGGAACTCCAATCGCGTGATAGTATTTGTTGGTTTATAACAGTGTATCTACACCTTTTTAGGAGACTGCAATGCTCGATCTCATCGGTGCGATCGTCGGCATGATGGCGATCACGATCGACGTGGTGGCGATTGCCGCTGCGCTGCAGCTGTCTCTGGCCCGGCGCCTCGTCCTTGGCGCGATCGCCGGCGCGTGGGTTGGATTGGCGACCGGGCTTGCCGCGGCAGGCGCGTTGGCGTTTTCGCCGGACCAGCCGGTCCCGTTGATCGGCGTGTTGTTCGCCGTGCCACTCCTGGTTGCTGCGCTCTTCTGGGTCGGCTCGGCCCGGTTTCGCGAGGCGTTGACGCCGATCCCGATGCCGTTGCTGATCGGACTCAACACGTTACGGGTGCTCGGGGTGCTGTTCCTCGCGCTGGCCGCCGCGGGGCGTCTCAGCGGACCATTCCCCTATTCAGCCGGATGGGGCGACATCATTACGGGGGCCTTGGCAATCCCCGTTGCGCGACTCGCCATGCGTGGATCGTCGCGCGCAGGCCTGGCCGTGGCCGCGTGGAATGCGTTTGGCGCGCTCGACCTCATCGCGGCCGTGACCTTGGGGATCACCTCGGCGCAAGGCAGTCCGCTGCAGCTCATTCACGCGGGCATCGGCTCCGACGCGATGCAGCATCTGCCGTACTCCTTGGTGCCGACCGTGCTCGTACCCTTTTACCTGATCACGCACGCCACCGTGGCCGCCCAACTCGCGCGGGGCGGCCTACGTCGTGGGCGGCGCCCCGGTCTGCTCGATGCCGGTCATCCAGGCCCGACGAATGAGGCGTACGGCTGAGGGATTATGAGCCAGCCTTGGAATCGGTGGAAATCAGGGCCTTCGCCATGATGGACGCCAGCGGGTAGAACCTCCCGCCAAGCACGACAGCGTTGATCTTCCGTGTGTGGCTGATGTCTTCGAGCGGGTTCGCGTCCAGGAGCACCAGGTCGGCGACGCGCCCCACCTGGATCGTTCCGTACGTGTCCGTCTTGCCCAGGAATCTGGCAGGGTTCAAGGTCGCGGTCTGCAGCGCCTCGAGGGGCGTGAAGCCGGATTCCACGAGCAGCGCCAACTCGTTGTGCAGATCGACGCCAGGCACCAACGCCCAATCGGAGAAATCCGATCCTGCCATGATCGGGACGCCGGCCTTGTGCATCATCGCCACCAGTTGCATCTGCTTTTTGTGCACATTCAGGCGCGGCGTCAGATCTGCCGGATGGTTGCTCCACAGCACGAATCCGCGCTCGTAGGCCACGAGCGTCGGGACAAACCACGTCCCGTTCCGGGCGAAGCGCGCGAACAGCTGTTGTCCCGCCGGACCCAGATTTTCATCCACCGCTTGTTCGACCGTCTTGGCGGTGGCCCCCTTCCGCCACAGGGCACTCTCGTTCACGGTCTCCACATGCTCGAGACTCGCGACGCCGGCGTCCGACGCCTCGGCGGAGCTGACGCCCCGGGGTAAATGCACGGCAACCGGGATGTGTGCTTTGCGCGCTTCATCCATCAAGGCAAAGAACGCCTCAGGCGGCAGCGCGTTGTGGACCTTGATGAAATCCACGCCCTGCGCCTGGAGATCGTGAACCGCCTGTCGCGCCTCCGCGGGCGTACGGACCGTGAGGCGGTGAGTGGCGTCTTTGGGGCCATCCACGAACGGACCGGCGCGAATAATATGCGGTCCCACGCGCGTCCCTTGCGCAATCTCCGAACGCCAACGGTCGATCTGTGCGAGATCGCCACCCATGTCGCGCACACCCGTGACACCATTCATGATCAACAACGGGAACGCGTCCGCCGTCGCATCGGTCAGGTGCCCGTGCATGTCCCAGAGACCGGGGATCAGAAACTTGCCGCTCCCATCGACGACGCGAGCCCCAGCCGGGATCGTGACACTATCGCTCGGTCCGATGGCGGTGATCCGGCCGCTGGCGATCACCACCGTCGCATTCGGCGTCGGGACCGCGCCGGTGCAGTCGATGACGGTGACGTGCGTGATCGCTAGCGGGTCGTGCTGCTGCGCCGACGCCGGACGCGAGCCGAGGAGACACACAAGCAGAAGCCATGTGCGCATAGTATGCTGATATTTCAACACTGACAGCCGAAAGTCAAGGGTGACACTCGGCGCACCGTCATTGGCTCCCCTGGTACCTCACGATGACCTCCGGACCGAGCTCCAAATACGAGTCCTGCTTGGGATCGTACACGGGCCAGTGCGGCCGCTGCCCCGCGCGGGGCGGACCATTGGGGTCGCCGCTCGTCGCGAACGCGACCCAGTAATCGCTCATCGTCTCCGCCAGGGTCGAGTCATACGCGGCGTGGCCAGCGGCGCGCGGTCGATCGAACACGAACGAGATCTCCGCGCTATGATAGGCGCCACGTTGGTCGCCTGCTCTCGCGAACACATATCGATATGCCCGCCCACCGCGTGCGGTGACCAACCGTGCAAACGTGCGGGCCGGCGCGCCAAACGCGATGCTGTCTTCATTGAGGTTATTTCCGACGATGACGGGCACGAGGTGCGCCTCGCCGCGCATGATCGCCGAGTCCACGGGGTACGGTAGCACGGGCGGCGCGATGACGGGCCGCATGGGCGGCGCGGGTACGGCCAGCAGCGACTCGGCCCTCATGGTGCGCAACTGCTCGGGGGTGGCGCCCAGCCGCGCGGCGAACAGTTTGGCGTTGATTTCAGCCTGGACGGGCCCGAACGGGCTGTATCCGAGGCCGGTGCCGCTCTCCAGAATCGCGCGCTGGAACAGCCCTTTCGCCAGCGGGGATGCGATGAGCACGCCGATGCTCAAGGCGCCCGCGGACTCGCCAACGACCGTCACCCGTTTCGGGTCACCGCCAAACGTGGCGATGTTGCGCTTGACCCAGCGGAGCGCCGCGATCTGGTCGAGTATCCCGTAGTTGCCGGCGCCGAGAAAGCCGAACGGACCCAGTCGATAGTTGATCGTCACGACGACGACGCCTTTCTTCGCCAACCGTCCGCCGTCGTGGCGCGCTTCGCCGCCAAACCCCGCGACAAATCCGCCGCCATGGATCCAGACCATGACCGGTCGCGTGTCCCCTGCTCTGCCGTCCGTCCAGACGTTGAGATACAGGCAGTCTTCCGACACGCCGCCCGAACGCGCGTCGACATCGTCATACTCCTGCTTCTGCATGCAGCTCTTCGCCAGTCGGTCGGCGCGCCGGACACCGGCCCATCGCGCCACGGGCTTGGGCGGCCGCCAGCGAAGATCACCCACCGGGGGTGCGGCATATGGAATGCCGCGGAAGACAGAGACTCCGGTGGCCGAGTCGATGGCGCCTTCGAGCAGGCCGGCGTCGACTGTCGCCTGCGGGGTTGGCGGAGATAGCGCACCGAAACCCAAAACCAGCATCAAAAGCAGTATGGACATGCCGTAATAATGGGTTGCGCGCGGGAGGCGCAAGCGCCCAAACTAGGTGCGCATGCATTCCATTGGGCTTGTCGCCTGGCTGACTGTTGCCACCAATCTGGTCACCGGCAACGGCTTTGGATTCGCAGTGGTCTCACCCGGGACTGCGACCGTCACCAAGTTCTACTCCCATCCCTATAGTTTCTCCCGGCCGGACCCAGAGCATCCGTTCGGCGAAGGCGTCGAGACAACGAACTTCATTGAGAGCTTGCATTTCCCGTGTCGGGCCGGGCACGACGCATCGGCCGACTATGATCAGGATTCGCATGTGATCCGCGTTCGCTGCAGCGCAGGCCACGGGACCGTGGTAATGCCATTCGGCCTTGCGCAAGCGGCGCTGATCGTGAGCTGGGAGCCCAGCGCGGCGGCGCGCCAGGACGATCTGCAGGTGGAATGGAGCCGCCCCGTGCAATCGCGACGCAGTGTTCGCACGCGCGGCGGATCATTTGAGGTGCTCACGTTTGACGGCATCCGAGAGTCGCTGGTACTGATTCCGCTTGCTCCGGGGCGGTCCGCGTTGGCGCTCATTTCCGTCGATAGCGGAGGCGACCCAGGGCAAGTGGCGGATGCGTTCAACCGTTGGCGCGGGGGGCGGGCCCCTCAAGCCTTGGCGGCGCGGGAAATCGCGGCATTGGAGCGCTGGCGTGTGGCGGCTCCTCCGACGATCTCGGCGCGCGAGCTCCATCTGTGGCGCCAGAGCGAAGTCATGCTCCGTATGGCGCAGAGCCGCGAGCCGAACCGTCCGGGGCGGTACGGCAATGGAATGATCGTCGCGAGCCTCCCAGATGGTGTGTGGTTCACGCCGTGGGTCCGGGACATGGCCTGGTCAGCGATGGCGCTGACACGCATGGGCCATCGCGTCGAAGCACGCGCCGCCTTGCTCGCATACTTCAATGCGAGGCCGACCGGAAAGATGCGCGCGGAGGTGAAGGGCGCTGATTACCAGGTGTCGGTGGTTCGCTACTTTGGGGACGGGTCAGAGGAGCCGTTCTTCACCATGGAGGGCAGCCCCAACATCGAATTCGACGACTGGGGCGAGGTGTTGTGGCTCCTTGGCGAGTATACGCAGACGTACCACGACACTGCGCTGCTGTCAGAGCACACCTCCTGCGGGACGCTGTACCAGTGCGCCCGTGACTTGGTGCTCAGGCCACTGGTTACCAACCTCGAACCGTACGATGGCGGCCTGATTGTTGATGAGGATACGTCGATCTGGGAAGAGCACCAGAAAGACAAGAAGCATTTCGCGTTTTCGACTGGGATGGCCATCGTGGGCTTGAACAGCTTTGCCAGTGTGGCACAGGCGGCCGGTGACGACGTGACGCGTCGCGAGATCCTCGATACGGTCGCGTTGCTCCAGACGGGCTTTACCGCGGCGTTCATTCGCGGCGGGACGCTGCACGGCACACTGGAAGAGGGTGTCAAGAACGACATTGATGGCGCGTTGATGGCGATCATCCACCTCGGCGTTGTCACCGATTCTGCGATCGTGCGAAGCACGGTGGAGCGGATGCCCCTCCTCGAGGTCGCGTCCGGGGGCTATCGACGGGTGCGAAGTACCTACACAGATCCTGCGATTTTTGAGTATTGGTATGAGCGGCAGGAGTTTCTGTTTGTTGACTTCAGCCTGGCTGAAATAGATCGGCAACTGGGCCGCAACGCCGAGTCAGCCGCTCTGGTGCACCGGATCGTCGACAACGCGGTCGCCGATCACAACATCATTCCGGAGATGTATGTCGCCGTGCCGTGCACGCTGTTTCCAGGGAAGATCGGCGATCCGACAGGCGCCAGGCCGATGGTCGGATACGGCGCCGGTGCCTACATTCTGGACGTGCTGGATCGTGCGACGATTGACAGGACGCACTGAGGTCGCCGACGGGGTCCGCGTCCCGTGACCCCACCCGACGTGACCATTGACTCGCTGGAGACGCCGTCGATCGTCGTCGATCTCGATCGGCTGGAGCGCAATCTGCAGCGCGCGGCCAGTTACGCGGCCGCGCACCACCTCGCACTGCGTCCGCACGTCAAGACGCACAAGTCCCGTGTCGTTGCCGCCCGGCAGCTCTCCGCTGGAGCACGCGGGTTGACCTGCGCGACGCCGTTCGAGGCGGAAGTCATGTCGTCGATCTGCGACGATATCCTCGTGGCCTACGCGCCGGTCGGCCCCGCTCGCGCGCGCCGGCTGGCCGCCATCGACCCCCGCACACGCCTGACGGTTGCGCTGGATTCGACTGCGGCCGCTGCCGGTCTCGCCGATGCGGCGCGCACCGCGGGGCGGAGCATCGGGGTGTACGTGGAGATCGATGTCGGGATGCGCCGGATGGGTGTGTCGACCGCAACCGAGGCGCTTGCGCTCGCGCGGTATATTGCCGCACAGCGGTGGCTCGAATTCGCGGGCGTGGCGTTCTATCCCGGGCACGTACGCCAACCGCTCGCCGATCAGGATGCGGCACTCGCGGAGCTGGCGCGCACCGTGGCACGGACACTCGACGCGTTCAACGCCGACGGGTTGATGCCGTCCGTCGTCAGCGGAGGGTCCACGCCGACCCTGTGGCGCACCCACGAACTGCCCGGGATAACGGAGATGCGTCCCGGAACCTACATCTACAACGATCGGACGACAGCCGCGACCGGCGCGTGCGCGTGGGATGACTGTGCGCTCACCGTCCTCGCCACGGTGGTCTCGACCGCTGTCGCCGGGCAGGCCGTGATCGACGCTGGGTCGAAAGCGCTCGGACGGGAACCGGAACGCGGCACGGGAGACGACGCCTTCGGCCAGCTGCTCGAGCATCCCGAGGTGCGGGTCACCGGCATGTCCGAGGAGCATGGGATCCTGGACCTCGGCACAACGCACTGGCGCCCCGAGGTCGGTGAGCGGGTACGTGTCGTGCCGAACCACGTGTGCATCGTGGTCCATCTGCATGATCTCGTCTACGGTGTGAGGGGTGAGCGCGTTGAAACGAGTTGGCCAGTGGACGCTCGCGGCCGTGGACATCAACCGTTTGGGAGACCATGATGCCCTTGAAGCCCGGCCAATAGCTACTCGGTTCGGCGCACCCCATCTGGCACCCGATCCTGCGGCTCGGGCTCTACGTCAGGAGCGCGGCGCACCAATTCCAAGAAGCGCCCGCGCGTCCCCTGCCGCGTCTGCGCCTCCCGATGGTCGGCCGCATCCAACGCCACCCCGTTTCCCCGCGGAGCTTCAGTCACCGATAATCTCGTTAAGTCCTTCGACTACCAAACCCTGCCCGGGGTTCCTGACTCGTCATGGCGACCGCGATCACGGTCCCGGACCTCTCGCTCTGGAAGTGGCGCGCAAAATAGACTCGACGGCTCCGATTTGATAAGCGTTGCGCGAATTGGAGCGCGACGGCGTCGCCACGCGCCAGGTCCGTTCGGCGGCTGATGAGAGGTTCAGCAGCGCGGGCGTAACGGGAATCACGTCTCGCGGACGTTCGTAATGGGCAGTTCAGTGCGGTTGCTGACTCGCGTCGGCTCGTGATGTGGATGGCCCGTGACCGAGCGATGTTGCACGCGCGTGGCACATTTACTGCGGCCTCGTGGATGCCTTTGCAGCGCTCACATCCGCGACACGTCGGGCGAGTCCGATGTGTTAGCGCTCGGATATTGATCGCTTTGCTGCCGGCGAGTGTGCGGATGTTAATCGGCCTCGTCCACCGGATGACGCTGCCCCTGCCAAGGCCGCCCGATTGCGAACAGAGGGAGCGCGGGCGCGGATGGACTACAGAGCGGGTACAGGCGCCGCCACGAGTCCGGCATGAACGTGCTGGTCGTCGACATCGGCGGAACGACCGTCAAGATCGCGGCCATGGACCAGGGCGAGCGCCGCAAATTCGCGTCGGGGCCGACGATGACCGCCCACCAGATGATTGCCGGCGTGACACATCTGGCGCGCGACTGGAAGTACGATCGCGTGTCGATTGGCTATCCGGGTGTGGTCAAGCACAACCAGCCGGTGACCGAGCCCTGTTGGGCGGGGGCAACAGCAAGCACTTGAAGGAGCTGCCGATGGGATGCCGGCTGGGGGACAACAACAACGCCTTCGCGGGCGGCTTCCGCCTGTGGGACCGCCCGCCAGTGCCCGGCTCTCGCGTCCGGTGACGAGGCGAGCGCGTGCGCGGCGCGCGCGCACGCCGCCACGCAAGAGAGGACTCTATGGCAACCGATTCAATCAGTACTGTGTTGAAGAAGAAGGGACACGAGATCTGCTCGGTCGCTCCGGAGGCCACAGTGTACGACGCCGTCGCGCTGATGACCGCGAAGCGCGTGGCCGCCGTCGTGGTCGTCGCGGAGGGCACCCTGGTCGGCATCATCTCGGCGCGCGACTATGGTCGGCAGGTCGTCCTGGCCGGGAAATCCTCGAGAGACGTGCGAGTGCAGGAGATTATGACAACGTCGTTGGTCACCGTGACGCCGGAGACGACGGTCCTTGAGGCCATGACGCTCATGACCAGTCATCATATTCGGCACCTCCCGGTACTCCGGGAAGGGGAGCTCGATGGGGTTGTCTCGATGGGCGATCTGGTGAGCGAGGTCATCGCTGGGCAAGCGTTCACCATCGATCAGTTAACAAAATACATCAGTACATGATCAGACGTCGGCTCACTCCCACTCAATCGTCGCCGGCGGCTTCGAACTCACGTCGTAGACGACCCGGTTGATCCCCGGAACCTCATTAATGATCCGGGTCGAGATGCGCGCCAACACGTCATGGGGAAACGCGTACCAGTCCGCCGTCATGCCGTCGGAGCTCGTGACAGCCCGCAACGCGATCACGTTGTCGTACGTGCGCCCATCGCCCATGACGCCGACGCTCCGGACGGGCAAGAACACCGCAAACGCCTGCCAGATCTCGGTGTACAGGCCAGCCTCGCGGATCTCCTCGAGGTAGATCGCGTCGGCCAGTCGGAGCGCCTCGAGCGCGGGCGGCGTGACGGCGCCCAGGACGCGGATCGCCAGGCCCGGGCCCGGGAATGGGTGGCGGCCGACCATCTCCTCGGGCAGGCCCAGCTCGCGGCCGACGTTACGGACCTCGTCCTTGAAGAGCTCGCGCAGCGGCTCGATGAGCTTGAACGTCATGCCGGGCTTGAGCCCGCCGACGTTATGGTGCGTCTTGATCGTGACCGACGGCCCGCCCGACGGCGCGGCCGACTCGATGACGTCGGGGTAGAGCGTGCCCTGCACCAGGAACTCGACCGGTGGCCCGGCCTGACGCTCGACGTCGGCGGCCGCGGCCTCGAAGACATCGATGAACGTGTGGCCGATGATGCGGCGCTTCTCCTCGGGATCGTCGATCCCGTCCAACGCCGACAGGAAGCGCTCACCGGCATCGACCGTCACCAACGGAATGCGCAGGTGCTGCCGAAACGTTCGCTCCACCTGCTCACGCTCGTGGCTCCGCAGCAAGCCCGTGTCGACGAAGATGCACGTCAGGCGTTCGCCCACGGCGCGGTAGACGAGCGCCGCCGCGACCGCTGAATCCACGCCGCCCGACAGCCCGCAGATCACCCGTGAGGACCCGACGCGCTCGGCGATCTCGTCGACGTGCTCCTCGATGAACGCCCCCGGCGTCCACGAAGGGTCGGCGTGGCACACATCGAACAGGAAGTTCTCGATGACCTCGACGCCCCGCGGCGTGTGCGCCACCTCGGGGTGGAACAGCACGCAATGGATCGGTCGATGCTCGTGCCGGATCCCGGAGATGATGCCGCTGTCACTGCGCGCCGTGACGCGGAAGCCCGGCGGTGGCTGATCGACGTGATCGCCATGGCTCGCCCACACGGTCATCCGCTCGCCCGTCGTAAACCCATGAAACAGCCCTGACGGATCGAGCACGCCCACCTCTGCGCGCCCGTACTCCCGCTTGCCGGGCACCGTGCGACCACCCGACACCTGGGCGACCACCTGCATCCCGTAGCAGATCCCGAGAATCGGCGCGATATCGAGCAGCTCGGCGCTGGCCGTGGGCACATTGTCGCCGTACACCGAGTTGGGCCCGCCACTCAGGATGATCCCCGTCGGCCGCCACTCGCGTACCCACTCCAACGATCGCGTCGGCGGATGGATCTCGGAGTACACGCGCGCCTCCCGCACGCGCCGGGCAATGAGCTGCGTGAACTGCGAACCAAAATCGAGAATCAGAATGCGACTGGACACGTCAACACCGCCACTCAGGATCAGTCAATCGAATCTCCTCGACCTGCATCGTCTCAAAGTCGAGAATTGCCGCCGTTGGCGTGCCAAACAGCCAGCCGCAGGCCTCACCAGGGTTCACCAACAACGTCTCGCCATGCCGCCGGATCTCGGCCCGGTGCGACCAGCCATGGATGACGACGGCGTGCCCCTCGATCGACCGCGGCGCGACATCGCTCACATCGTGCACGAGCAGCACCCGCTTCCCTTCCAGCTCGACGCTGTGCGGCGATTCGTAGAGCTCGGCCCCAACGCCGGTGCTCGCCGCCGCCTTGAGCCCCTCACGATCGCCATCGTTCCGCCCAAACACCCCCGCCATGGCGATGTTGATCTCGCGAAACGGCGCCAGCGAGAACGGCGAGCAATAATCCCCCGCATGCAACACCAACCCCACGCCGCCCTCGGCCATCCGCCTGAGCAACGCGGCGATCGCCGGAACGCGGTCGTGACCATCGGCCATCACGCCAACACGCATCAGGCCTCTCTCCAGTGTGGTGTGGCCATCTCGTGCTGCACCAGATCCTCGTACGACTCCCGCGCCCGCACCACCGCCCACCGCCGCCCATCCATCAGCACCTCGGCGGGCCGCGGCCGGGCGTTGTACGTCGACGACATCACAAACCCATACGCGCCTGCAGAATGCACCGTCAGGAGATCGCCCGCCTCGACGTCATCGAGCTCCCGGTCCAACGCCAGAAAGTCGCCCGACTCGCACACCGGCCCGCAGACGTCGACCACCGACCGGGTGGCCCGCGGCACGACGGCCTCGATCCGATGATACGCGTCATAGTGTGACGGCCGCAGCAGCTCGGTCATGCCCGCATCGGTAATGACATACGTCTTATCGCCGCTCTGCTTGCGATACAACACCCTCGTCAGGAGCACGCCGGCGTTGGCGATCAGGAACCGTCCAGGCTCGACGATGAGTGCCAACCCGCTGCGACGCGCGGCGTCGGCCGCGATGGCGCCCCAGGCGCGGACATCGGCGCCGGGCTGGTGATCGTAGGAGACGGCCAGGCCGCCGCCCAAGTCGAGAAAGTGGAGCCCCTCGTACCCCGTGCCACGCACCTCGTCGACCAGTGCCAGGAGGCGCTCGGCGGCGTGCCGATAGGGCGCGGTGTCGACGATCTGGGACCCGATGTGCACGCCGAGTCCCGCCACGCGGATGCCGCGCATGGTGCGGGCCCGGGCGACGAGGTCGAGGACCTGGTCGCCCGGGACGCCGAAGCGCATGCTCCCTTCCCCGGTCCGCGTATACGGGTGCGGGGTGTGAACCGACACATCGGGGTTGACCCGAATGCCGACCTGCGCGACAGCGCCCGCAGCTTGAGCGGCCGCGTCGAGGCGATCCAACTCATCGGAGGACTCGACGTTGACCAGGAGCACGCCCGCCGCCACGGCGTCACGCAGTTCGCGTTCGCTCTTGCCCACGCCACTGAAGACGATGTCCGCGCCCGTGAAGCCGGCCTGCCGGGCGCGAAACAGCTCACCGCCGGACACGATGTCGACACCGGCCCCCAACTCGCGCAACAATCGGAGCACGCCCAGGTTCCCGTTGGCCTTGACGCTATAGTGCACGCGGTGCGGCACACCGGCCAGCGCCTCGGTCAGCGCGGCGTACTGCGCCCGCACATGATCCGCGCTATAGACATAGCACGGCGTCCCGACCTGGGCCGCGATCTCCGTCAGTATGCCTTGGCCCACAGCGCCTCGGCGGTGGCGGGACGCTCGCAGCGAAGACACGTCGCGGGGGCGACCGGCGAGCGGAACTCCGGGTCGGGCAGGACGCGGATCGTGGCCTTGGTCTCTTCCTTGATCGTGGCCTCGCACGCGCCGTCGCCACACCACCCGGCGTAGACAAACGCCCCGTCGCCATCCATGATCTCGCGGAACCGCGCGTAGCTAATCGGCTCGCGCACGCTGTTGGCCTCACGCCGCGCCACGGCCGCGGCCAACATATCGTCCTGAATAGCCGCCAGCAGGGCCGGCACGCGGACGGCGAGGTCATCGAGGCGCACGGGCTGCTTCTCGCGTGTATCGCGACGGACCAACACGCCCTGCTGCTGGTCGAGGTCGCGCGGGCCAAGCTCCATGCGGAGCGGGACCCCTCGCAGCTCCCAATCAAAGTACTTCGCACCCGGCTTCATCCCGTCACGACGGTCGACGTGCGGGCGCACGTGTGCTGCCCGGAGGGTCAGCGCGACGTTGTCCGCCGCGGCGAGGACCCGCGATCGTTCTTCATCGGTCCGATAGATCGGCACGATGACCACCTCGGTTGGCGCCAGGCGCGGAGGCACACGCAGGCCGATGTCATCGCCGTGGGTCATGACCAGGCCGCCGATCATGCGGGTCGACACCCCCCAACTCGTGCTCCACACAAAATCGAGGCCGCCCGTCTCGGTCTGGAACTTGACGTCGAACGCCCGGGCGAAGTTCTGCCCGAGGTTGTGCGAGGTGCCAGCCTGCAGGGCCTTGTTGTCCTGCATCATCGCTTCACAGGAGTACGTGCGCAGCGCGCCGGCGAACCGCTCCGAGTCGGTCTTCAGCCCGGTGACGACGGGCATCGCCATCCACTGCTCCATGAACGTGCGATAGATGCCGAGCATCTGCCGCGCCTCAGCCTCGGCCTCGTCATGCGTCGCGTGGGCGGTGTGCCCCTCCTGCCAGAGAAACTCGAGCGTCCGCAGGAAGAGCCGTGTTCGCATCTCCCAGCGTACGACGTTGGCCCACTGGTTGATCAACAGCGGCAGGTCGCGGTAGCTCTGGATCCACTTGGCGAACATCGCGTAGATGATCGTCTCGGACGTCGGACGGACGACGAGCGGCTCCTCGAGCTGCTTGCCGCCGCCGATCGTGACGACGGCCAGCTCGGGCGCGAAGCCCTCGACGTGCTGCGCTTCCTTGTGGAGGAAGCTCTCGGGGATGAAGAGCGGGAAGTAGGCGTTCTGGTGGCCCGTCCCCTTGAACATGTCATCGAGGGCGCGCTGCATGCGCTCCCAGATGCCGTAGCCCGAGGGACGGATGACCATGCACCCGCGCACCGGGCTATAGTCGGCTAGCTCGGCACGGAGCACAACCTCGTTGTACCAGGCGCTGAAATCGGTGGCGCGGGGAGTGAGTTTCTGGTCGTCGGCCATGTCGTTCAGCGAGAGAGGAACTCTGGTGGTGTGTCGATCAACTGTTCGATACCCATTGCTTGTTCGACGCCGTCGGAGAGACGGCGCACCAAGATCCGCTCCGTCGGCGGCACGCCGGGGCGGACGGTCGCAAAGAATCGCGCCTGGGCGCGGTCGGCGGCCTTGAGCTGGCCGTTGAGCGACTGCGTGCGCAGCGCGTACTCGACGCGATGCCCCTTGCGGCGAAGCTTGCCGACCACGTACAGGACATCACGCGTGGCGGTGTCGTCGCCGGCCACCCAGTAGTCCAGCGGCACGCCGACCGACTGCATGAGCCCACGATCGCGCAGCAGCTCGGCCAGCACCACATCGCCCATCCCGAACCCCAACGCCGGCAGGTCGGTGCCGCCGATCGCGGCCAGAAGCCCATCATACCGGCCGCCCCCGCACACGGCGCGCAGCTCGCCCTTGCGATCAAAGATCTCGAAGACGATCCCCGTGTAGTACGCCAGGCCGCGCACGATCGATAGGTCGAGCGTGAGCCATTTCTCGGCGCTGTCGCCGAGCAGCGACCCAACCTCCTGCTGATAGCGCACGAGCCGGGCGATCTCGGGAACGTTGAGACGCTCGCCGATGTCCTCGACCCGCTCGCCGGCCAACGTGCCGTGGCGCGCCAGCTCGATGAGCTGGTCGGCCGTGTTGACGGGCACGCCCGCGGCGACCAGTCGGCTCGTGGACTCTTCGACCGTCGCGCGATGAATCTTGTCGAACACCGCGTACACGACGGGGTGCTGGCCGGGCGCCAGCTCCAGGAAGTCGAGGAGCGCATTGAGCACGCGCCGATCGGAGAACCGCACGAGAATGTCCTCGTGCGTCAGCCCGAACTCCCGCAGGACATCGACCGCACAGGCCACCAGCTCGGCGTCGGCCCGCACATCAGCCTCGCCGACGATGTCGACGTTGAGCTGAAAGTGCTCGCGCAACCGCCCGCGCTGAGCGCGCTCGTAGCGAAAGAGCTGCGGGATCGAGAACCACCGCACCGGCTTGGGCAACGCGTTGGCGCGCGCGGAGACCATGCGTGCCAGCGTCGGTGTCATCTCGGGGCGCAGCGCGATCTCGCGACCACCTTTGTCCGTGAAATTGTAGAGTTGCCCAACGATCTCGTCGCCGCTCTTCCGCGTATAGAGCTCGGTCGACTCGAGCGGCGGCCCATCGTACTCGGCAAACCCGTACCGCGCCGCCACCGTCCGCCAGGTCGTCTGGATAAACGCGCGTTCCGCGTACTGCTCCGGGTAGAAATCGCGAAATCCCGGTAAGGGACCTGTAGACATCGCGGGAAGTTACCCGCCGAACGGAGATAGCTGCAAGCTAGCCATGGCGTCACCGACCGTGTGAAAGGAGCCCGTCACGAGCACCGTGCCGGCACGCGCCTTCGCGCGCGACAGCGCATCGTCAAAGTCGGCCGCCACCTCGGCGCGCCATCCTTGGGCCGTGGCAAACGCCAATGCCTCGTCGGCCCGCCACGCCCGGTTGGCCGGCGCCGTGGGGGCGTTGGTCAGCACGAACTCGTCGACGGCGCCCGCCAATGCGGTCATCACCCCGCGCCAATCTTTGTCGTTCAGCACCGACAGGAGGGCCACGATCGGCCCAGGCGGCCGAACCGCGGCAAGGGTGCGTGCCAGCACCGTTGCACCGTCCGGATTGTGCGCCACGTCAAAGATGAATGACCCCACGCGCTGAAAGCGGCCAGGGAGAAAGACGGTCGCGAGCGCCTCGGCCATGACGGTTGCCACGGGGGTGTACGGCGGACCAGCGGCATCGAGCATGGCGTACGCCAACGCAGCATTCGTTGCCTGATGCGCACCGGAAAGCGTGGTGTGCAACCGGCTCGGCCGCCCACCTTTGACCTCGATCGAGAATGTCGTGCCGCCAGCCGCCTCGACGACAATGTCGCTGACGGTATACTCATCGGCGACGACGCGCACGGGCGTGGCACCAGCATCGTGGGCGAACTGGGCAAGCAGCGCACGGATGTGCGGATCGGGCTCACCGATGACCGCCGGCCGGTCACGCTTGAAGATCCCGGCCTTCTCCCAGGCGATGCGCTCGCGCGTGTCACCCAGAAATTCGACGTGGTCGATCCCGATCGACGCCACCCCCGCAACGATCGGCGTGATCACGTTGGTGGCATCGAGGCGACCGCCAAGCCCGACTTCGATGACCGCGACGTCCACCTGCGGGACGGCAAACAGCTCGAACGCCATCGCGGTCGTCGCCTCGAAGAACGTGGCGTTGAGGCGCTCGACGAGCGGCGTCCGCAGGCGAATCCAGTCGATGACATCTTGTTCGGTGATGGCGACACCGTCGATCAGGAAGCGCTCGCGGAAGTCGACCAGGTGCGGGGACGTGTACAGGGCAACCCGCAGTCCCTGGCGACGGAGTATGGTGGCGAGGGTCGCCGAGACACTCCCCTTCCCGTTGGTGCCCGCCACGTGGAAGGCACGCAGCCGGTCATGCGGACGACCGACGGCGTCGAGCAACGCCTCCATGCGATCGAGGCCGAGCTTCCATTTGCCAGTGGTCCGCGCGAACAGATAGTCGAGCGCGTCGCGGTACGCGCTCAGGGCTCCGCGTACCCCACCGCGGCCGGCTTCCCGCTCATATGGCGCAGCAACTGACCCACCGTGCGCTTGAGTTCCCGGCGGTGCACGACGTCGTCGAGCATCCCGTGATCGAGCAGGAATTCCGCGGTCTGAAAGCCATCGGGCAGATCCTGCCCGATCGTCTGTTTGATCACCCGCGGCCCCGCGAATCCAACCACCGCCCCCGGCTCGGCGAGAATCGCGTCGCCCAGCATGGCAAAGCTGGCGCTCACGCCGCCCGTCGTGGGGTTGGTCAGGATCGACACATACGGGATGCGCCGCTCGCCGAGCTGCGACAGGATCGCCGCGGCTTTGGCCATCTGCATGAGCGACAGGACCCCCTCCTGCATGCGCGCCCCGCCCGACGCCGAGACGAGGATCATCGGATATTTGCGCTCGAGCGATCGCTGGCCGAGCCGGGCGATCTTCTCGCCGACGACCGAACCCATCGATCCCCCCATGAAGGCAAAGTCCATGACTCCGAGGGCCACCGGCATGTCTCCCAGCGTCCCACTCACGGCCAGCAGGGCATCACCCTCGCCGGCATTGTTGCCCGCTTTCTTGAGGCGTTGCTGATATTCGGGGAACCCGAGTGGGTCCGTGGAGCGGACATCGGCCGCCACTTCCTCGATACTGCCCTCGTCGAGCAGCAGGTTGACGTACTCCGTGGCGCGGATCCGGCGGTGGTAGTCGCACGCCGGACAGACGTTCAGGTTCCGGATGAACTTCTCGCGCAGATCGGTGTGCCCGCACGCCTCGCATTTCTCCCACGCATCGGGAGGAATCTCGAGACGTTCAGCCCGGGGACGCCGGAGCTCTTTTTTCTTGGTCCACCACGCGGCCATGAGAGAAAGCTGACGCCCGCACGGCAAAACCGCTAGCTCAGATCGCTAGGCTATCAGCCCGGCCACGCCCCTCACCGGAGATCCGCACAAGCATCCCGATGGCGAGCCAACTGGCAAGCATGAACGACCCGCCGTAGCTGAAAAACGGCAGGGGAATACCGGCGATCGGCATGAGGTTGAGCGTCATGCCGACGTTCTCGCCGACATGAACAAACCAGCTCGCGGTGAGCCCAAACGCCACGAGGCTGCTGAACGTGTCGTTGGCGCGCGTGGCGATGCGCACGCAGCGCAGAAACAGCACCAGAAAGATCGTCAGCGCGATCGTCACGCCAATGAATCCAAGTTCCTCGCCGACGACGGCGAAGATGAAATCGGTGTGCTGCGCCGGGAGGAAGGCGAGGCGTTTCTGGGTGCCCAGCGTGAACCCCTTGCCGAGCCAGCCACCCGAGCCGATGGCCACCTGGGATTGAATCACGTGATAGCCGGAAGCGCGGGGATCGCTCGATGGGTCGAGAAAAACCAGCAGGCGATTGCGCTGGTAGGGTTTCAAATGGTCCCAGAGCAACGGCGCCGCGATGCCCATGAACACGTTGGCCAGGACGACGGTGACCCCTTCCCAGAGATACGGCTTGTACGCCCACACGAGGGCGATGAGCACCAGGAACCACGCGGTCCAAATGCCGGTGCTGAACGCCAGGATCAAGCTGATCCCGGGGCTGGCGACAAGGAGCAGCAGCTGCCACGGGACGCCAAACCAGAACAGCATGGCGAAGAAGATCCCGATGAACACGATGCTGCTTCCGAGGTCGGGCTGGAGAAAGACAAAGATCCAGGGGATCCCCACCACGAGCGCCGGCTGCCACAGCTCGAGGAGGCTCTTGGGCGCGTCCTTGCGGGCCGCCAACGTTCGGGCCAGCATGAGGACCACGGCGAGCTTGGCCAGCTCCGACGGCTGGCCGATGCGGTGGCCATGAATGGTGAGCCAAGCCGAGCTGCTCGCCGCCGTTCCGGCGCCGGAGCCAAAGATCGGAAGCAAGGCCAAGATACACAGAACGGCCAGATAGGTCGGCCATGCCGCCCACTCCATGAGTCGCACGGAGGCCCGGCTGACCACGAACGCGCAGAGCAGCCCGATGCACAGCCAGACGACCTGGTAGTGCCAGAGCCGCTGGGCGACGTTGGGCGCGTCGGTCTGCCCAGCCGAGTACACCATGAGAATGCCGTAGATCGACAGGAGCAGAGCCAGGGCGACCGTCGGGTAGTCTGGGATGGCGCGGCGATCCACGTCAGCCTTCCGTCTGGACTTGGGAGGCGGGCGCGACCTTCAGGTAGTGCTCGATGATCTTGGACGCCAGCCGCGCCGCGTGTCCGCCGTGTCCGCCAAACTCGAGCAGCACGGCCACGACGATCTTGGGCTGATCGGCCGGCGCAAATCCCACGAACCAGGCGTGTGTGTGGAGCGGGTCCTGCGTGTTCTGGGCGCTCCCGGTCTTGCCGGCGAGCACGATCCCTTGAATCTGCGAGGCCGCCGCCGTGCCGCCCGTGGCCACGACGCCGGCCAACGCCGCGCGGAGACCGCGGAACTGCGCCGAGTCGAGGGTGAAGATCCGCGTCCGATCGGGCTCCGACTTGCGCACGATCGTCGGCTTGGCCTCCATGCCGTTCGTCGCCAGCGCCGTGTAGAACCGCGCCATGCTGGCCACGGTCTGGGAGTTTTCACCCTGGCCGATCGCCAGATTGAGCACGACCGACGAACTGTACCCGCGCGGCCCGTAGAGGCGATTGTAGTAGTCGAGGGAGTACGGGAAATACCCCGGCGACTCGTTGGGCAGATCGATTCCGGTGCGATCCCGGAACGAGAGGGCCACCCCGCCGGCAATGAGTCGGGAGAGGCCGATCTTGAGGCCCAGCTGATAGAAGTAGACGTCGCACGACTTCTCGATCGCGTGCGCCAGCGTCAGGTTGCCATGCCCTTTGGGGTCCCAGCAGTGATAGTATCGGTTGCCAAACTGGAAACCGCCGGTGCACGGCGTGGGCATCGTCTCGTCGAGCGTGGCGATGTGATTCTCGAGCGCCCACGTGGCGGTAGCCAGCTTCCAGGTCGAGCCGGGCGGATAGCGGCCCTGAATGACCTTGTTATAGAGTGGCCGGCGCGGATCGTTGTTCAGGTCGCGCCAGTAGTCGGCCGGAATGCCGCCGATGAACCGGTTGGGGTCGAACGAGGGCGCGCTGTACAGGGCGAGCACGGCCCCGGTCGTGGGCTCGATGGCGATCGCGCCGCCTTGGAGCGAGTCGCCAAACAAACCCGACGTAAAGCGCTGCAGGTCGAGATCGATATTCGTGTAGAGCGGTTGCGCGCCTTCGGGAAGGATGTCCTGACGCGCACCGGCATCGCGCACGACTCGGCCGCGCGCGTCCACCTCGACGAACCGCGTCCCTTCCTTGCCCCGGAGTCGGTCCTCATACTGCTTTTCAAGCCCCCCCTTCCCGACTTGCTGGCCGGATTTGTAGCCGCGAAAGGCCCGTGCGTTGAGCTCGGCTTCCGTGATTTCGCCCGTATAGCCGACGAGGGCCGCGACGACGGCACCGTCGGGGTAGTGCCGCTTGGGCGCCGACTGGATGATGAGCCCGGGGAACTGCACCCGATGCTCTTCCAGCACTGACACGACGTCAAACGGTGCATCGCTCAGAACCGCCGTTGGGCGATTCGGTGCCCGATGGTAGCGCCGCACGGCGGCGTCGATCTGATCGGAGTTGAGCGGGATCGTCCCCGAGAGACGGCGGAGGACGGCCCGGAGCGAGTCCGCGGTCGGGCTCAGCATCGACACCGAGTACCCGGGCACGTTCTCAGCGATCACCCGGCCGTCGCGATCGTAGATGATGCCCCGTGGGGCCGGCAACGGCACTTCGCGCAGTCGGTTGGTCTCGCTCTGCAGCACATACTGGGCGTTCTGCAGCACCTGCGTCTTGAAGAACGCACCGAGCAAGACGAGGAACGCCCCGAAGAGACCAATGGAGGCGTAGCGGGCGCGACGGGCGACGTCGTTCGGGTGAAAGCTCATCCCTGGAGACCGAGAGTCCTAAGCCGTCGCCGGCTCCAGTAAGGGACGCAGCAGGACGAGGAGCACCACGCCGGCCGCCGCGGTCGCGGCAGCGGAGAGCGGCGCCCAGATGAGGAGCTGCTGCACCAACTCGACGCCATTGGCCTGATGGGCGGCCAGGACGTACACGATCGCAAACGCCCAACGGCCAGCGAAGAAGAAGAAGCCATTGAGCGCCAAATTATCGGCAAAGAACACAGCCTTGAGCCAGGACGCCATATATCCCACGACGGTCATCGCCAGCGCGCCGGCACCAAACGCATGCGGCGTAAGCGAGTCGGCGATGAGCCCCATGATACACCCGACGACCGCCGCCGAGCCGGGGCGCATGCGGACGGCCGCCAACAGGAGGGCAATGATCCGAAAGTCGATCTCGGCCCGCCAACCGAGGAGCGGCCGGACCGAGAAATCGAGCAGGATGAGGATCACAATCGCGATCGTCGTCCGGAGGACCCCATTCACCGTCATGGGGCCGCGCCTCCGCGCTTGGGAGCCGGAGGGGTCGAGTCGGGCGCCGGCACGTCTGCCGAGTCGGCCGCCGCGGAGTCAGCGCGGGCCGCGGAGTCGGCGGCGGCGGCATAGACCGACTGGATGCCGGCGGTCGCCCGGCGGGGCTCGACGATGAGGACCGACGAAATGTCCTGGGGTTTGACCGCGGGCCGCAGGAGGTAGGTGCGGGCCCAGCCTTCGGACGTCGACAGCTCGCGGGTGATCGTGCCCACGGGGATCCCGCGCGGATAGACGCCGCCGACCCCGGAGCTCACGATGGGCGTCCCGGGCGCCAGGGTGGTGCTCAGCTGGACGCCGGACAGCTCGAGGAGGTAGCGGTCCCCGCCCGCGCCCTGGTATGCCTTGACGATCCCGAACGCGCCGCCGTCGGCGGTCATGGCGCTGACGCGGAAATCCGGGTGCGCCCAGGAGATGGCCTGCGACGTGGTCGGGTCGGTCGACTCGACCATGCCGACGAGTCCCTCGGGGGCAATGACCGCGCTGAACGGCCGGACGCCGGCCTTGGAGCCCGCGGTGAGGGTCATCGTGAAGTCTTCGCCCGGCGTGCGGCCGCGGAGCGCTTCGGCCGGGATGAACCCCCACTTGAGGGCGTGGCCCAGCCCAAGCGTGCGGCGTAGGCGCTCGTTCTCGGCTTCGAGCCCCGGGACGAGCAGGGATTTGAGGACGACACTGTCGCGGGCCGCCGTCTCGGCGTCGTGGCGCACGAGGGCCTGCCGGGCCAACTCGGCTTTGCCCTGGATGACGACCAGCGGCGCGATGATCGTGCGGCGCAGGAACGCCGCCAGTGGGTCGCGGAGATTCGCCGGCATGGCGATCGCCGCGAGCGCCATGGCGCCGCTGATGATCAGGAGGACGACATCTGTGCGCGTTCCGCTGGTGACGGCGCGGGCCACGCGTCAGCTCAACTGCTCAGGACGGACCAGTACTTCTCTTCGTCGTCGAGGATTCGGCCGGTACCGCGAACGACACACGTGAGCGGATCCTCGTCGACGTGGATCGGCAGGGATGTTTCCTGGCTGAGGAGCAGGTCGAGCCCGCGAATCAGCGCCCCGCCGCCGGTCATGACGATTCCGCGGTCGACGATGTCACTGGCCAGCTCAGGCGGCGTGATCTCGAGCGCCCGGCGCACGGCGTCGACGATTTGCTGGATGGGTTCCTGGATCGCTTCGCGGATCTCGGCCGAGTGCACGCGGACGGTCTTGGGAATCCCCGAGACGAGGTCGCGGCCCTTGACCTCCATCTCGCGCTCCTCGCCCACCGGCGCGGCGGAGCCGATGTTGATCTTGATCAGCTCCGCGGTCGGCTCGCCGATCAGCAGGTTGTAGTTCTTGCGCATGAACTGGACGATGGCCACGTCCAGCTCATCGCCGCCCGTGCGGATCGACGTATCGCTGACGATCCCCGACAACGCGATGACGGCGATCTCGGTCGTGCCGCCGCCGATGTCGATCACCATGTTGCCGGTCGGCGTCTCGACCGGCAACCCGACGCCGATGGCCGCGGCCATTGGTTCGGCAACCATGAACACTTCCTTGGCGCCGGCGCCGAGGGCCGAGTCGCGGACGGCGCGGCGCTCGACCTCGGTGATCCCCGAGGGGACACAGACGATGACCCGCGGCTTCACCTTGAACACGTGGTTCTCGATGATGAGCGTCAGGAAATAGCGGAGCATCTTTTCCGTGACGTCGAAGTCGGCGATGACGCCGTCCTTCATCGGGCGCACGGCGAGGATGCCGTCCGGCGTGCGGCCGAGCATCCGCTTGGCCTCGAGCCCCACTCCTCTGATCTTCTTCGTCTCGCGGTCGATGGCGACGACGGACGGCTCGTTCAGGACGATGCCTTCGCCTTTGACGTAGACGAGTGTGTTAGCGGTCCCGAGATCGACGGCGATCGCGTTCGCGGGAAAGAGGGATCGCGATCCCGTCTTCGAAAAGGGCCAGCGCATCTATCGCATCTATTTTATGTGTAATCCCACTCTGGGGTAGGGCGTTAACCTAGCCCGTGTGGCAATGACGATCAAGCCTAGAGCTTGACACATCGTTCGTCGCGCGTGCATCTCCCGCACATGCGGAAATCGGAGTCGATCGCCGTCGTCGAATTGGCACGGTGCGACGCGTGCGGCCTGTGCTTGCCCCTCTGTCCGCCTGGCGCGATCACGCTCCACCGCGATGGGTTGCACGTCGACGCGGTCACGTGCACCGGGTGTCGGAAGTGCATCGACCCATGCCCGGTCGGCGCACTGGAGATGACGAGCGCGTGACCGTCGTGCCACTGGTCGATGTCCTCGTCGTCGGCGGCGGGCCTGGCGGCCTCGTCGCCGCCCGTGAGGCGGCTGCCGGCGGACGGTTTGACGTGCTCCTCGTCGAGCGCGATCGGGCGGGGGGGGCGCCGGTGCGGTGCGGCGAGGGTGTGGGCTCGCGCGGGCTGGGCGAATTCCTCGACCCGACTGGGGCTTCCTGGGTGTCGCGTCGGATCGCGCGCGTCGAGTTCTGGGCGCCGGACGGCACGAGCGTCCCCGTGGCGCACGGCGACGTCGGCTACATCCTCGACCGGACCCGGTTCGAGCCGGTGCTGGCGGCGGACGCAGCGGCAGCGGGGGCGGAGATCCGGCTCGG
>DATMNB010000076.1:0-11127 GCA_035569435.1 Gemmatimonadaceae bacterium
GGCTTGAGGTCGGCGAGGATCTCGATGTTGTTGGGGCCTTTGGGGTCGGTGCCATCATCGGGGCGGCCGAGCTGCGTGACGATCTGGGTGACCTCCGGATACGAGAGGAGCGTGTTCCGGATCTGGCGCTCGTACGTCTTGCTCTGGTCGATCGAGATGCCGACGGGCATGGTGACGGTCAGCCAGATGTTGCCTTCGTCCAACTCCGGGATGAACTCGGTGCCGAGCGTGGAGCCCAGGGCGAGCGCGATGACGAGGCCGGTCACGGCGATCGCGATGACCACCCGCCCGTTCTCCAGGGACCATTGGAGCAAGGGCGTGAAGTAGCGATGCAACGCGCGGGTGGCGCGGGTTTCCTGCGCCTCGACGCCGCCGGGCTTGGGGCGGATCAGGAAACTGGCGAGGACCGGGATCAGCGTTAGCGACAGCAGCAGGGAGCCGAGCAGGGTGAACGTCAGCGTGTAGGCCATCGGCGAGAAAATGCGCCGCTCGACCCGCTGGAAGGTGAAGATCGGGATGAAGGCGGTGACGACGCAGCAGACGGAGAAGAGCATGGGGTGCCCCATCGCCTCCGTCACGTTTGCGATGAGGTTCCGCTTCTCGACGTCGGCGCGGTGGGCAAAGTCCACGTGCTCCCCCGCCCCCTCGTATCCGGCGGCGTGCTCGGCTCTCAGCTGCTCGGCGGTGGGCGGCGGCGAGAGCGCCATGCGGACCACGTACGCCTCGACCATCACGACCGCGGCATCGACGATGAGGCCAAAGTCGACGGCGCCGAGCGAGATCAGGTTGGCGTCGATGTGCCGCAGGTCCATCAGGGTGAACGCGATCAGGAGCGAGAACGGAATGACCGTGGCCACGACCAGGGCGCTCCGGAGATCGCCCAGGAAGATGAGCAGGATGATGATCACCAGCGTGGCGCCGGTGGCCAGGTTCTCTCTGACGGTGCTGACCGTGTGGGTGACGAGGTCGGAGCGATTGTAGAACGCCTTGAGTTGGACGCCTTTCGGAAGCCGGAAGGTGTTCAGCTGCTCGGTCATCGCCTTCACGCGGTTGACGACGTTGACGGCGTTCTCGCCTTTGCGCAGGAGGACGATGCCTTCCACGACGTCGTCGGCCGAGTCCTTGGCGACGATGCCCTCGCGCGGGGCGCCGCCGATGTGGGTCACGCCGATGTCGGAGACGCGGACCGGCGTGCCGTTCCGCGTCGTGACGGTGACCCCTTCGATATCGGCGATCGAGGCGAACACGCCGACGCCGCGGATGACCTGGCGCTCGTAGCCGTGGAGGAGATAGCCGCCGCCCGCGTTGGCGTTGGCATTGGCGACGGCCTGCTCGACCTGGGGGAGGCTCACGCCGTAGGCGAGCATCCGCGCCGGGTCGACGTCGATCTGATACTGCTTTTCCTGTCCGCCAAACGAGACGACGTCGGCGACGCCGGGGACGGACCGATAGGCCGGATCGATGACCCACTCGTCGATGGCCTTGATCTCGGTCAGCGGAAGGTTGCTGCGGATCGTGTAGCGGTAGATCTCGCTGAGCGAGTTGGTGAGAGGCTGCATCGACGGCTGCAGGCCGTTGGGCAGCGTCACTTGTTGGAGGCGCTCCAGCGTCTGCTGCCGGGCGAAGTACTCGTCGGTGCCGTCCTGGAACGTCATCACGATGTCCGACAGCCCGAACATCGAGATCGACCGGATGTCGGTCAGGTTGGGAATGCCGTTCAGGATCCGCTCAATGGGCAGGCTGACGAGTCGCTCGGTCTCCTCGGCGGCGTGGCCTTCCCAGAGGGTGATGATCTCGACGTGCACGTCCTCGACGTCGGGGAACGCCTCGACGTCGAGGGCCAGATACGAGCGGACGCCGAGGACCGCCAGGAGGGCCGCGGCGCCCAAGATGAGGAGGCGCTGGCGGAGGGCGAAACGAATGAGGCGGCGCAGCACGGCCGGCGGTCTCCTACGAGCCCTGCGTCAGACGGCCTTGCAGCAGGATGCTGCCGCGCGTCACCACGAGGTCGCCGGGTTGCAGGCCGTCGCTGATGGCCGCCATGTCGCCATCGTCGCTCGTCACGGTGACTGGGCGGCGGGCAAAGCGGTTGGTGCCGATCTGGACGAACACTACCGTCTCAGGCCCGGACGTGACGAGGGCCGTGACGGGCACGGTGGGGATGTGGGAGCTGTCGGCGGCGTAGAGCCGGACCTCGCCAAACGTCTGGGCGCGGAGCTGGCGGCCGGGGTTGTCGAGGACCGCGCGCACGATGGCCGTGCGTGTGGTGGAGTCCAGCGCGCCGCCGACGTAGGTCACCACGGCATCGTAGCGCCGGTCGGGCGTGGCTTGCGTGGTGAAGACGATGTGCTGGCCGCGGTGCACCTGGTTGAGGTTCTGCTGATACGCCTGGGCGGTGAGCCAGAGGGTCTCGAGCGAGGAGATCGTGAACAGGGTGGCGGGGCCGTTGGCGACGACTTCCTGGCCGGGGTTGGCCTGGCGGTCGACGATCTCACCGCCGAGTGGCGCCTTGAGGATGAAGTCGCCCTCGATGCTCTCGCCGGCGCCGAGTTGGCGGACGCGTTGATCGGCGCGGTTGAGTTCGGCCTTATCCGATTCTGCTTGGGCCTGGGCCTGCTGGAGGTCCTTGAGGGCGATGACCTTGTGGACGTACAGGCTTTCGGCGCGGACGAGGGCCGTGGACGATTGCTGGCTCGCGGCGACGGCTTTGGCGCGGTCGCTCTGAGACTGGGCCAGATCGCTGGAGATGATGTGGGCCAGGGCCTGGCCCGCGCGCACGAGGTCGCCCGGTTGGGCGTCGAGCGTGCGGATGCGTCCCGCCACCGGCGAGAGGACGCGGACGGTCTTGTTCTCGTCGAGCAGGAGCTGCGCCGGGAGTGTGGCGACGACGCGCTGCGTGCGGACGCGCACGGTGTCGACCGAGATCTGGGTCATCTCGGGCGGCTCGAGTTGGACGACGCCGGGCGGGAGCGCCGCGGTCGTGGATTTGGTGGCTGGCGTGTCGGCCGATGCGCCTTTGTTGCACGCGACACTTACCAGGCACGGTGCGACGAGGCAGGTGACAGCGGCGAGCGCACGTCCAAGCGTCATTGGGGCGATGCCTCGTCGGGGACCAAGTCGCGCCCGACCGCACGGTCGAGAGAGAAGGCGGCGACCCAATAGTCGTGCACGGCGGTGAAGTATTCGGTCCGAATGTCCTGGTTGGTGCGGATGGCGTCCAGGAGGTCGAGTAGAGAGATTGCGCCACGGCCGTAGGCATAGCGGGCGCGCTCGACGGCCTGCTGGGTCTTCTCAAGCAAGCCCCCTTGGTAGCGGCGGGCAAGCAGGGTCGCCGAGCGGAGGGAGTCGGCGGCTTGGATGACATCGCTCAGGGCTTGGCGCTTGGTTTCGATGTCGTTGACCTTGGCGACGGCGACGCCGGCCTTGGCCTTCTCGCGCTCCCCGCCGTACTGGTTGAGGAGCGGGACGGGCATGGTGATCCCCAACGTGAAGTGCGAGCTGTGGCCAAAGGGGAAGTCCACCTGATACGGCTGCGTGGGCTGCCACGTCAGGGTGAAGTTCGGGATCGGAAGGAGAAGCCACGAGGTCTGCTCGCGGAGGGCCCGGCTCTGGTCGAGCTGCTGGTCGGCGCTCTTGATGTCGGGGCGTGCGGACTCGGCAACGAGGAGCAGACTGTCGGGGCGGTCGGCGGGGACGCCGACGGTCTCGAAGCGGAGGCTCCCGTGCACGGGGAATGCCGTATCGGGTTTGGGGATGCCCATGAGGAGTTGCAGCCCGAGCCGCGCCGAGCGCACGGCGGCTTGGGCGCGGGCGACGTTGGCGTCGGCGCGGGCGAGGTTCAACTCGCTGGTGACGACGTCGGCTTCCGGGGCGTCGCCGTTGCGGAGTCGCGCGGAGTCGGCGGCGAGCAGTTGCGTGAAGATCGTGCGGGTGTCGACGGCGACGGAATCGAGCGCTTCGGCGAGGAGGAGGTCGAAGAAGGCCTGGCGCACGGTGAAGACCACTGTGCGTTGCGTGTCGTAGAGCGAGTAGCGCGTGGCGCTCAACCCGAGCTGGGCGGCCTTGATGCGATAATGGCGGTTGGGGCCCAGGTCGATGTCATCGGACAAGCCGTACTGGAAGGGGACGCCTGGGATGACCGATGCGGACGGGTTCTCGAATTCGTGGGCGATGCGCTTCTCGGCGTGGGCCGAGTCGACGTGGAGGCGGGCGGTGACGATGGTGGGGTTCTTGGCGACGGCAAAGGCCACAACGTCGTGAAGCGTCGGGGTGGATGGTAAGACAGGACCCTGGGACTGCGCGATCGCGACGGCGGGCGCGACGCAGGCGGCCAGGATCGTGAGACGCAGAGGGGTCACGGCGCTAGAAGGTAGGGCACATCGGGTCGCCGGGGTGTAAATAAAGAGACAAATTTGTAGGTTGCCTCGTCTGTGTCGGGGACTCATTGGAGAGCATAATGGATCGTCGTCTGCACGTTTTGCTAGTTGCGCTCCTCGCAGTGGCTGGGCCGGCCGGGGCCCAGGGGTCATTCGAGGGGGCGGTGACGTATCAGTTGACCGGGAGTACCGGGAAGCCGATCACGATGGTGTACCAGACCAAGGGCACCAAGGTCCGCATGGACATCGGCGGCGGCGACGGCATGGACGCGTCCCAGCCGGCGCTGATCTATGACCAGACGAGCCGGATGGTGATGGCGATGGTCGTCAGCGCGCACATGTACGTGGCTACGTCGCTGGACTCGCTGGCCAAGTCGTCAGAGCAAACCAAGCCCACGGTCAAGGCGACGGGGACACACGAGACGATCGCTGGGATTGCGTGCGACAACTACCTCGTGACCAACGGTGACCACCAGGGCACGGTGTGCGCGGCGCACGGCATGGGGAATTTCTTTCTGCCGCGGCAGGGCGCGGGGATGGGGTTCGAGACGGTGACGCTGGCGAACGGGTTCTTTCCGCTCAAGGTCAGCTCGGTGCACGCGGGGCAGTCGAGTGTCGACATGGTCGCGACACGGGTGGAGCGGCGGGCCGTGGATCCGTCGGTGTTCGTGGTGCCCGCGGACTACAAGCAGCTCGATGCCAAGGCGGTAGGGATTACGCCGGACCAGCGGCAGTAGGAACACTCGCAGGGGCACCAGTCGGGCTGAGCGCGGCCACGGCGGTGTCGTGCACCGGCGTCTCGACGCCGGCCGCGCGGGCCAGGCGGGAGACGGTGCCGCTCAGGAGATCGAGCTCGGTGGGGCCGCCGCGCTCGAGGTCCAATAGGAAGCTTGGCTTGGTTGTGGGCGCCGTGGCGTCGATGCTCTTGAGGACGCGGTCGACCTCATCGGGGCGGACCGGGATCCCTTTGGCGATGGCGAGGGCGACGACTTCGCGGGTGGCGCGCTCGATGAGGAGGCGGCCCAATGGGGCTTCGCGGACGCCGCCAACGGCGCGGCGGGCGAGGCCGCAGGTGGCGGCCATTGGGGCGATGAAGAAGAACTTGCGCCATAGCTCGACGGCGATCGTGTCGCTCACCGTGGCGTCGACGCCGCCGTCGCGGAAATCGGAGGCGACCTGCCAGGTGCGGGGGTTGTCGTGGAGGGCGGGGTCGAGCTCTCCGACGACGATGCGGACGAACGGGCTCGTGCGCTCGATGAGGCCTGGGGCGGTCCGGGCGGCGGAGATGTAGGTCGTGCCGGCGACGATCGACTCGCGGGGGACGCCGAGGGCGATGAGGCGGTCGGCGGTGTCGACGCCGTTGAGCAATGGGACGATCGTCTCGCCGCGGGCGGCTGCGGCGTTGAGCGTGGAGGCGATGTCGGGGAGGGAGTAGCTCTTGACGGCGACGATGATGTTATCGGTGTCGGCGAGACTGGCCGGGTCGTCGCTGGCGTGGACATCGACGGTGAACTGTTCCGTCGGGGTGCGGACGGCGAGGCCGCCCTGGCGGCGGATGGCGTCGAGATGGGGGCCGCGGGCCAGCAGGTGCACGATGTGGCCGCCCCGCGCGAGGGCAGCGGCGTAGTATCCTCCCACGCCGCCGGCGCCGATTACGCCGTAGCGCATGCGGTCAGCCGTCGCGCTTGTCGCGCCGGGTGGAGAGCCAGCCGCGGACGGCGTCGAGCGCCGAGGCGGGGTCTTGGGGCTCGATGGGGGCCTCCGCGGCGGGGGCGGCGGGTGACGGGACCGTCGGACTGGTGATCGGGGTCGCGGGGCGGACGGGCGTCTGGGTCGACGGCCGGGTGGGGCGGTAGGCCGGCATCGTGCCGGTGGTGGCGAGGGAGGGGACGGCCGCGTGCGGCGAGGACGGTGTCACGCCGGGCAGCGTCTTGGTCACCGTGGGGACCGGGCCGGCGAGGCGGGTGCGCAGGGTCTCGGTGAAGGCGCGGATCGTCGCGGTGGGGATCGACTTGATGCTGCTGTCGATCAGATCGATGTCGCCCTCCAGCTCCAGCGTCGTGGCGCCGTCGGGGCGCGCGCGGAGCGAGAGGGTCAGGGACGCCGCGGCGGACGGGCCGGTGGCGGCGCGGGCGGCGGCGATCAGGCGGAGGGCGCGCGTGGTGTCGTTGCGGTCGGCGACGCGGGCGCTGGCGTTGTAGGCACCCAGGCGAGCCAGCACCGAGCGAGGCTCGGGGCAGCTGATCAGCTCCGCCCCGGGCACGCAGGTGGCAAGGACGCTCAAGTTGGTCAGGATCTCCCACGCGCGGTCAATGGGCGCGTGGACCGTCACCGTCTCGTCGATGCGGGTTGCCATTGTCCACAATTGTAAGGGCTAACAGCGCCGGAACCAACCGCACGAATCGTCGATTTCTAGGTTTCCATGGCGACCCTAGGCAATTCGGTGCGGGCCAGTGTGCAGCTATGGCGTCGGGAGCGGGGCGGGCCGGTCCTGTTTCCGCCGACGCCTGTGCAGCGGCACACGCTCGTTGTGATCGATGGGCCAGAGTGCCAGCGCGTCGTGGCGGCGGAGGAGGCGGTTGGGCATTCACGGGGGGATGTGTATCTCTATCCGCCCGGGTCGCACTTTGATCCGCGGTCGCTGGGGACGTCGACGTTCTGGATCGTGTCGTTTGCCCGGTATCCGATCGCGCACTGTTTGACGGCGCGGCCGCGAGGGCTGCCGGCGACGCTCCTGGCGAGCACCGACGGGGTGCGGGGGTTCCAGGCGGACGCCGCGCAGATGGAGCGGTTGGCAACGGTCCTCGGCATGTTGAGCGAGGAGCTCGAGACCGACACGAGCGTCGACCAGTCGGCGATCCCGCCGTTGCTCAGTCTCATGCTGACGGAAGTGGCCCGGCTCACATCGGCCTGTGCGCCGTTTGTGGCGCCCGATGCGGCGGCGCGGCAACGGTTGGTGCGCGATGTCTTCGACGTCATCGAGCGGCGCTATCGGTCGCCGATCGGGCTGAGTGATGTGGCCAAGGCCGTTGGGCGATCGGCGGCGCATCTCACGCATACGATTCGCGAAGAGACGGGGCGGACGGTGTTGCAGTGGATCATCGAGCGGCGCATGCGCGAAGCCGAGCGACTGTTGCTCGATAGCGACGAGCCCCTGCAGGCGATCGCGGCGGCGGTTGGCTATGACAGCGCCGGGTATTTCATCCGGCAGTTCACGCGACGCCATATGTTGTCGCCCGGTGTCTGGCGTGGCGTGCGGCGGGCCGAGCGTGACGCGCCGCCGGCCGTGGTGTTGGCCGAAGTCGCCAGTGCGTAACTGCGCGTCATCGTAATACGCGCGTGCCGAAAGAATCGCACATCTCGACGA
Organism: Gemmatimonadaceae bacterium; assembly: GCA_035569435.1. GTDB lineage: Bacteria > Gemmatimonadota > Gemmatimonadetes > Gemmatimonadales > Gemmatimonadaceae > DASRDS01. Next base: position 7,744 of record DATMNB010000076.1, read on the forward strand.
AAGTCTGAACATTGGCCGTGCCGACGGGCGCGGTGAGCTTTCGGGGCACCCTGGTGCGGTGGCGTGGTCGCGGCCGAGGCCGTTGCGCTACCAGGCTGGAGTGTCGCTGAGGGTACTCTCTGAGGCATTGGTGACGCGCGTATGTGGATAGTTCAGTTAGGGCTCAAGCGGCCGTACACGTTCATCGTCATGGCGATGCTGATCCTGATTTTCGGGGTCGTGACGCTCGGCAAGATGGCGACGGACATCTTCCCGTCGATCGACATCCCGGTCGTGACGGTGATCTGGACGTACGCCGGGTTGTCGCCGGAGGACATGGAGCGGACGATCATCACGCCGCACGAGCGCGGGATGACGACGACGGTCGACAACATCGAGCATATGGAGTCGGAGTCGCTGACCGGGTACGCCATCGAGAAGGTGTTCTTCCATCCGGGGACGGACATCGCCGGCGCCATCGCCCAGGTGTCGGCGATCTCGGAGACGATCCTGCGCATCGCGCCGCAGGGGACGACGCCGCCGTTCATCGTGCGATTCAACGCGTCCAACGTGCCGGTGCTCCAAGCGGCGCTCTCGAGCACGACGCTGTCGGAGCAGGACATCTACGACCTCGGCTACAACTTCATGCGCACGCAACTGGCGACGGTCCAGGGCGCGCAGGTGCCGTTGCCGTATGGCGGGAAGGTCCGGCAGATCATGGTCGATCTCGATCCGCGGGCGATGTACGCCAACGGCATCTCGCCCAATGACGTGTCCAACGCGGTCAATGCGCAGAGCCTGATCCTTCCCGCGGGCACGGCCAAATTCGGGACGCGCGAGTACCAGGTGCACCTCAACTCGGCGCCCGACATCGTGCAGGCGCTGAACGATTTGCCGGTCAAGCAGGTGAACGGGGCGACGGTCTTCCTGCGCGACGTGGGGCAGGTGCGCGACGGGTACGCGGTCCAGCAGAGTATCGTGCGGCAGAACGGGCAGCGCGGCGCGCTGTTGACCATCCTCAAGGCGGGGAACGCGTCGACGCTCGACGTCGTGTCGCGCGTGCGGGCGCGGTTGCCGCAGATCATGGCGACGTTGCCGCCGACGTTGCACGCGGAGCTGCTCGGGGATCAGTCCGTGTTTGTGCGGGCGGCGGTGGCGGGGGTGATTCGCGAGGGCGTGATCGCTGGGTGTCTCACGGCGATCATGATTTTGCTCTTTCTCGGCAGCTGGCGGAGCACGTTGATCGTCGCGCTGTCGATCCCGCTGGCGATTCTGACCTCGGTGATCGTGCTCGGAGCGCTGCACGAGACGATCAACTCGATGACGTTGGGCGGGTTTGCGCTGGCGGTCGGGATTCTCGTCGACGACGCCACGGTGGGGATCGAGAACATCCATCGACACGCGGACCAAGGGAAGGATGTCGAGAACGCGATTCTGGTGGGGGCGTCGGAGATCGCGGTGCCGACGTTTGTGTCGACGCTCTGTATCTGCATCGTGTTCGTGCCGATCCTCGCGCTGCCCGGAGTGGCCGGGTTCCTGTTTGCGCCGTTGGCGCTGGCGGTGATCTTCGCCATGCTGGCGTCGTACCTGCTGTCGCGGACGCTCGTGCCGACGCTGGTGAAGTACGCGCTGATCGCTGAGCGGGGGCATGGCCAGCATTTCGAGGGTGAAGCGGAAGGGCAACCGGCCGCCGCCAAGCACTCGCCGGCCGGGACGGGGTGGTTTGGGAAGCTGTTCGGGCGGTTCGAGGCGATGTTCGAGGCGCTCAGGCGCCGCTACGACGCGGCATTGCTGGCGGCGGTGACGCATCGGCGTCTCACCTCGGGCCTGTTTATCGGCGGCGTGTTGGCGTCGTTTCTGCTGGTGCCGTTCATCGGGCGGGACTTCTTCCCGTCGGTCGACGGGGGACAGATCCGGCTGCACGTGCGGGCGCCGCCGGGGACGCGCATCGAGGAGACCGAGCAGATCGTGGCCGGTGTGGAGCGCCAGATCCGACAGGTCATTCCGCCCGGCGATCTCAAGGTTGTGCTGGATAACATCGGCATCGGCGGGCAGGGGTTGGATCTGGCGTTCAGCGACAACCCGACGATCGGGTCGACGGATGGCGAGCTGCTCATCACGCTGAGCGATGAGCGGAAGGGGAAGACGGCCGACTACGTGGACAAGCTCCGCGGCACGTTGAGCCACAACTTCCCGGGCGTGTCGTTCTTTTTTCAGCCGGCCGACATCGTGGGACAGATCCTGAACTTTGGATTGCCGGCGCCGATCGACGTGCAGGTCGTCGGGCGGAACCGGCCGGTGAACTATCCCATCGCGATGGATCTGGTGCGCAAGATCGGGGCGATCCCGGGGGCGGCCGACGTGCATCTGGCGCAAGTGGTCAACGCGCCGGATCTACTCCTCTCGGTCGATCGGTCCAAGGCGCAGCAGATCGGGCTGTCGCAGCGCGACGTGGCCAACGACATGATCGTCACGCTGAGCTCAAACGTGCAGGTGTCGCCCAACTACTGGATCAATCCGCAGAACGGTGTGAACTACCCGCTCGTGGTGCAGACGCCGCAGTCCCGGGTCACCGATATGGGGGAACTGGGACGGACGCCGGTGCATGCGGCGGGGTCGCTGGCCGAGCCGCAGCTGTTGGCCAACCTGACGAACGTGACGCGGCGGAACGTGTACTCGGTGGTCACACACTACAATGTGCAGCCGGTGTTCGACATCTACGCCAACGTGTCCGGGAGCGATCTGGGCGGGGTGTCCGATGCCGTCGATAAGGTGGTGGCCAACGTGCAGAAGACGCTGCCGCGTGGGACGACGATCGCCATCCGCGGGCAGGTGCAGAGCATGCGCGCGGCGTTCACGGGGCTCGGGTTTGGGCTGGCGTTCGCGATCGTGCTGGTCTACCTGCTGATGGTCGTCAACTTTCAGTCGTGGCTGGATCCGCTCATCATCGTGATGGCGTTGCCGGGGGCGTTGGCGGGGATCGTGTGGGCGTTGTTCCTGACGCAGACGACGTTCAGCGTGCCATCGCTCATGGGGGCGATCATGGCGATGGGCGTGGCGACGGCCAACAGTGTGCTGATGGTCACGTTTGCCAACGATCAGCGTCCGCTTGGGCGCACGGCGGTCGAGGCGGCGTTGGAGGCCGGGCATGAGCGGTTGCGGCCAGTCATGATGACGGCGCTGGCGATGATCATCGGCATGTTGCCGATGGCGTTGGGGCTTGGCGAGGGCGGCGAGCAGAACGCGCCGCTCGGACGGGCGGTGATCGGCGGGTTGTTGGTGGCGACGTTTGCCACCTTGTTCTTTGTTCCGGTCGTGTACACCATGCTGCGGACGCGTGGACCTAAAGGCAGCACCGAGGGGAGTGCCACATGAAGACGCGGATTATCGGAGCGGTGATTCTGG
>DATMNB010000077.1:0-9302 GCA_035569435.1 Gemmatimonadaceae bacterium
CGTGTCGGCGACTGAGAAGAACGCCGTGCTGGCCAAGGCGTTTCAGGACCGGTTGCCGCGGTTGCTGGTGCGGTTTCTTCAGCTCCTCGTCGCCAATCGCCGGCAGATGCTCATCCCGGAGATTGCCCGGGAGTACATGGCGTTGCTCGACCAGGTCGAGGGGCGGGTGCACGCCGACGTCACGGTGGCCCGTCCCGTGAGTGGCGATGGCGAACGCGCCCTCGCGGCGCAGCTCACGCGCGCGATCGGGAAGACCGTCGTGCCGCACATCACGGTCGACCCGTCGATTCTTGGCGGGATCGTAGTGCGGTACGGAGACACGCTCATGGACGGGTCGGTGCGGCGACGCCTCGCGACGCTGCGTCAGCGGTTGAGCGCACGATAGCGCCGCCGTGGTGGCGCGGACCCTGCATGGGGAGAATATGTTTCTCCCCATGACCGAGTCACGCAGTCACGGCCACCGTCCGGTGCGTGTCGTGCCCAAGCCCTGGGGGCACGAGACGATCTGGGCGCACAGCGAGCAGTATGTCGGAAAAATTCTGCATATCAAGGCGGGGCACGAGCTGTCCCTGCAGTATCACAACATCAAAGAAGAGACGATTCATCTCCTGGCGGGCGAGATGACGTATCTCGTCGAGATTGACGGGGTGCTGCGGGATGTCGGGCTCAAGGCCGGCCAGTCGTATCACAATACGCCCGGGACGGTGCACAAGATGATCGCCATCACGGATTGCGATGTGCTCGAGGCGTCGACGCCGCACCTCGATGATGTCGTGCGGTTGAGCGACAAGTACGGGCGCGAAGGGACGAGCGCGCCATGAGGCGCGCATGAAAGTCATCATTCCGCTCGCCGGCAAAGGGACGCGTCTCCGTCCCCACACGCACGTCACGCCCAAGCCGATGCTCAAGGTAGCGGGGAAGCCGGTGATGTCGTACATCCTCGACGATCTCGCTAGCCTGGGCGGGATCGACCAGGTCATCTACATCACGGGACACCTCAAGGAGCGGGTCGAGGCGTATACCCGGAAGCATTACACGTTTCCCGCGGTGTTCATCGAGCAGGAAGTGCAGGATGGGACGGCCGGCGCGGTGGCGTTGGCCAGGCCGTACGTCGATGAGCCGGTGCTCATCATCTTTGTTGATACGATCTTCGATGCGGATCTGTCCATCGTGCGGACCACCGAGGCCGATGGGATCATCTGGACCAAAGAGGTCGAGGATTATCAGCGCTTTGGCGTCGTCGTCACCGATGCCCAAGGCTACATGACGCGGATCGTGGAGAAGCCGTCGGAGCCGATCTCCAAGCGGGCCAACATCGGGCTGTACTACATCAAGAACTGGAAGCTGCTCTACGAGGGGATCGAGTACGTGCTCGGGCGGCCCAAGAACAAGGGCGAGTACTATCTCACCGATGCGTTCCAGTACATGATCGACCATGGGGCCAAGCTCAAGGTCATCGATGTCGAGGGGTGGTACGATGCGGGGAAGCTCGACACCCTCCTCGAGACCAACCGGGCGATGCTCGACCGCGGCCATGCGCGGCGGCCGCCCAACGGCATCGGGCCCGGGTCCAGAATCATCGATCCCGTGTACATCGAGGACGGCGTGGAGATCATCGCCTCGACGATCGGCCCCAACGTCTCGATCGGCGCGGGCAGCGTGATCGAAGGGTCACGGCTCAACGATACGATCGTGGGCGTGAAGTCGCAGATCCGGGGGGCGACGTTGCACGACTCGCTTGTCGGGGACGAGGCCGTGGTGAGTGGGATCGACGGGACGGTGACGATCAGTGACCACTCGGAGATCCGGGCCGACCAGAAGCGGGGCTAGCCCGCTTACGCCAATCCCGCCGCCGTCACCACGATCGTGAGGGCGCGGGCAATCCCCAGGGTGCCCGCCGTGTTGTCGAACCACTCGCCCGGCGTGTGGGCGTCGCCGCCGCGGCCGCCGGCACCGATCGCAATCGCGGGGACGCCCAAGCTGATGGGGACGTTGGCGTCCGTGGATGCCGTCGCGAGCTCCGGTTCGCGGCCGATGAGGCGGGTGGCCTCGATTGCCGAGAGCACCAGCGGATGGTCGGCGGGGACATCGCCGCACGGGCGGTCGCCGATCACGACGATCTCGCAGGCCAGGGGCGGGGTCGACGTGGCTCGGCGAGCGTTCTCCTCGAGCTCGGCGGCGCGGGCGGCGTGGCGGACTTCGCGGTCGAGCCGTTCGATCATGCGCGGTGAGGTCGAGCGCACGTCGACCTCGAGCCAGGCGACGTCGGCGATGGCGTTGACTGAAATGCCGCCGGCGATGCGGCCGACGCTCAGCGTCGTGCGGGGGTCCTTGGGAACCGAGACCGACGCCAGCTTGGAGATCGCCTCGCCGGCCGCGTGGATCGGATTGGCGACGCCGTAGGCGGCCCAGCTGTGGCCGCCGGAGCCGCGGTAGGTGATACGAAAGCGGCGTGAGCCCAGGCCGCGGTGCACCACGCGCTCATCGCCCGCGCCGTCCAAGGCGATCGCGGCGCTGATGCCCGATAGCGACGGATCGCCGGCCGCGGCGAAATAGGCCTTGGCGCCCCGAAGGTCGCCCGAGCCCTCCTCGCCCGTGGTCGCGACGAAGTCGATCGGCGCCACCGTCCGGATGCGCTGCCCGTCGATCTCTTCGGCGAGTGCCAACATAGCGGCCAACCCGCGCCCGTTGTCGCCGATCCCGGGGCCGAGCAGGCGGTCGCCGTCCCAACGCACGCGCACGGCAATGTCACGAGGGAAGACGGTGTCCAGGTGCGCGCAGACCGCGACCGCACGGCCGGCGTTGGCGGCCGCGACTAGGCTCCCCGGACGCCGGCCGATGACGTTGCCGGCTGGATCCGTGCGCACGTCGGTCAGCCCCAGCAGCGCGAACCGGCGGGCAACCCAGGCCGCCCGGTGCTGCTCCTCGCCGGTCGGCGCCGCGATCTCGGACACCGCGACCTGCGAGCGGATGATCGTCGCGTCGCGCGCCGCCAGCCGGCCATGGGCATCGGCCAGGGCCGTGTGCACCCGGGTGGTGGGTCGCATAGAAATGCCCGTCACGAGAGTAAGATACGATCCATGGACCGATCCACGTTGCTGTTCGATTGGAATATTGCCGCTGGCGCAGAAACGTTTGAGTGGGCCAGTGCGCGTGTCGCCGTACAGGATGAGACGCTCCGCGACGGCGCCCAGGGCGCATCGGTCATCGATCCCCCGGTCGGCGACAAGCGGACCCTGCTCCACCTGACCGCCGCGCTCGGCGTGCACTCCGCCAACCTCGGTTTCCCCGCCGCCGGGGTGCGCGCGACGGCCGATGTCCAGGCACTGGCTCTCGAGATCGCGGCCGCCCGACTGCCCCTCACCGCGACGTGCGCGGCGCGGACCATCCTCGAGGACATCCGGCCGATCATTGATATCACGCAGACATCCGGCGTGCCGATCGAAATCGGGCTCTTTATCGGTAGCTCGCCCATTCGGCAGGCGGTCGAAGGGTGGACGCTCGATGACATGCTGCGGCGCGTCGAGGCCGCCGTGTCGTACGCGGTGACCGCGGGGCAGGCGACGATGTTCGTGACCGAGGACACTACGCGCACGTCCCCGGAGACGCTGACGGCCCTCCATTCCGCGGCGATCACCAGTGGCGCGCGGCGCGTGTGCCTCTGCGATACCGTCGGCCACGCCACGCCGGCCGGCGTCTCCAGGCTCGTGCGGTTTGTGCGCGCGCAGGTGGGACCCGAGGTCGCCATTGACTGGCACGGCCACCGCGATCGGGACTTGGGGCTCGCCAACTGTCTTGCGGCGATCGAAGCCGGCGCGAACCGCGTCCACGCCACGGCCCTCGGATTGGGCGAGCGCGTCGGCAACGTCGCGATGGAGACCCTGCTCCTCAACCTGTGCCTGCTTGGCGCGCACCACGCCGATCTGACGGGCGTGCCAGCGTATGCCTCGCACGCGGCCCGCATTTATGGTGTGCCGATCCCCGCCGGACAGCCACTCGTGGGAGACGACGCCTTCGCCACGGGAACGGGAGTGCATGCAGCGGCGATCGCCAAGGCGCGCGCCGCCGGCGATGCCTGGCTTGCCGACCACGTCTACTCGGCGTTCCCCGCCGGCCTCGTGGGCCGCGCGCAATCGGTGCGCGTCGCGCCCTTCTCCGGCCACGCCAACGTGCGGTGGTGGCTAGCCGATCACGGCTACGATGCGAGCGACGCGGAGCTTGTCGATACGATTCTGGCGGCCGCCAAGGCCTCGGATCACGCGTTGGGCGACGAGGAGATCAGCAGCATCGCCCGCCGGGCTGGTCGTAACGGCACGCCATACGGTCTGCCGCGAACGCGCGGGGTGTGAGCGGCGTCTCGTCGGGGTGTGCCGCGCGCATGTGGGCGAGGTAGCGCTCGTAGTCGGGCGCGCCGAGGATCGCCCGCAAGACGGCGAGGATGCTCACGATTCCGTCACTGGTAGGGGCACCAACTGGGGCCGCTGCACCATGCGGGCCCACACGCGAACGGACTCCACCAGAATCACGAGCACCGCGACAAGGAAGCATCCCGCGACGACGGCGTCGAGTCGGTCGTTGAACGCGAGCCGCGCGGCGTTTGGCGCATGTGCGGTCGCGAGCGAGCGCGCGTGGGCAAGGAATCCGAGTCTCGGATCGGGTGAGAAGATCTTGAGCCACCCCGCCGTGCCGGTGACGGTGGCCAGCCAGACCAGCGGCACGAGCGTGATCAGCGCGTATCGCGCGGTGCCCAACTTCAGGATGACGGTCGTTCCGACGCAGAGGGCAATGGCCGCGAGCAGCTGATTGGCGATCCCGAACAACGGCCAGAGGGAGTTGATGCCGCCGAGCGGATCGGTCACGCCCTGGTAAAGAAAGAGCCCCCAGATGCCGACAAAGACCGCGCTGCAGAGGATGACCGCGGGATACCACGCGACGCGGCCGAGCGGCGCCCAGACGCGCCCGCCCAGATCCTGCAGCATGAATCGTCCGACGCGCGTCCCTGCGTCGAGCGTCGTCAAGAGAAAGAGCGCCTCGAACATGATGGCGAAGTGGTACCAGAGCGCCATCGCCGTCGAGTGGCCGAGGACACCGGAGAACACGCGGGCCATGCCGACGGCGAGACTGGGCGCGCCGCCGGTGCGCGACAGGAGCGAGGTCTCGCCAACCTGGTGCGCGAGCGCGGTCAGGTCGGCGGGCGCGACGGTGAAGCCCCAATGACCGACCGCCACCGCGGCGCTCTGCACGGTGGTGCCGAGGAGCGCGGCCGGCGCGTTGATGGCGAAGTAGATGCCGGGAGTCAGCGCGCAGGCGGCGATGAGGGAGAGAATGGCCACGAACGACTCGAGGCACATGGCGCCGTAACCGATGGGCCGCGCATCGGGCTCGGACGAGAGCATCTTGGGCGTCGTGCCCGAAGCGATGAGCGCGTGAAACCCCGAGATCGCGCCACAGGCGATCGTGATGAACGCGAAGGGAAAGACTTTGCCGGCGAAGATCGGCCCCGTACCGTCCACGAACCGCGTGACAGGCGGCATCTGGAGCGGCGGCAACAGAATGAAGATGCCGGCAGCGAGGGCGAGGACGACGCCGATCTTGACGAAGGCCGACAGATAGTCGCGCGGAGCCAGGAGCAGCCAGACGGGCAGGACGCTGGCGGCGAAGCCGTAGCCCATGAGCCACCAGACGAGTGCCTTGGGGCTCAGCGTAAAGACCGCCGCCAGCGCTGGCTGCTCGGCGACCCATCGGCCGGCAAAGAGCGCGCCGATGAGGAGGACGACGCCGACGGCGGTGGCCTCAAGCACACGCTGGGGACGAAGCCAGCGCAAGTAGATACCGAGAAAGAGGGCGATCGGGATGGTGAGGCCGAGCGTCACGGTGCCCCACGGGCTGGCCTTGAGGGCGTTCACGATGACGAGGGCCAGGACCGCGACGAGAATGACCATGATCCCGAGTACAGCGACGAGCGCCGTGTATCCGGCAACTGGACCGATCTCCTCGGCGGCCATCGTACCGAGGGATTTGCCGTCGCGGCGGATCGAGGCACAGAGGATGACGAAGTCTTGTACGGCGCCGCCCAGGACGCAGCCGATGAGGATCCAGAGCGCGCCGGGAAGGAATCCAAACTGGGCGGCCAGCGTGGGACCGACGAGCGGCCCGGGTCCCGCGATCGCGGCGAAATGGTGACCGAAGACGATCCACCGATTCGTCGGCACGTAATCGCGGCCATCGTCGTGCCGGACGGCTGGCGTGGCGCGGGTCGCATCGAGGGCGAAGATGCGCGATGCGATGAACCGACTATAGAAGCGATATCCGATCGCGTAGGTGGCGATCGCCGCGGTCAAGAGCCAGGCCGCGCTGACGGTCTCGCCGCGCGCGAGGGCCAACATGGCGATCGAGCCGGCGCCGGCCAGGGCGACGAAGCTCCATCCGGCGACGCGGAGGGGGAAGCGCATGATGGAAATTGGCGTTAGAATTACGCGACTCGCAACCTGCCAAGACAAACCACAGGTGAGACGAATTTTGCCGCGCGCTTCCGTTCGTGTGTGCACTGTCGCCGCGTTCACGGCAACCATGTGTTGCGTCGCCGCCTGTGGCGGCGGTGCGAAAGGCGCCGCCAGCAAGGCCAATCTGGTCCACCCGATCCCAGGACATGCGCTGTCCGGGATGGAGGGCAAGGACCTCGTGCTGCTCCCGATCGCCTACATCCGGCCAGGCGACAAGCTCGGATGGGTGACGGCGATGAAGAGCCCGCGCGACTACCTGCGGGAGAGCGACAGCCTGATGGAGGAATCGCTCAAGGGCCACGCCTACAAGGTGAAATGGGTGTTCCCGGAGCAACTGCGCCGGTCCGCCGCGCGGAGCGCCGGGATGATCCAGGGTCCCGACGAGATCTCCGAGCAGCAGCTGCTGCCCTATTTCTGGAAGCCCAGTCACCCGCTGTACGATCCGTTGGCGGGGCAGCTCCGCAACATCATCGCGGCGCAGAACGCGCGATACGTGCTGGCGCCGGTCGAGATCCGCTTCGTCTCGCCGCTCGACGCGTCCGGTGAGGCGCCGCCACCACCTGGCGCGCCGCCGCTACCGCCGGTCCAACTGGCCGTGCTCCGACTCGCGCTGTTAGACGCCGAGGGGACGTTTGTGCTGTGGGCCGGCGACGTCACGAGCGACACCGCGCGCACGGCCGATGCCGCGACCGCCAGCTTGGTCACCCGGTTGGGCGACTTACTGGGTCAGCCCTAGCCTCCATGGCCATACCAGTAGTGCTGATCCCCGGCGACGGGGTCGGTCCAGGCATTACGGCGGCGACGGTGCGTATCCTCGATGCGGCGGGCGCCGACATCGCGTGGGAGACCCACCTCGCGGGACTGGCCGGCGTCATGCAGCATCACGACCCGATGCCGCAAAGCACGCTCGATGCGATCGCCCGCACGGGCATCGCCCTCAAAGGCCCGCTAGAAACGCCCGTCGGTGACGGCTACCGGTCTATCAACGTGGCGCTGCGCACGACATTCGACCTCTACGCCAACGTGCGGCCGGCGCACGTGATCATGCAGGGTGGACGGTTCGAGAAGGTCGACATCGTGCTCGTGCGCGAGAACACCGAGGGGCTCTACGTCGGCGTCGAGCACTACATCAAGATCAAGGACGACCCGCACGCGGCCGCCGAGTCGGTGGCGCTCATCACGCGGGCCGGGTCGGAACGCATTTGCCGGTTCGCGTTCGAGTATGCGGTGCGGCATAATCGGCGCAAGGTGACGCTCGTCCATAAGGCCAACATCCTCAAGTTCTCGCAGGGGTTGTTCCTCGAGACTGGACGGCGGATCGCGGCCGAGTATGCGGACCGGGGGATCGCGTTCGAGGACAAGATTGTCGACGCGATGGCCATGAACCTCGTGCTGCGACCCGAGATCTACGATGTGATCGTCACGACGAATCTGTTTGGCGACATTCTGTCGGACGAGATCTCGGGGTTGGTCGGGGGTCTCGGGTTGTCGCCGGGGGCGAACATCGGGAGCAAGGCCGCGATCTTTGAGGCGGTGCACGGTACCGCGCCAGATCTGGCCGGCAAGGGGATCGCCAACCCATCGGCGCTCACGCTGGCGGCCTGCATGATGCTGGACCATCTCGGCGATGTGACCCGGGCCGACCGCATCCGGGCCGCGCTGGAAGCGACCATCCGGGAACGGCGGACGCTGCCGCATGATCTGGGTGGCACGGCCACCACGGATGAATTTGCCGACGCGGTGATCGCCACGCTCGGTATTGTGTGAGCGTGGCAGTTCGCATCCTCCACACGTCGGATCTGCATTTCGGATGGCCGGCGGCGTTGGAGCGGATCGAGGCCCTCGATGCGCTCATCGCGCGCGAGCGATACGACGTCGTGGTTGTGTCCGGCGATCTCGCGCAGCGGGCGCGGGCCGGCGAGTTCCAGCGGGCGCGCGTGTTTCTGGATCTTGCCGCGCGCGTGAGCCGGGTGATCACCGTGCCCGGCAACCACGATGTGGCGTGGTGGTTCGCGCCTCTTGGACTCGGGAGTCGTGAGCGACTGTACGCCAAGTATCGGCGGTACATCTCGCCCACCCTGGAGCCGGTGCTGCACGTGCCGGGAGTGACGCTGGTCGGCGTGAACACGGCGCACGGTGTGGCGTGGGGCTCGCTGACCGCAAACCCGCGTGATGTGTCGATCATCGGGAACGTCGAGCGGGGGCAGATCGCGCGCGTGGAACGCGAGTTGGTGGGGCGGCCGGCCGGCGAGGCCAAGGTCGTGGTGATGCACCACAATCCGACGCGTGGCGCGTTGTCGCAGCGGTATGGGATCACGCGAGCGAGTGGAACCATGGCGGCGTTTAATCGCATCGGCGTCAATCTCGTGCTCTGCGGGCACGATCATCAGGAAGCGATCCACGATGTCGGGGGCACGGTCGTGGTGACGGCGGGGACGCTCTCGGAGCGGTCCCGTGGCGGGCGCCCGCCATCGGTCGACGTGTGTACGATCAACGACACATCGATCGAGGTCGCGCAGTTGCTCTGGGACGAGACGGGTTTTGTGGCGGGGCCGGTACGGTGTTTCGGGCGCTGACGTCACTCTTTCAGCTGGCGCTGCCCTTCACCGACACGGCGCCCCGTACGGCCGAGGAGTTGCTCGCGCGGCTCCGCGCGCTCGGGCTCAGGCGAACGGAACGACTGCGGCTGACTCGGAACCGGACGGTGATGGTGAGCTATCGCGCCGGCGAGTTGCGCGTGCACCGCGCGTTTCTCGAGGCGCCGACCGACGTGCTCCGTGCCGTGGCAACGTTCGTGGA
>DATMNB010000078.1:0-4900 GCA_035569435.1 Gemmatimonadaceae bacterium
GTCGCGGCGGCGGATCGGCTCGAGGTCGCGGAGGGCTTGCACAAATGCGTCTGCCTGCGAAGGATCGATACGGTATTCGACCTCGACCCGGACGGGGCCATCGTCGGGGGCCGGCATCACATCGAGGTGAGGTCCGGACCAGTGCGCCGACGGGGTGAGGTCTGACGTGGTCACGGTCCGTAACGGCCATCGCCGCATGGCGACAAGCCCCAGGAGCGCGCCTCCGGCGGACGACGCGAGCGCAATGGACGAGCCTACGTGCTCGGCGACGAAACCCCACAATGCGCTGCCGAGGCCAAGCCCACCCTGGAACACCAGAAGGTAGATGCCGAGCGCGCGAGCGCGCACCCACGCGGGCACGGCGGTCTGAGCGGATCCATTGAGACCGGCCATCATCGCGATCCACGCGATGCCGCCGAGGATCATCGTGAGGCCGAGTCCCGGAATGAACCGCCAGAAAGCCGTCAGCAGGCTCACGACCGCGAAAGCAACGGTCGCGAAGCCGGTGACCGCGTCGAGCGGCAGCCGGCGCTTCACGCGCGGTAAGAGTACGGCGCCGGCGATGGCCCCGACACCAAGGCAACCGAGCAGAAGACCGTAGCCAAAGGCACCGAGGCCCAGGTCTCGACGGGCGATGACGGGTAACAAGGCCCAGAACGCGCTCGCACAGACGATGAAGAGCCCGAGTCGAACGAGCACGGCGACGAGCGGCGGCGCGTGACGCGCGTAGCGGATGCCGGCTCGCGTCGCGCCGATCACTCGCTCTGCGGGAAGCAGGGCCCGCGGCGCTTCGCGACGCCAGCGATACACGACGACGAGCACGGCGACGTATGACACCGCGTTGAGCGCGAACACGAGGGCCGGGCCAGCCGCCGCGACCAGAACACCGCCAAGGGCGGGCCCGATTGCACGGCCGATGTTCACGGGCAACGCGTTGAGCGTGACCGCTCGGGTGAGCTCAGACGGGGGCACGAGCTCTGACGTTATTGCCTGCCAGGTCGGGGTGTTCATCGCAACGCCGATGCCGAGGGCGAACGTCAACGCCAGGAGCGTGGTGGCCGTCATCAAGCCGAGGGAGGCCAGGACCGCAAGCAGTCCGGCGGCCAGGAGCATCCAGAATTGCGTGACGAGCAGCAGTCGCCGTCGGTCGACGATATCGGCGACCGCGCCCGCCGGGAGGCCAACGACAAAGACCGGAAGGCTCGTCGCGCTCTGAACGAGGGCGACCATCAACGGAGATGGCGAGAGCGAGGTCATGGCCCATGCCGCGCTGACGTTCTGCATCCACGTCCCGATGTTGGAGACGAGCGACGCGATCCACAGCGCGCGGAACACCGGATGCGACAGCGGGGTCCAGGCCGACTCGGCGGGGCGGCCGTCACCAGGCATATTTGAACTCGACGTTGAAGTACGTGGAGTCATGGCCTCCCGCGCGGCGAATCACATCACCGATCTGGAACCTGACGGCTTCGACGGCGGCCGCGAGGTTCGGCGTGATCGCCCAGTCGGCCCGGAACTGCCAGTACGCCCCGGACCACCGCCCCGCCTTTCCGGCGGTGCCGGGGACGGGTATGCTCGGCTGGACGTAGACGGCGTCTTCCGTCGTTTCCCGCCATTGGAGGCCGGCGGCAACCATCAGCGCCAGGTTGGCGATCGGCTTGACGGTGACTGAGGGCTTGAGATGAATGAGGTTCACGTAGCCCGTGTAGCCCGCGAGGGTGAAATAGTAGCCGTTCGGAAACAACGGATTGAACGTGCCGAGCGTGTTGTCTCCGGCCTTGTGATCACCCGACGCGGCATCGATCTGGAGCCCCGCACGTGGCGCCCAGGCCACGTCGGCGATGGTGTACCCGCTGCGGCTGCCGACGGCCCAGGCGCGGATGCTTTTGCTGCCGATGTCACCAGCCTGGCCCATGGCTTCGAGGTCCCAGTCGAACCCGCTGTGCACGCCGGCGTATCGGATATCGAAGTTGTGGCGGCGTTCGTCGCCACGCGCGTCCAGAAATCGAGTCTTGTCGAGAATGAAGCGCGAGTAGTACGCCGACAGATCACCGGGGCCGACGTTCTGACGCTCGACCCTCACGCCTCCGTACTGGAAATGCTCGCTGGAGAAGTCGTCGAAGAAATGCTCCTGGCGATATTGAACCGGCATGCTCCAGAACCCGATGACGCGCCACTCGCGTTGCTCCCAGTCCAGCCACGCGGCGTCGTAGGCCTGCCGGAGGTTCGGGCCGTCGCGCACCGAGACGAAGCGTTGCAGATCGAACGCCATCTCCTGCCGCCCGACCCGGGCCTTCAACGTGCCGCCCCAGAACGAATCGACGTAGGTGATGAAGGCCAGGCGGAGATCCAGCGGGTTCTCGTCGACGGGGGTGATGACGTCTTTCGCCGGCGCGCGGACGTCCTCGAACTCGACGAAGAGCTGCCAGTGCGCATTCGGCCGAACGTCGACGTGCCACTGGAGACGGTCCAGCAGGTAACTGTCGCTTTTGTTACCCGAGATCCCGAACAACGGCGCGTCGTTCACCTCGACGCGCTCGCGCACGGTGAGACCGAGGGATACGTAGCTCTTCGGATCGTCGAACAGGAGCGGGATGTACTTCAAGCTGTCGAGCGGCTGGGTTCGCAGTTGCGGGTCGGCCAGCGCCGACCAGTCTTCCAACCAACGGTAGAACGAATTGATCTTGGGCCGAGCTGCCTCGTCGTCTTCAGCCGTGGCCGTGCTCGTGGTCGCCGATAGGACGAGTAGACCGACGGCGGCCAGAAGACCGGCGCAGAGCCGTAGCATCAGTTGCGGAGTGTCGCATGGATTTCCGCGATGTAGCCACCGGGAAATTGCACCAAGGCCGACCGCCGGTCGTCGGCCGAGTAGGGCTCGACCAGCACGCGAGCCCCGGCACTCTTTGCCTTGGCCAAGGTCGCGTCTAGGTCGGGCGTCTCGTAGCCGGTCAGCTCTCGCCCGTACGGGTATGGGAGATGGCCATCCGTCACGAGGACCGCGACGTTGCCGAGCGTCGACGCGATGCGGACCCGCCGGTAGGTATCGCCGGGGCGGCCGATCTCGACCCCGGGCGCCTTCGCATCGTCACGCGTCACGGTGCCGCCGGAGAAGGCGACAAAGCTGCGGATGAAGGCGTCGGCGCGATCGGGCGAGACGTACACGCGGTTTTCGGGAATGGTTTGCAGCTTGCCGTAGTTCGGCGCCGTCGTGTGCCAATAGAGCTGCATGTTGACGCCGCCCGGAAACTGCACGATGGCGTCGCGACCGATCGGATCATTGAACGACGAGACGATCACGTCGGCTCCGCTCGCCCGGGCGGCGCGGACGGCGGCATCCAGGTCGGTGACGAGATAGCCCGTTCGCTCGCTGCCGAACGGATACGGGATCGGCGTTTTGAAGCCGAAGACCGACACCGTGCCCACCGGGGTGAGCACGAGCTGGGACATCGTGCGGCTCGGCGTCGGCGTCACCGTGAAGACGCCTTGCTTCGACGTGCTCCCGCCGAACGTCGCCACGAAGCTCGTCACGAACCGATCGAAGTCTTCCGAGGCAACGTAGACGTGGGTGGTGCCATATTGCGGTCCGACGGCCACGGCCGGGGAACTGGAGGCCGGGCTCGTCTGCGCCCCGGCGGTCGCCGCGCTGGCGAGCAGCATCGTGGCGAAAATGAGTGCCGAGATCGAGCGCATGGGTGTACTCCTCAGACCGCCGAGCAGGCTGTCATCGGCTGGGTGCCAGTTCTGGGGTCGCCGTCTGCTCTTGCCTGGTGACCTCCTGGGCCTTCCCGTAACTCTCCATGACTGCGCCATAGTTCGGCGCCACCATGGTGTACAGCTGAGCGAACTGCGGTGCATCGGGACGGTTCCAGGTCCTCTGCAGCTCGCACAGTACGGCATTGGCGCTGGTCGGTATGACACCGGCCTGGGTGAAGCGAGCGAGCGTCGTTCTCGACGTCATCTCGCTCGGATCGCCCGACGCGTCAATGACCGCGTATACCTTGTATCCGGCTACCAGTGCATCCAGTGCCGGAAACATCACGCACACGCTGGTCCACACGCCGGCCATGATCAGAGTTTTCTTGCCGGTCTCCTCCACCGCCTTGACGAAGGCCTCGTTGTCCCAGGCATTGACCTCTCCCTTGCGGTGGACGAAGACGGCGTGGGGCGCAAATTGCTTTATCTCGGGCATGAGAGGGCCGTTCGGTCCCTCCGGCTCCGAGGCGGTCTGGACGACCGGAACTTTCATCAACGTCGCCAGCTTCGCGAGCATCGCGGTGTTGGCCCGCAATTCGCTCACACTGATGTCCTTGACGGTTTGAAACAGCCCCGATTGATGATCGAGCAGCAGGAGCGCCACATCGGCCGCCTTCATCAAGGCGGCGCCGCCACCCGGCGCGTGTCTGATTCCGTCTTGGATCGAGTTCGAGGCCTGCACCGACGCTCTCTGATTGCTCATGGTGATCTCCATTCACGGTGTGGGTTTATACAGCCCAGCAGGCGCAGCCGAGCGCGCCCCAGAGCGATGTGAAGTCGCGGACGTCCCTCGCGTGGACGCGACCGCAGGCCGAAGCGACTCGTGGTATTGCCGCTTTCGCCGTCGATCGCTCGCGATCGTCCCAGGCCGCGTACCCGCCGAAACGGCGTACCGGCGACCAATCCGGCATGGCCGGTGGCGGCGTCGCCTCGTCCAGATGTGCGAATTCTCCGGCCCCGTAGACGATCTCGCCGCCGACGACGGTCAGGTGCGCCGTGATGTCCACGATCTCGGTCTCGGGGCAGGAGAGATAGTCGCGGTCGGGAACGATGAGATCGGCCAGCTGGCCGACCTCGATGCGACCTTTCTTGCCTTCCTCATTGGAGAACCAGGTGACGTTCTCGGTCCACATCCTGAGCGCGGTCT
>DATMNB010000079.1:0-85003 GCA_035569435.1 Gemmatimonadaceae bacterium
GGCGTTTCGGACGCACGGGTCCATGAGCGGGATCGCCGGCGTCTCGGTTCTCCCGGCGGGCTTGTCGTTCCGGGAGCGCATTCACGTGTTATCGCTCGATCAGTGGGCGGCCGCGATGTCCGTTGATCTGATCAAGATGGACATCGAGGGCGCCGAGCTCGAGGCGTTGGCGGGCGCCCGCGCGGTGCTGTCTCGCGATCATCCCGATGTCCTCATGCAGGCATACCATCTCCGCGATGGCGCTCGGACCCTCGAGCGGTGCGCGGCGCAACTCACGGCGCTTGGCTACGAGGCGCGCGAGGTCCGGGCTCACCCCGGTCTCTTGTTCGCCACCGCTCGGCAGGCCTCCAATACGCCGGCCGCCGTTCGCGTCCACGAGTAGCCTGCAGCCCGGCGCACGCCGCGCCGGCTGAGGTCAGCGCGCAGCGCCGGGTCGTCGATCAGGCGTCGCAGCGCGGCGGTGAGCGCGCCGGTATCCAGCGGGTCGGCGTAGAGCGCGGCATCTCCCGCCACCTCGGGGATCGCCGAGAGCGGGGAGGTCAGGACCGGGACGCCGCTGCTCATCGCCTCGAGGATCGGCAGACCGAATCCCTCGTAGAGTGATGGGAAGACAAACGCGAGGGCGCCAGCGTAGAGCCCGGGCAGCTCGACCTCGTCGACGTGGCCGATCCATCGCACGCCGGGAAGCGCCGATGCCGGCGGGGCGTGGCCGACGACGACCAGATCGACGCCGACATCGCCGAGGGCGTGGTATGCCGCGAGCAGGCCCGCGACGTTCTTGCGGGCGTCGGCCACGCCGACGAACAACAGGTATGGGCGCGTCACCCCCAGCCCCTCGGCGACCCGGGCGCGAAACGTCTGGCCGTCCACGCCGAGCGGCACCACCGTCATGCGGCGCCGGTCGAAGCCAGCCAGTCGCGCGGCGTCGTCCCGTGTCGCCTCCGAGATCGCGATCTGCGCCGTGCTGCGGCGCTGCCGGTCGAGCCGATGGCGGTAGAGCCAGTCGGGCAACCCGACGAGTCGGCCGGTGAGGTACAGGGTGGGGAAGACCAACGGCACGACATCGTAGAGGATGGCCACCGTGGCAAAGGCCGGGGAGAGGGCAACCGCATGCGGGTCCGTGGCCAGAAATACCTGAGCCCCAGTGGCTGCGACATCGCGAGGCAACGCCCACTCAGCGTCGACCACCTGTGACCAGTTGGCAATGCGGGGCGATGTCGCCGGCCGCACCCCGGTCAGCTCGGCGGTCCATCCGCGCCGCGCCCATCGGGCGGTCGATGGAGCGGGCCGGCGGCTCACCATCACCAGCTCCGCGCCGTACGTCGCAGCGAGCTCCGGTGTCATCGCCGCCAGGAGGTGACGCGTACACGCGCCGATCCCGCGGACGCGATGCCCGTTCTCGGTCGGGCCCGCGTCGACGCACAGGCGGAACCGCATGTCCCCCTCAGCGCGCATACGATAAATTGCGCCCGTGCAGCCGCTCGCGATGATTCTGCTGGTCGTGCCACTCGCGCTGGCCGGCGGGTTCGTGACGGCCGTGCTGCGCCGGTACGCCCTCCTGCTGCTGCTGTGCCTCGTGCCGCTGAACGGATTCCCGCTCACGCTGGGGACGACCAACGTACGGGCGGACCAGTCGCTGGCGGCCCTGATGCTCCTTGGGCTCGGGCTGTCCGCCGTCTTCGTGCGGCGTCGCCTCTATGTCGACGGACCCCTGCTCGGCATCATCGCGATGCTCGCGCTCAACGCGCTGACGACACTGTTCGTGTCGCCCGCGCTGCGCTACAGCGCCATGCAGGTGCTCAATCTGACCGCCACCTGGGCGGTCTATGCGGTCATCGTCAACTGCGTGGAGACCGTCGACGCGAGCGACCGACTCACGGCCATCTACCTCGGGATCCTGGCGTTGGCGGCGCTGATCGGGATCGTCGCGTTTTGGGCGGGGATCGCCGGGTACCCGATCGGGATGGCGAACGTCACCGGCAATCCGCTCGACATCGGAATGCCCTATGGCGCGTTCGGCACCGCATTGGAGCCCAACATCTTCGGCAGTATGTGCCAGAGCGCGTTCGTCACCGTGGCCACGATGCTCCTGCTCGGCCAGCGCCGACGTCACCTGTGGGCCATCCTGATCGCCAGCGGGTTGGGTTTGCTGCTCAGCTTCACGCGCGGGGCCTGGCTCGGCGCGGTCTGTGGGCTGTTTGCCGCGGTGGTGCTTGCCCCGGTCGTCGGGCGGCGCATCCGTCTGGCCCCGCTGGCCCTCCCCGCCATCGCCGTCTCGTTGGCGACCGTCTGGCTGTGGACGTACGACGGGCCGGCCGGCGTGTTCTTCCGCTACAAGATCCAGAATCTGGTCAATCCGCAGTCCGAGACGGCGAGTTACCGGCTGGTGTCCTACGCTCTTGCCTGGACGCAGGTGATACAAAAGCCGGTGTTTGGGTGGGGCACCTTCACCTACGCGGCGCTCCTGGCGCAGGGGGGCGACGTGAAAGAGCTCGGCGTCGAGCATGCCTTGTGGATCTCGAACTACGTGCTGCTGATCTTGCACGACACGGGCATCGTCGGTCTCGCGGTCTTCACCGCGCTGATCGTGGCCGTGTTGCGCGTGGGGCTCCGCGCCGCCCGGTCGCTCCTGGCCACGCGGCCGGGATCGGCCGTCACCGTCGTGTCGCTCATGGCGTCGGTGATCGGGCTCCTCGTGTCGTTTCTGGTGGGCTCCGGGTTCACGTTCACCTACCCATGGGTGGTGATCGGTCTGATCGGCGCCTATGGCCGCTCGACCGGTAGTCCGCGCGACCTGCGGTATTCCTCGTAAGCAGGCGAGCCGGTCGTCCGGGACCGGGCGATCTGCTCCGCCATGAGCCCCCAGACCGCGACGAGAAAGACCGCCGCGAACGCGGCGAACAGCGTCTTGAGCACGGTCTGGCGCGGCACGGGCTCGATGAGATCGGTCGGCGAATCGATGACCGTGACGAGTGGCGTGTTGCGCACCGACTCGATGCGGGCCTGGTCGGTCTGCTGCGCCAACGTCAAATAGAGCTGCTGGGCGATGGTGATCCGGCGCTGCAGGTTTGCGCGCTCCAACTCGAGGCGCGGCGACTCCGCGAACGACCGATTGCGGAGCTCAAAGTCGGCGAGTGCCGCCTCGGCCTTGAGCAGGTCGTTCCGGGTCTCCGCGAGTCGTTCGTCCGAGAAGTCGCGCTCGGCGCTGGCCTGCGACTGCCGCCGGCGTTGGTTGAACGCGTCGAGCAGCTCGAAGAGCTTCGCCCCGATCGCCGCCGTCAGTTGTGGATCATCGGTCGTGATCTTGACCGTCACGACCCCGGTGGGGCGGTCGGTCTGGATGTCCAGCACCCGCGTCTTGAGTCGCTTCATCGCCAGGAGCTCCGCCTCGATCGGCGTCCGCGCCTTGATCTCGAAGTACTGCACGAGGGTGCCCGTGAAGTGATGCTGCTGGTCGAGCGTGTAGTGCGTGACGACGACGGTGTGCAAGATCTCGCGCGAGTCCAGGAGCGCCGCGTAAAACGGCGAGGCGGCCGCGCCGCCACCGCCACCCGTCGCCAGGGACGCCAACTGCGAGACGCCGAATTGAGCGGCAATGGCGCCGAGCGAGCCGCCGGCGCCGCCCGCCTTGGTGTCCTGGGGGATGAAGCTGGCGACCGATTGGTATTTGCGTGGCAGGACGAAGGTCAGCGTCCCGACGGCCAGGGCGGCAACCACTGGCACAATGATCAACGACCGGCGCCACCGGTGGGCGAACGTCAGATAGGGCCAGATCGCGTCCCCGGCCGGCGTGTCCGCCCCGTTTTCGTTGCTCACGGGTGGTCGCTCATTTCACGACCACCGCGACGATGGCCACGAGACTCGACAGGATCGTGCCGGCAACGCCGAGGAGGGCGATACTGTTCCCCAGGCCCGGCGGCGGCTTGGTCGGCACCATGATCGTGCTTCCCGGCCGCGCCACCGGCACGCTCGACGGGAGCAGAAAATGGTGGTGAATGCTCTCGACTTTCCCGTTGGGCTGCGTCACAAACGTCTTGCCGTCGTCGCCGCGCGTCGTCGCGCCACCCGCCGCGGCGACGTAGTAGAGAATGTCCTTGCCCGGCACATAGGCGACCGTCACCGGCGAGTACACCGCGCCGACGACGCGGACGACACCGCTGAATGTCGGGACGTAGAGCGAGTCGCCATCGGACAAGATGAGATTGTCGCGGGCCTTGGGGTTTTTCAATGCGGCCGGCAGATCGACGCCGACGCGTCCCGTCCCATTGGCGGAGCGGATCATGACCATCCCCTCGGCGTACGCATCCCGCGTCAATCCGCCGGCGCGCGCGACGATCTCGCGAATCGTCTCGGACTTCCGTTGCAGCGCGTACCGCCCCGGGAAACGGACCTCGCCGCTCACGACCACGGTCCGTTGCAACTCCCAATCGGGCTGTCGGAAGATCAGCACGTTGTCGTACGGGGCCAGCGGCACCTCGGGCTCACCGGCGCGGGGGGCCGGGAGGCCGGGCGGTCCGATCCACTCGCCGTTGGGGCCTCGATCGAAGAGATAGGTCGAGTCGAGTGCGACGCGGATCGCGACCGCGGTGATGCCACCCGCCCGGTTCTCCGGCAGACGCGCGATCTCGGCGTTCTCCAGGTACGCGCCTTCCGAGACCCCGCCGGCCAGGAGGATGAGGTCGCGCATCGTCATGCCATCGTGATACGCGAACCGTCCGCTCCGTCGTACGGCGCCGGCGATGGCCACGTAGCGGTGCGGGCGGAACTCGGCCAACGAGAACACGTGCACGTCATCGTCGTCCTCCAGGATCACGTCCTGGGTCGGCGTGCCCGTGCTGTCGCGCAAACTGGTCCGGAGCTGTTCGCGCGTCGAATCGGTCTGCAGTCGGGCGATGAGGACGGTGCCCATGTAGACGTCGGGCTTGACGCCACCGGCCAGCTTGAGGGCGTCGGACAGGCGCATCCCCGGCGTGAAGCCCATGGGGCCCGGTTGCCACACATCGCCCGTCACGGCGATCCGATTGCGCACACGGGTCGAGACGGCGAACACGTGCACGCTGTCGCCCGCCTCCATTGGAATGGCCGGACCGGTGCCCGTGTCGAACGCCGAGGACGCGACCTCCAGCACGATGCGATCGTGTCCATCGGGTCCGCGCTCGCCCGGGCTCAGGATGCGGGTGATCTGGACGCGTCCGCGCGCGGCGATATCCGTGAACCCGCCCGCGAACTGAATGACGTCGCGCAACGACTCATGTCCTTTGAGCTCATAGATCGCCGGCCTGGTGATCTCGCCGGCGACCTTGACTCTCGGACCATGGACGGGCACGAAGACCACGTCGCCGTTCTCCAGGCGGACATCGTGCGAGGCGTCGCCGTGCAACAGATAGTCGTAGACATCGAGCGTGTCGACGAGGACGCCGCCGCGCCGCACCTCGATGCGCCGCATCGTCCCGCTCGCCGACGGACCCTGGGCGGCGTACAGCGCGGTGAGCAGCGTGCCCGCGCTCGAGACCTGGTAGCTCCCGGGCTGCACGACGTCGCCGACGACGAAGACCTGATTGGCGCGCAGGCGTGAGACGCTGATCGAGAAGTGTGTCGTGGCGTCCTCGCCGCGGCGCACGCCGGAATACACCTTGCCCAGCCGGTCATAGAGCACGTCCTGCAGTTGGGCGAGCGTCAGGTTGTTGACGTCGATCTGGCCCACTTGGGGGATGACGATGAATCCCTCACGGGTCACTTGCAGCGATCGCGCCAACTCGACATCGCCGGTGAGGATCAGGACGAGCTGGTCGCCCGGGCCCAACCGGTAGTTGGGATCGACCGGACCGCCAAGGTTTGGCTGGAATTGCGACGTCTTTCCGGCGAACAGATCCATCCCGAAGATCTTGAGCGGACCGCCCTGGGGCGGACGCGGCTGGCGACGGCGCCCGCCGGTCGTGTCGTACCCGTAGATCGCGTTCAGCGGAGATCCGCACAGCGGGTTGCGCGGGGCCGGGAGAATTGGAGACCGGTAACCTGCGGTGCCAGAGTCCAATCCGCCGCTGAGGTTGTTCACCGCGCCGAGGCCGTTGGCCCCACCGCCACTCAAGCCGCCCGCACCACTGCTCAGGCCGCCGGTGGCACCACCGTTCAGGCCGCTGGTCGCTCCCAGACCGGCGGCCCCGCCAGCCGCGAGACCACCGCTCAGTCCGCCGCCACCGAGGGCGGCCGAGGCGCCCCCCGCCTGGAGAGAGCCACTGTTCAGCCCGCCGTTCAGCCCACTGTTGAAGCCGCCGCCCGAGGTGCCCGCGGGGGTGCTGGCCATCCCGCCGAACCGAAACGCCGTCGAGTCGCCGCCGACGTCGCACGAATCGGAGAGTCCCAGTTGATTGATGGCGCTCAGCACGTTGGGCGAGATCGCTCCAGTGCTGGCGGCCGCTCCGCCGCCGGTCGAGACCCCCGCGGGGAGGTAGGGATCGAGAAAGTTCTCGGGATAGCCGGCGGCGCGGAGGCGCTCGTGGATCTGTTCCGTCGTCAACCCGCTTTGTGCAATCTGCGCCTGCAATTGGGCGACGAGGTCGGGGCGCGTCGCTAGCAGTTGCTGCGCGACCTCGGGGGGCGGGAGATTGGAAAGATCCTGCGCTGCCAGCCGATTTGCACCGGCACTTGCACCGACGACGAGGGCGGCCGCTACGAGGAGCGTGCGCAGCCGCAAGGGAACTTTCTCATGAAAGGGATGCGGGGGGCGACGACGAGCAGCGGATCGTGGGAAGTGGTCGCGCAGGGACTCGAACCCCGGACCTCTGGTATGTGAGACCAGCGCTCTAACCAGCTGAGCTACGCGACCGAACAAGGACCGGAAAGCTACCAAGTGAGCATGATTTGCGCCAACCCCATGTGTGTCGCGTGAGACGACTCTCCATAACGACCCTAGGTGCGCGCCGCGTGTCACCGGTCGTGCTGTTCGTGTACAATCCGTTTGCTATGCAGTTCCGATATGGGGAGCGCTGTCCCTACTAATTTCGAAGCGTGTGTAGTATAGCTAGGCACCGGTTTCCCGGATCCTGATCGAATCGCCCACTCGGAGGCGGGGTACATGGCACTGTTCTCATTCTTGGATCGCGAGCGATCCATCGCTGAGCCTGGCTATACGCGGTGGTTGATTCCACCCGCGGCGCTGGCCATCCATCTCTGTATCGGTCAGGTCTACGCGTTCAGCGTGTTCAAGCTGCCGTTGACCAAGCTGCTGGGCATCACGGCCTCGGCACCCGGCGATTGGCCGCAAGAACAAATCGCGATCATTTTCAGCATCGCCATCGTCTTCCTCGGACTCTCGGCCGCGGTGTTCGGGGCCTGGTTGGAGCGGGTGGGCCCGCGGCGGGCGATGTTCACGGCCGCGTGCTGTTTCGGCGGGGGGTTCCTGGTCGGCGCGGTGGGTATTGCCACCCATATGTTCTGGCTGCTCGTGCTGGGCTATGGCGTGCTGGGCGGCATCGGGCTTGGCATTGGCTACATCTCGCCCGTCTCGACGCTGATCAAGTGGTTTCCTGACCGGCCAGGCTTAGCGACGGGACTCGCCATCATGGGATTCGGTGGCGGGGCCATGATCGGGTCGCCGTTATCGGTGGCGCTCATGAATTTCTACAAGACCGCCACCACGACCGGCGTGGCCCAGACGTTCGCCACGATGGGCGTGATTTACTTCCTGTTCATGATGTTCGGCGTGTTCTCGATCCGGCTGCCGCGGAAGGACTGGGCGCCGGCCGGCTATGTGCCGCCGGCCACCCCGCACGGGATGATCACCACGCACCAGGTCTCGGTGAATGAGGCCATGCGGACGCCGCAGTTCTATCTGCTCTGGATCTGTCTCTGCGTCAACGTGACCGCGGGCATTGGGATTCTGGAGCAGGCCTCGCCGATGATCCAGGAGATGTTCAAGCCCAAGATCACCGCCGCCGCGGCGGCTGGATTCGTCGGGCTCCTCAGCCTGGCCAACATGTTGGGCCGCTTCGGGTGGTCGTCGTTCTCCGACGTGATCGGACGCAAGGCCACCTACGCCACGTTCTTCACCGTCGGCGCCATCTGTTACTGGTTTATCCCCAAGATCGGTGACAGCGGCTCGGTCGCGATCTTTGTGTTGGTCGCGGTGGTCGTGATCTCGATGTACGGCGGCGGTTTCGCGACGATTCCGGCCTATCTCCGTGATATGTTCGGCACGATGCAGGTCGGCGCGATCCATGGTCGGCTCCTGACCGCGTGGTCCACCGCCGGCGTCCTGGGTCCGCTGCTGGTCAATGAGTTGCGCGCGGCCCAGATCGCCAAGGGCGCGGTGGGGTCGGATGTGTACGCGGTCAGCATGCACGTGATGACCGGGCTCCTCCTCATCGGCTTCATCGCCAACATGCTGGTGCGTCCCGTCAAGGAATCGCACTGGTTCGTCGGCACGTCAGAGACCGGGACCTTCCATGGTCCGACCTCGACCACTACAACTGCCGGTGCGGGGGTACACACATGAACTCGAGCAACGCGCTTCGACTGACCATTGCCTGGGCGATCGTGGGCATCCCACTCCTGTGGGGTGTCTCACAGGTCGTCGTGAAGTCGATGGCGCTCTTTCAGTAGCGCGCTGAACGCGTGATGGGCCGGGTGGGAATCGAACCCACTTCCGTCAGGTTATGAGCCCGCTGCTCGACCGTTGAGCTTCCGGCCCTCCGCGTTCAAGATAGTGTCCAGTGGTCATAAGCGTCGAGCACCTCGGCGGCGCTGACGGTCGCCGCGCCCAGCTTTCCGACCTCGACCCCGGCGGCGAAGTTCGCCACCACCGCGGCCTCGATGGGCGTGCCGCCCGCGGCGAGCATCACCGCGAGATACGCGGTCACCGTATCGCCCGCGCCGACGACGTCGTAGACCGCCCGGGCCGTCGTCGGCACGCGGTGAATGGCGCCATCGGGCTCGATGAGCGCCATCCCGCGCTCGCCCAAGGTGAGCAACAGGTGCTGCACATCGAGCCGGCGTAGTGTCTCGTGCAGCGCTGGACCGGACTCCAGATCGACGGCCGCGCCCAAGGCGCCCTCCAGCTCGCGGCGGTTCG
Organism: Gemmatimonadaceae bacterium; assembly: GCA_035569435.1. Lineage (GTDB taxonomy): Bacteria > Gemmatimonadota > Gemmatimonadetes > Gemmatimonadales > Gemmatimonadaceae > DASRDS01. Next base: position 9,071 of record DATMNB010000079.1, read on the forward strand.
GCTTGAAGATCGTCGCGCCGGCGTACTGGAAGAAATTCCGGTACTTGGGATCCACGACCACCGGGGTACTCGAGGTCCGGGCGCCGTCGAGCGCCGCGCGAATGACGGCCGGCACGAGCACGCCCTTGTTGTAGTCCTCGAGGACGACGGCGTCGGCGTCGGCGACAGCCTGGCGGACCGCCGCCAGGAGGCACTCGATCTCGGATCCCGTGATGTCGGTGTCGTCTTCCTCATCGAACCGGACGACCTGCTGCGCCCGCGCCAGCACGCGGGTTTTCGTCGTCGTCGGCCGCGCCACCGGGACGAGGGCGCGTGGGTCGGCGTTGAGCGCCTGGAGCATCTCGCGCACGGCCTGACCAGCGACATCCTGGCCGATGGCGGCGACCAGCTCACACGAGGCGCCGAGGGCGGCCACGTTCTGGGCGACGTTGGCGGCGCCCCCCAGGGCATGGTGGCGGTCGCGGACCCGAACGACGGGAACGGGGGCCTCGGGCGAGATCCGATCCACGTCGCCACGCAGGTACACGTCCAGCATAGCGTCCCCGATGACCGCCACCCGCACGCGTGCGGCGGCGGTCAGCAGGGACTCGAGGCGGGGACGGGTGATTGACGGCGGCATGAGGCGCGGTAAGCTACCAAGGCGTCCCCGGCGGGGCAAACACCCGCCAGATACGGCACGACGCTTGCCTTTTGAGGCAGTCCCGCGCTTGCGAGCGCGTTTGCGTCCCCGGCTCCCCACCCGTTGCCTCCATTCTTCGTTCAGCTCAACGACGCAGCAAAAAAGAAAGTCTCGCAGTTTCAGGATTTCGTCATTCTCGTGGGCAACGCGATCCGGTTCATCTTTGTCCGCCCATTCTACCTCGGCGACATCGTGGACCAGATGGACGTCTTGGGCGTCGGATCGCTCGGCATTGTGCTGCTCACAGGATTTTTCACGGGCATGGTGCTCGCGCTGCAATCGGCCAACGCGATGCAGACGTTCGGCGCGACGTTGTTGGTCGGCCGGCTGGTCACGGCGTCGATGGTGCGTGAGCTGGGCCCGGTGCTCGCCGGCCTGACCGTGGCCGGCCGGGTGGGATCGGGGATCGCCGCCGAGCTGGGGTCGATGAAGGTGACGGAACAGATCGACGCGTTGAATACCATGGGCGTGGACCCGATCAAGAAGCTCGTCACGCCGCGGCTGATCGCGCTCGTGGTCATGATGCCCGTGCTGACGGTGATCAACGACGTGGTCGGCATCGTCGGCGGCGGGATCATTGGCTCACTCGTCGTCGGGATCCCGGCCGGCGTGTACTGGCGCACGGTATGGGCGCAGATCGCCTCGGACGGGTTCCTCTTCCGGTTCGTGCCACAGGACTTTGTACAGGGATTGACCAAGCCGCTGCTGTTTGGCGGCATCATCGCCATGAGCGGCTGTTACTACGGGCTGGCCACGACGGGTGGCACCGAGGGGGTCGGCGAGAGCACGACGCGGGCGGTCGTGGCGGCGAGCATCTCCATCCTGGTCGTCGACTACTTTGTCACCCAACTGCTCATCAGCATCCTGCCGTGAGCGATCCCCTCAAGCCCAGCCCGGCCGACGAGGCCAAGGCCGCCCACGTCCGGCGCGCGATCCGCACGGAGCTGGACGCGGGCGCGGTGGCCCCGGCCGGCGCGGCGGTGCCGTCCGAGACGGAGTCCCACGAGACGCCGGTCGTGCAGCTCGAGCACGTGAGCCTGGCCTTCACCGAGCCCGTGCTGGAGGATGTCTCGATCACGGCCCGTGCGGGGGAGACGGTCGTCATCGTGGGCGAATCGGGGACGGGGAAATCCACCCTGCTCAAGCTCCTCCTGCGACTGCTCCGCCCTGACGTGGGGCGCGTGCTCGTGGACGGCGAGGACATCACCGATGTCGGGTTCAACGAGGCACTCAAGATCCGGCAGAAGATGGGCATGGTGTTCCAGGGCGCGGCGTTGTTCGATTCGCTGGACGTGTTCGAGAACGTCGCGTTTCCGCTTCGCGAGCACACCGACTTGGACGAGGATGCGATTGCCGCCCGCGTGCGGGAAAAACTCCAGTTCGTCGATCTCAACCCCGATCAGATCTCGTCGCTTCTGCCCGCCGAGCTCTCGGGCGGCATGCGCAAGCGCGTCGGGATCGCCCGGGGGATGGCCAACAACGCCCGCATCATGCTCTACGACGAGCCGACGTCGGGGCTCGACCCGCTGACTACCGGTACGATCACGCGGCTCATCATGAAGCTCCAGCACGAGCTCTCGGTGACCAGCGTGGTGGTCACCCACGACATTCGGGCGGCCAACCGGATGGCCAGCGCCATTGCCCTCCTGCACGACCATCACATTACGTTCTTTGGGACGCCGGAAGAGATGGCGGCCAGTGATGACCCCTACATCCGCGACTTTCTCGGCGGCTCCTGAGGTGACGCACGCATGAAACGTCCGACGATGGTCTCCTGGGCCGAGCTCAAGGTGGGCGTGGTGATTCTGATTGCGATCGCGATCATGATCATCACCATGTTCAAGTTGGGCGAAGCGGCCAACCTCTTTACCCACCGCTACGACCTGATTGCCTACGTCAAGGACGGCAAAGGGCTCACCAAAGGCGGGTCGGTGACCGTCGATGGCCAGGTGGTCGGTGACATCAAGTCGATCGAGTTTCTGCCCGTCTCCAACGACACCACGCGCAGCCTCAAGATCACCCTCGAGGTCGACAGGCGACTCCAGGCCCAGATTCGCGGCGACAGTCGGGCCGCGATCCAGACACTCGGACTCCTCGGCGACAAGGTGCTCAACATCTCGTCGGGCAGCGCCAAGTACAACGCCCTCCAACCCGGCGATGTCGTGCCGCTCGCGTCCGCGCTCGACTACGACGAGGTGATCGCGCAGGCGGGCACCGCCGTCACCGAATTCGTGGGGCTGACGCGCGACCTGCGCGCGATCACCGGCGACATCGTGCGCGGCGATGGGACCATGGGCCAGCTGGTCACCAATCGGTCGTTGTACGACCAGCTCACGGCGACGTTGAAGCAGACCAATGACCTGATGGCGCGCTTGCAGAACCCGAGCGGCACCGTGGGCAAGTTGATCGACGATCCGGCGTTGTATGAGAACCTCGTCACGGCCGTGGCGTCGCTCGATTCGCTGACCGTGCGCCTCAACTCCGACCGTAGCTCGATGGGCAAGCTGCTGCGCGACGACTCGCTGTACAGCCATATCGTGGGGCTGACGGTCGGGGCCGACTCGCTCGTCCACAATCTGGCCGGCGGCAAGGGGTTTGCCGGCAAGATGCTCCGCGATGACCAGCTCTATGACCAGCTCCTCAAGGCCGTGACCGACCTCAACGTGATCCTGGACAACATCCGGCAGGATCCCAAGCGGTACACGAGAGGCATGGTGAAGGTGTTCTGATGGACCGCTACGACTTGGACGTTGTCGCCACGCGCGGCTCGGACCGGGTCGAGTCACGGCACCGCGTGCACGCGGCGGTCGTGCGCGCCGACGGCACGCTCGTCGGCGTGGCCGGTGACCCGCGGATGGTCACATTCTGGCGTTCGTGCGCCAAGCCGTTCCAGGTGTTGCCGCTCGTCGAGTCGGGCGCACTCGATGATCTGCGCTGGGACGACGACGAGTTGGCAATGGCCTGCGCGTCACACGGCGGCGAACCGGAGCACGTGGCGATCGTCGAGTCGATGCTCAAGGACGTGGGCCTCGAAGAAGGTGATCTGGCCTGTGGGGTGCAAGAGCCGTTGTCGGCGCGCGGCGCGCGTCTGGCGCGCGAGACCGGGGACCGTCTGAGTCGCTTGCACAACAACTGTTCCGGTAAGCACGCGGCGATGCTTGCGCGGGCCCACCTGGCCGGGTGGGATACGGCCGGCTACGAGCACGCGGACCATGCCGTGCAGCGTGACGTGCTGCGCGTGGTGGGGGAGTGGACGTCGACCGATCCGTCGGACATTGCCTGGGCGATCGATGGGTGCGGGGTCCCGGTGTACGCGCTCACGCTCGAGCAGATGGCACTGGCATATGCCCGGCTCGGGGCGGCGACGAGCGGCGCCGCGGCGCGTGTGCTTCGCGCGATGGGGTCGCGTCCATTTCTCATCGGGGGCACCGATCGGTTCGACACGACGGTGATCGAGACGGGCTGTGGGCGCGTGATCGCCAAGGTCGGGGCCGAAGGGGTGCACTCGGTCGCACTTCCCACGCTTGGGCTGGGGTTCGCGCTCAAGGTCGAGGACGGCGCCCAGCGGGCGCAGTTCCCGGCGGTGCTGCGCCTCTGTCAGCACCTGGGGGCGTTCCCCGCGGAGCTGCCGCCCGCCCTCGCCGAGCGACTGCGCGTGGCGGTCCGCAATACCCGCAACGAGATCGTCGGAGAGATACGGCCGGTGGCGTGAGCCGTGGCGTGAGCCGTGGCGTGAGGCGCGGCAAGACCCGTGGCGCCGGCCGCGGCATTTTGATGCGCCTGGGCCGGAAGGTGCGTGTACCTTTCGCCCCATGATCTTCATCGACCGCGTCACCGTCACCGTCGAGGCCGGAACCGGTGGGTCCGGGGCGACCTCGTTTCGCCGGGAGTATCGGGTGCCACTTGGCGGGCCCGATGGCGGCGATGGCGGACGTGGGGGCGACGTGTATGTGCGCGCCGACGAGAATCTCACCACCCTGCTCGATTATACGTATCGGGACCGCTGGGTCGCCGAGCGCGGTGAGCACGGGATGGGGGCGAACAAGACAGGCCGGTCGGGGGACGACATCGTGTTGCCGGTGCCGCCGGGCACTGTAGTCGCTGACGCCGAGAGCGGTGCGCGGCTGGGAGAGGTGTTGCACCACGGGGAGACGCTCCTCGTCGCGCGGGCTGGGCGAGGGGGGAAGGGGAACGCCTTCTTTGCCACGGCCACGCACCAGAGTCCCCGGGAGTGGCAGCCGGGCGAAGAGGGGGAGCACCGGGTGCTCCTGCTCGAGCTCAAGCTCATCGCCGATGTCGGACTCGTCGGACAACCCAATGCTGGGAAGTCGACGTTGCTCTCGGTGATCTCGGCGGCGCGGCCCAAGATCGGTGATTATCCGTTCACGACGCTGTCGCCCAACCTGGGTGTCGTGCCGCTGTCGGATCATCGGACGTTCGTCGTGGCCGACATTCCGGGGATCATCGAGGGCGCCCATGAAGGGCGGGGATTGGGGCTGCAGTTTCTGCGGCACATCGAGCGGACGCGGATTCTGGCGTTCTTGATTCCGGTCGATGCGTTGGACTGGCAGGCAGAGTATGACCAGCTCCGGTCGGAGATCGCGGCCTATTCGGCGGAGCTCGCGGAGCGGCCGCACTGCGTGGTGTTCACCAAGATGGACTTGTTGGGTGACGATCCGCCGCCACCGATCGATGCGTCGGGGGCGTTTGGCATCTTTGCCATCAGCGCCGCCAACCGGACCGGGCTCGATACGTTGCTCGATGCCTGGTGGGGGCACCTGCTGGCCATGCGCCACGCCGCGACCCGCGCCGACGCCGACGCGGCGTTGCCGTAGGTCTTTGCTCTAGCAGCTGCGGTGGACGTCTGGCGGCCGGGCGCGGCGCCGTACCCGGAGTCTCTCGCCCGTCTGGCCGAACCCCCGCGCGTGCTGTACGCGCAGGGCGATGCTGCGACGATCGACCGCCCAGTCGTCGCCGTCGTCGGAACGCGTCGTGCGACGCCGTACGGCGAGCGTGTGGCTCGAGGAATCTCGACTGCGCTCGCGCGTGCCGGGGTGTGTGTCGTCAGCGGCCTCGCGCTCGGCATTGATACGGTCGCCCACCAGGCTGTACTTGGTGTAGGCGGTGCCACGTGCGCTGTGTTGGGCACAGGGCTCGACATCCACTATCCTGCCTCCCACGCACGTATCCAAGCGGCCATCGCCGAGCGAGGATTGGTGTTGACCGAGTATGAGTTGGGCACGCCGGCTCGACGCTGGTCCTTTCCCCAGCGAAATCGGGTGATCGCGGGCCTCGCGCGCGCTGTGATCGTCGTTGAGGCTGGGCGCGCGAGTGGCGCACTGGGAACGGCGGTGTTCGCGGATCAGATGGGGCGCGCGGTCGCTGCCGTCCCCGGGCCGATCGACGCGTCCCAAAGCCAAGGCACGAATGGGTTGATCAGGGATGGCGCGATCGCGATCACCGATGTGACCGATGTGTTGCTGCTCGCGGGGGTAGTGGGCAAAGGGAAAGGGGTGCCGACGCTCAGTGGCGACGAGGCGACCGTGTGGAAGGCGCTGGGGACTGGGCGGATCGATGCCGACGTGTTGGCGGCCAGGTCTCGGCTCCCGACATCGCGCTGCCTGGCGGCGCTGACGGCGCTGGAGTTGGCAGGGCTCGTGACCGGGGAGCTCGACGGCACGTACGGTCGCGCGTGATGTATTTTGTGAGGTGCGACCCCGACACCTCTACGTGCACGTGCCCTTCTGCGGGCGCCGATGTTCGTATTGCGATTTCTCGATCGCGGTCCGCCCGGCTGTCCCTACCGACGAGTACCTCGATGGCATCTGTGTCGAGCTCGACCGTCGATACCCGCCTGGTCTCCCATGGACGGTAGAGACGATCTACCTGGGTGGCGGCACGCCGTCGCGCTTGGGCGGTGATGGCGTCGCCCGCCTGCTCGATCTCGTCCGAGCCCGGATCGAGCCTGCAGCCGACGCCGAGATCACGATCGAGGCGAACCCCGAGGATGTGACCGCCGATGCAGTCCGACGGTGGATGGCCGCCGGTGTGACCCGCCTCTCAATCGGCGCCCAATCGTTTGACGACCAGGTGCTCGCCTGGATGCACCGCACGCACACGGCCGCCGACACGCTCCGGGCCATCGAGCTCGCGCGAACGGGAGGCCTGACCAACCTGTCGCTCGACCTGATCTTCGCCCTGCCCGCAGGGCTCAACCGGTCGTGGTCGACCGACCTGGACGCGGCACTCGCCCTCTCCCCCTCCCATCTCTCGCTTTACGGCCTCACCGTGGAATCCGCGACCCCGTTGGCCCGTTGGGTCCAGCGCGGCGAGGTCCACGAGGCTGGCGAGGACGTCTACGAGTTGGAGTTTCTCCTCGCCCACGACGCCGTCGTCGCGGCCGGCTACGAGCACTACGAGGTCTCCAATTTCGCTCGCCCGGGCGCCCGCTCCAGGCACAACGCGTCGTATTGGTCAGGCGTCGCCTATGCCGGGCTTGGCCCCGCGGCCCACGAATTCGATGGCGAGACGCGCCGCTGGAACACCCCCGAATACACCACCTGGCTTCGCACGCTGCGCGTGGGCGGCGACCCCGGGGCCGGCGAGGAGCGGTTGACGGTCGACAACCGCATCGCCGAGCGCACGTACCTGGAGCTGCGGACCGCCGATGGCGCGGTGCTCGACCCGGTGGATGAGACAGTCGTGGCAGCATGGGTCGATCAGGGCTGGGCCCGGCGCGACGCCGACCGACTCAGGCTCACCCCCCGCGGGTGGCTGCGACTGGACTCATTGGCGGCTGACTTGACTTACGCCAGAAGTCGTTAGTACTTTTAGACTTATGCCGCTGCCCGACCTGAACGATCGCGAACGGCGAATTCTCGAGGCCGTCATTCAGGCATACGTCGAAACGGCGGAGCCCACCGGCTCACGCAGCCTGGCCCGGCGCTTTGGTTTTGATGTGTCGCCCGCGACGATCCGGAACACGATGAGCGACCTGGAGGAGAAGGGGTATCTCTATCACCCCCACACCTCGGCGGGTCGGGTGCCGACGGACATGGCGTATCGCATGTACGTGGACTCGTTGATTCGGCTGGCGCCGCTAGCGACGCTCGAGCGCGATGATCTCATGGAGCGCATCGCGGCAGGTGGGTCGGCAATCGAGACCATCCTGCGCTGCGCCGCCCAGAGCCTGGGTGTGCTCACGCAGGAATTGGGTGTGGCCCTCGGCCCCCGGCTCGACCAGACCGTGCTCCAGCGACTGGAGCTTGTGCGTTTGTCGACGGAGCGGCTGCTCCTCGTGCTCACGCTGCGCGGGGGCGTCATGCGCACCATCTTCGTCGAGGTGCCCAACTCGATCGCCGACGAGGCGCTCGGCGAGGTGAGCATCGTGCTCAATGAGCGGCTCGCGGGCCTCACACTGCGCGAGATTCGCTCGTCGCTCGCCGAACGGCTGCGCGATACTAACCCGGCCGGCAACGCGGGCCAGCTGCTCAACATCTTTGTCGAGCAGGGCGACCAGGTGTTCGATGTCGCCCTCTCGCCGGACGACGAGACCGTGGTGCTCGGTCAGGCATCGGTGCTCGCCGAGCAGCCCGAGTTCGCGTCAGGCGAGAGTCTGCGTCGGTTGATCGCGCTGACGGAGACGCGGCACCAACTGGGCGAGCTGCTACGGAAACGGAGCAGCGCCGTGCCGGCGACCCATCCCGGGCTGACGATCACGATCGGCACCGAGCACGACGATCCGCGCTTCGAGAATCTCACGATCGTCACGGCGGAATACCGCGCGGGGTCGTTGGGCGGTGTCATCGGTGTCATCGGACCCACGCGTATGCCCTACGAAAAGGTCATCTCGCTCGTCAGCCACACCTCGCGCCTCATCAGCGCACTTCTGGACTAAGTCGGACGTATGGCGGACTACTACGTCGTCCTCGGCGTTGCGCGCGGCGCATCCGATGACGAGATCAAGAAGGCATATCGCAAGCTGGCCATGCAGTATCACCCCGACCGCAACAATGGGTCGAAGGAAGCCGAGGAACAGTTCAAGGAGGTCACCGAGGCGTACGACGTCCTCCGGGATCCTGAGAAACGGGCGGCCTACGATCGGTATGGCGAGGCCGGGTTGCGCGGCGGCGGTGGCGCTGGGTTCCACCACGTTGATCTCAGCGACGCGCTCAACATCTTCATGCGCGACTTTGGCGGCTTTGGTGGGCTGAGCGACCTCTTTGGTGGGGGCGCCGGAGGCCCGAGCGTCCGGTCGGGCGCGGACATCAAGGTCGGCGTCGAGTTGACGCTGCCTGAGGTGGCCGCCGGCGTGGAGAAGATGCTGTTGGTCAAGCTGCTGGACTCCTGCGACCGGTGCAGTGGCAGCGGTGCCGAGCCGGGGACACAGCCACAGCGGTGTGCGACCTGCGGCGGCAGCGGCGAGGTGCGGCGCGCGCAGCGGTCGTTCTTTGGCCAGTTCGTGAGCGTGTCGCCGTGCCCGACGTGCGGGGGCGAGGGGACCGTCGTCTCCACGCCCTGCAAGAAATGCCGTGGCGACGGGCGGGTGCGCGTCGACCGGCAGATCCAGGTCCGCATCCCGGCGGGCGTCGCCACGGGTCAGTACATGACCCTGCGCGGGCGTGGCAACATCGGGCCGCGGGGCGGTCCGCGGGGCGACGTGCTCGTGCTCTTCCAGGTCGTGGACGATCCCCGGTTCGAGCGGAACGGGGATGATTTGTACAGCGAAGTGCTCGTCACCTACCCGCAGTTGGTGTTCGGGACCGAGCTCGAGATCCCGACCGTGACGTCGAGCACGACGCTGCGGATCCCGCCGGGGACGCAGAGCGGACACGTGTTCGAGTTCCGCGGTCGTGGGTTACCGCGCGTCAACGCGTCGGGGGTCGGCGACCTCCATGTCCGCGTGCAGCAGTGGACGCCCGACGAGCTCACGCCGGAAGAGGAGTCGTTGATCCGCCGCCTGGCCGTGGTCGAGTCCAAGCCCCCGCAGACCCGCGCCAAGGGGTTCTGGACCAAGATGAAGGAAGCGCTTGGCGCCTAATGTGACCTGGGTAATGTGACCTGGCACGCGGTGAGAGTGTGGCCGACCGATGACCGTCGCGCGGCCGTCCTCGACACCCTCGTGTCGTTCGGGTCGACGGGGATCCAGGACGACGGCGCGTCGCTGCTGACCTATCTGTCCCGGGATATCGATGTGAGTGCGTTGCGCGCGCAACTGGGTGATACCCGCGTCGATATCTCGGACTTTGATGACCAGGGTTGGCAGACCCAGTGGCAGGGCACGGTCGTCGCGCATACGGTCGGCGCTATCACCGTGTCGCCGCCGTGGTTGGCCGATGGCGGCCGCGGGCTTCAGGTGGTGATCGACCCGGGGATGGCGTTTGGCACCGGCGAACACGCCACGACGCGCGGTGTGCTCGGGCTCATGCAAGCGATCATCCGGCCGGGCGACGTCGTTGCCGACCTGGGCGCGGGGAGCGCCATCCTGGCCATCGCCGCGGCCCTGCTTGGCGCCAGTCGCGTCGCCGCGATCGAGATGGATGGGGAGGCGATCGGTAACGCCGAGGAGAATGTGGCGCGCAATGGCGTGGGCGATCGGGTGCACGTCATTCATGGCGACGCCACGGTGCTCCTCCCGCTCCTGGCGCCGGTCCGCGTCGTGTTGGCCAACATCATCTCATCGGTGCTGGTCGAGCTGCTGCCGACGATCGCCGCGGCGCTGGCCGTGGATGGCGCTGCGATTCTGAGTGGGATCCTGGTGGCCGAGCGCGATCATATGCTCACCGTCCTGGCCGCGGGCGGTTGGCGGATCACGGAGGAGCACGCTGAGGGCGAGTGGTGGTCGGTGGCGGTGCGCCCGCAAGTGCGCTCATCCGCGTGACGGTTCGCGTCTTTACGCCGGCGCCGCTGGCGGCTGGCGCGACGATCGCGCTGGATGGCGATGCCGCGCATCACCTGCGGGTCCGTCGTGTTGTGGTGGGTGCTGCTGTCATGCTGCACGATGGGGCAGGGAATATTGCGGACGGGGTGCTGGCCGGGTTGGGCAAGGGGAGTGCCCTCGTGGCGGTGGACGGCGTGCGGACGGTGGCGCCTCTGCCGGCAGTGCACTTGTTGGTGCCCGTCGCCGATCGGGAGCGCATGCTCTGGTTAGCGGAGAAAGCGACTGAGCTTGGGGTCAGCTCGTGGCGTGCCGTGCGGTGGCGCCGGTCGCTCAGCGTGGCGCCGCGCGGGGAAGGGGATGCGTTTCGCGCCAAGGTCGCGGCCCGTATGCGCAGCGCGCTCGAGCAGTCGGGCGCGGCGTGGCTCCCGGAGATCCTGCCCGAGCTCGATGCGGTTGATGCCGCGCGCGGCGCGGCCGCAGGGACGCGCTACTTGCTCGCCGCCGGCGCGCCCGGCATGTTGCGCGGCACGGTGCGGGCGCCGGTGACGCTGGCGCTCGGCCCCGAGGGCGGGATCGACGGGGATGAGCAGGCGCAGCTCGTGGCGGCTGGGTTTGAGCTCGTGTCAGTTGCGCCCTACGTGCTGCGGTTCGAGACCGCCGGGATCGCGGCCCTGACACTCGCGCGTGCGGCACTGGACACAAAGGGTCTATGAGCGCTGACGACTGTCTGTTCTGCCGCATCATCAGCGGTGAGATTCCGGCCAGCAAGGTGGGTGAGACGCCGGACGCGATCGCGATTCGTGACATCAATCCGCAGGCGCCGTATCACGTGCTGATCATCCCGCGTGAGCACATTCGTTCACTCAATGAGACGACCGACGCCGGACTGCTTGGGCGCTTGTTGCTGTTCGCTGCCGGATTAGCGCGCGATGCGGGGTACGCGGATTCAGGCTACCGGGTCGTGATCAACACGAATGCCGACGGGGGGCAGACGGTGTTCCACCTGCATCTGCACTTGTTGGCAGGCCGACACCTGCATTGGCCACCTGGATGATTCCGGCCGCTAAAGCGGCCTCCATCATCCAGTCTATTGGAACGGCGACCGCCTTCGCGGTCGCCGCGTGCGCTCCGAAAGCCTCGATCGCCGAGCAGCCGCCCGTCGTTCGCGGATTCGTGTCAGGCACGATCGATTCGACGACGTTCCGCGATATGCGTGCGTGGGGCGCCACTGTCGTGCGGCTGCAGATCCATCCTGGCGAACTCCCCTGGCCGGCGCAGCTCGACCAGGTCGAAGCACGTGTTCGCGCCGCCGGCGCCGCGGGCCTGCGCGTCGTGGTCGACATGCATTCGGCGCCGGTCAAGGGCGTGAACGTGGAAACGCCGGCGCTCTGGGACGGACCCGACCTGGAGCCTAATCTGATTCGCGTCTGGACCGATCTCGCCCGGCGGTTGAAGCCGTACGGGCAGACGGTGTGGGGCTATGACTTGCTGAATGAACCGATCGAGCGGTCGCAGATGCCCTCGTCGCCCCGGCAATGGCGGCCGCTCGCCATCAAGGTGATCGCCGCGATTCGGGCGATCGATCCGACGGTCTGGATCATCTACGAGCCGGGGCCTGGCGGACTGTTCAATGGGTTCGAGGGACTCACGCCCCTCCCCGACCCGCGGGTGATCTACAGTTTGCATTTCTACGCGCCGATTCAGTTCGTGAATCAGTCGTTTGACGCGGCCGAGGCGGGGAATCGCGCGGGATCGGGCGTGGTGCACTATCCGGGGTGGATCCGGTTCCGTAAGTGGGATCGTGCGCGTTTAGAGGACCTTGTCGCGCCCGTCGTGGCGTTTCAGCGGCGATACCATGTGCCGATCTATGTGGGGGAGTTCAGCGTGGTGCGGTGGGCGCCGGAGCCGGATGCGGCGCACTGGCTCCAGGACGCGATCGCGATGTTCGAGTCGCACGGGTGGTCGTGGACCTACCATGCGTTCCGGGAGCACAACGCGTGGAGTCTCGAGGATGACGACCGGTATTGGGTGCGGGGCGATGCGGAGCCGCGACCGGCGGCGACGCTGAGCGCGCGGGGCGCCGTGGTGAAGGCGGCGCTACACCGTCAGTAGGACCAGCTCGGGCAAGGCGCCGATCCGAAACGGCAGCCCCGAGTTCCCGAGCCCGCGACTCACGTACATCGCGTGGTCACCCTGGCGGTACCACCCGTGGATGTACCGGCCACTGCCCTCTGGCGTGATGATCGCGACACCGAACGGCGCGATCTGGCCGCCGTGGGTATGTCCCGCGAGGACTGTCACGGGCCGCCGGGCGGTCCGGGTGATCGTGTCGAACGTGATCGGGCAATGCGACATGATGAGCGCCCGGGAGTCGTTCGGTGGCAGGGACGCGACCAAATCGTACTGGGGTTGCCCGGCACGCTCATCGTCGAGGCCGACGAGATCGACCGCGGTTCCCCGGTGGTCGAGCGTGACGTGCTCGTTGATCAGGAGCCGGACGCCGACGCGGTCGTATTCGCGGGCCAGGCGCCGGAGATCGCAGAGCCCTTGGTATTCCCAGTTCCCGAGTGAGGCGAACTTGCCGAGCGGGGCCTCGAGGGCGCCATAGAACGCAACCAGATGTTCGTTGCCCCGGTCGTCGATGGCGTCGCCAGCAATCGTGATGAGGTCCGGGGCAAAGGCGCGGACGGCCGCAATGAGGCGCTGGCCCGTGACCCAGTCGTGCGGCGCGTGCATGTCGGTGAGGAGGGCGACGCGGAGCGGGACGTGGCCCGGGCCCGCCGGGTGGGTCCGGTGTGTGACGTCGAGCGCGTTGGAACCGACCCCGTAAGCGGCGCCGGCCACGCCGAGGGACGTCGCGGTGATAAACTGGCGGCGGGAGAGACGCATCCAAGGCAATATAGCGGGCTCGCTAGCTTGACACTGGTTGCCTAAAGCGCCTAACTTTCCCGACTTACACCACTCGTACCTGCACCACTTTCACTGCTCACCCGGGACCAGCTTTTGTCGGAAGTCATCATTCACGACGACGAGAATTTCGAACGCGCGCTGAAGCGATTCAAGAAGAAGTGCGAGAAGGCGGGGATCCTTTCGGATCTGCGCAAGCATCGGCACTACGAGAAGCCGAGCGAGCGGCGGAAGCGGAAGATGAACGCCGCCATGCGGAAGAATCGCCGGAGTCGGCACGCTTAGATGTCCGACCTGCTCGCGCGGCTCGAATCTGATCTCGTAGTCGCGCGTAAAGCGCAAGACAAGCCGCGGACGCTCTTGCTGAGCACGACGCTCGCCGACATCAAGAACCGGCGCATCGAGTTGCAGCGACTTCCCACCGACGAGGACGTGGTGGAGGTGCTACGCAAGGGGATCAAGAAGCGCCGCGAGTCGATCGAGCTCTACGCGAAGGGTGGACGTCAGGACCTGGTGGCCAAGGAACGCACCGAAGTGGAATCGCTCGAGCAGTACCTGCCGCCCGCGGTCGACCCCGACGAGCTCCGAGCCGCGGTGCGGGCCGCCATCGCCGCGGGGGCGACGAACCTCGGCGCCGTGATGGGGAAGGTTCTCCCACAGTTCAAGGGTCGCGCGGAAGGCAGTACTGTCAGCGCGATCGCGCGCGAGGAGCTTGGGCAGCCCCAGAGGTGACGGCGTGCCGGTGACGGTGAGCGCGTATGTGAACGCCCGAGCGAGTGGCACCAGCCGCCCGTTCGGGCGTTTGTCACAAACGGGTGTCGGCATTTTATGAACCGCCATGCGCTCGGCGTGCTCGAATTTCCGCGGGTGCTCGACCTGGTCGCCGCCCGTGCGACGTCCACAGTCGGTGCGGCCCGCGTGCAGGCGCTCGAGCCGCAAGCCGACCGTGGCTGGGTGGAGCGCGAGCACGCTCGAGTCACGGCGGTGCGGGCGCTCGTCGCCGATGAAGGGGGCTGGGCACCTGAGCCGGTCCCCGATCTTGCCGACCCGTTGGCGCGCCTGCGTATCGAGGGCGTGGCGTGGACCGGACTCGAGCTGCTGGCCGGTGCGACGCTCCTGCGGTCGGCGCGACGGACGCGCGAGGCGCTCCGTGAGGAGCGCCGGCCGGCCATGGCGCGCGCCGTCCTCGCTCCCATCGCCGATCGATTGCTGAGCGCCCAGAAATCGGAAGACCTGATCGCCCGCGCCATTGCCGACGATGGCGTTGTCCGCGATGGCGCGTCGCCGCTGCTCGGGCGGTTGCGACGTGATCTGCGCGGTGCCGAGGGGGAACTGGTCCGCATCCTGGAGCGCATCGTCGGCACGTTGGATGCGCAGCACCAGGTGAGCGATGGGTCGGTCACCGTCCGCAACGGCCGCTACGTCATCCCGATTCGACGTGAGGCGAGAACGACCGTTGGGGGGATCGTCCACGACACGTCGTCGACGGGTGCGACGTTGTTTGTCGAGCCGCCCGCGGCGATCGAGGCGGGGAATCGGATCCGCGAGCTCGAGTCTGAGGAGCGGCGCGAGGTCGAGCGCGTGCTGCGGGAATTGACCGATGGCCTGCGGCCGCTGCGGGAATCCATGCTCGATGCGCTCGATGCGCTGACCGAGCTCGATAGTCTCTTTGCGCGAGCGCGGTATGCGCAGGAGTTCTCGTGTGCGGCGCCCGAGCTGGGTGACCCCGCCGGGGGGTTCCGCGTGCGCGATGGGCGTCACCCGCTACTGCTCGCCCAGGGGATCCCGGTCGTGCCGTTCGATCTGGCGATGGAGCCTGTCGAGCGCACGCTGCTCGTCTCCGGTCCCAACACCGGTGGCAAGACGGTACTCCTCAAGTCGGTCGGACTTTTCTCGGCGATGGTGCAGGCGGGTGTGCCAGCGCCGGTCGGCGCCGAAAGCACCATCGCGCTCTTTGACGACATCCTGGCTGACGTCGGGGATGAGCAATCCATTGCCGCCAGCCTGTCGACGTTCAGCGCTCACGTGAAGAACCTGGGTGAGATTCTCACCCATGCGACGTCGGCGTCGCTGGTGCTCATCGACGAGCTGGGCTCGGGGACGGACCCTCTCGAGGGCGCGGCGCTCGGCGGCGCCATCCTGGAGGCGTTGACGGGGCGCGGCACGATGACGCTGGCGACGACGCACCTGGGCGCATTGAAGGATCTGGCGACCGAGGTGCCGGGGATCGTGAATGCGTCGCTGCAGTTCGATGTCGCGCACCTCGCGCCGACGTACCGGTTGATCAAGGGCGTGCCGGGGCGGTCGTACGGCCTCAGCATCGCTCGCCGGCTGGCGCTGCCAGACGACGTGTTGGCGCGCGCCGAGGAGCGGCTGCCGCGCGTGGAGCGGGATGTCGATGCCTTGCTCGCCGATCTC
Organism: Gemmatimonadaceae bacterium; assembly: GCA_035569435.1. Taxonomy (GTDB): domain Bacteria; phylum Gemmatimonadota; class Gemmatimonadetes; order Gemmatimonadales; family Gemmatimonadaceae; genus DASRDS01. The sequence continues at coordinate 24,955 of DATMNB010000079.1, forward strand.
GAGCGCCGGGATGCGGCGTTAGCGGAACGCGAGCGGCATGCCGAAGAGGCGATCGCCGGCGCGGAGGAACGGTTCACGCGCGTGGACGCGCGGGAGCGCGCCGTGCGGGAGCGCGAGCGTGAGGTCGAGCGGCGCGCGCGCTACGATGCGCGGGAGTACGTCCTGCGGGCGCGCCAGGAGGTTGAGCGAGCGATTGCCGATCTGCGGCGAGAACTCAGCCCTGACGCGGCGCGGGACGCGCGCCGGCGCATCGAGCGGCTGGCGGCGGAGCACGGCGAGGGGCTGGCGACGTTGTCGCGCGAGGAGACGGCACCGGCGGAACGGTCAAGGGGGGAAGCGCTCGCGCCTGGGCAGTGGGTCGAGGTCGAGACGCTCGGCGGACGCCTGGGACGGGTGATCGAGGTGCGGGACGATGATGCCGTGGTCGCCGTCGGGGCCATGAAGCTCACGGTCCCGGCGCATGCCGTGCGGCGGAGCGGGCGGGCGGCGCCGGCCGAGAGTGTCCCCGTCTCCGCCGATGTCCCCGACGTCCCGGCCTCGCACGAGATCGACCTGCGCGGCCTCCGCGTCGATGAAGCCGAAGAACGCGTCATGCGCGCCCTCGACGACGCGGTGCGCGCCGATCTTCCCAGCCTGCGGGTCATCCACGGGAAGGGAACCGGGGCGCTCCGGCAACGCGTGTCGGAGATGCTGCAGAAGGACACCCGGGTCAAGGCGTTCCGCTTGGGCGCCTGGAACGAGGGTGGCGCCGGCGTGACTGTCGCGGAGCTCGCATGATCGATCCCGAGCTCAAGGAGCGGGTCCGCGAGTCCGCCGACATTGTCGAGATCATCGGCGAGCACGTCAAGTTGAAACGCGTCGGCACGAGTTACCGCGGTCCCTGTCCGTTTCATCAAGGCAAAGACCCCAACTTCTCGGTCTCACCGACCCACCACACGTACCATTGCTTTGTCTGCCACGAGAGCGGCGACGTCTTCAGCTTCCTGCAGAAGCATTTGGGGCTCGACTTCCCGGCCGCGCTGCGCGCCGTTGCCCGGCGCTCGGGGATCGACATCCCCGACCAGCAGGACACGCGTCGTGCGGGCCCGGACCCGCGCGAGCCGATCTGGGAAGTGCTTGGCGCCGCCGTGGAGCTCTTCCGCACGACCCTTTGGGACGACCCCGCCGGTCAGCCGGCGCGCGATTATCTGGCGCGTCGCAGCGTGGATCGCGCCACCGCCGATCAGTTCAGCCTGGGGTATGCGACTGGCGATGCCGCGGCGATCCGGGCGCGGTTCGAGGCGTTGGGCTATACGGACGCGCGGCTCAACGAGGCTGGGCTCCTGTTGGTGCCCGAGGACGGCGGCGAACCGCGGCTGCGGTTTCGGCGGCGGCTCATGTTCCCCATCTTTGATGCGTCGTCCCGCCCGGTGGGGTTTGGCGGCCGTCTCCTCGGTCCCGGCGAGCCCAAGTATCTCAATTCTTCAGAGTCACCGGTTTTTGCCAAGCGCGCGCTGCTCTATGGCTACAACTGGGCGAAGCTGGCCATTCGCCGCGAGGGCCACGTCCTCCTCGTCGAAGGCTACTTCGATTTGCTGCGACTCGTGGCCGCGGGCATCGATGCCGTGGTCGCGCCGTTGGGCACGGCGCTCACCAGCGACCAGGCGACGCTGTTGGCGCGGTACACGAAACAGGTCTTTCTCGTGTACGACAGCGACTCCGCCGGACTCAAGGCGACCTTTCGCGCCGGCGATGAGCTCCTCCGCCACGGCTTGCGTGTCCGCGTCGTGACGCTGCCCGATGGTGATGACCCCGACAGCTTTGTCGCCGCCCACGGGCGGGCGGCGATGGACGCGGAGCTGGAGCGCGCCCTCGACGTGTTCGATCGCAAGGTGCAGGTCCTCGAGCGGGCCGGCTGGTTCGGGGATCTCGACCGCAAACGCACGGCGATCGACAAGACGTTGCCGACGATCCGGGCCACCACGGACCCGATCACGCGGTCGCTGTACGTGACGCGATTGAGCGAGGCCTCAGGCGTGCCCGAGGCGACGTTATGGCGCGAGGTGGCGGGCGATACACCAACACCTGTGGCCGCTCCGTCTCCCGTTGCTGGTGAGGCCCCCTCCACCCGGTCCGCGGTCCGTCCCCGCGCCACGTCACACCTTGGCGCCAGCGCTGAACGGGCGCTCGTGCGGACGGTCGTCGTCGCCCGGTCACTGTTCGATCGGGTGGCCGAGCGGATCGACCCGTCGATGCTGCGCGACCCGGACTGTCGCGCGATCTTCGACGCATTGCTGCGGATCGGTCCCGACGCGACCGTGGACGAGCTGGCCGCGGACCTCACGCCCGAGACGGTGGCGGTGTTGCAGACAATGCTGGCTGACGGCACGATGGGTGGTGAGCCCGCGCGCGTGATCGACGATAGTATCGCGCACCTGCGCGTCCGGGCGCTCCAGGAACGGCTCCGAGACATCGAGCGGCTGATGAAGCTCGCGAGCGACAGCGAGAAGAACGGGCTGCTGACAGAGCAAGCGCGCATCATGACCGAAGTACGGGCGCTGGGCGGCCGCGGGTTCCCGACGTACGGGAAGTCCCGGCGCAGGGTAGACCATTGATCGGGAGGAGGCGAGGTGCATCCTGACGTAGAAGCGCTACTGGCGTTGCAGGCCGACGACCAGGCCATACGACGATTGGAAGAGCGTCACACCGCGCTGGCGCCACGCGAGCGCGCGCTCGATGCGGCGCGGCGCGCGGCGGACGAGGCGCTCGAGCGGGCGCGGGCGGCCGTCGAGGACGAGGAACGCCGGAAGCGCGAGTTGCAGGGGCGCATCGCGCAACACAAGAAGCTCCAGGAACACAACGTCGCCCAACTCGACGCGGTGAAGCGGCTCAAAGAGGCGACGGCGGCGATGTCGCAGATCGAGCAGGCGCGCCGCATTCTCGCCGACGAGGAGAGCGAGCTCGCCGTGGTCACGCGTCGGATCGGTGAGTTGCGCACGGTCGCCGAGGCGCAGGAGGCCGCGGTGCGGGAGATCGACGCCCGTCATGCCGATGAGCGTGGGGCCATTGCCGCCGCGCGCGCGGAGATCGATGCGGAGCTCGCCGTGGCCCGTGAGGCGCGGACGGCCAAAGCGGCGCGGGTCGAGCGGCCGCTCCTCATGAAGTACGACCGGATTCGCGGCGCGCGAAAGGATGGGGCGATCTATGCGCTGCGCGGGCCGTCGTGCAGCAACTGCGATACGAGCGTGCCGATGCAACGGCGGAACCTCATGATGGCGCGTGGCAACATCGAGGTCTGCGAGGTGTGCGGCGTGCTGCTCTATGCCATTCCTCCCGCCCCGCCGTCCACGGAGGCGACCGCACCGGCATGAAGAGCAGCACCCACCGCAATTCCCGCCCTGGTCCGCATGTGGGAATACGACTACGTTGACCGCGTGACGGCGTCCGCGCTGCGAGGCCCGAGCCGGTGGGTACTCCCGGGCGCGTTGGACGAGACGGCGGCGCGGGCCCTGGCCGCCGAGTTGCACCTCCCCCTGGCGGTGTGCCAGCTGCTCTGCGCGCGCGGCTTCGGGGAGACCACCGCCGCGAAGCGGTTCCTCCGGCCCCGCTTCGATCAGCTCCATGATCCCCTGACCATGCTGGGGCTCGACGATGCCGTCGAGCGGGTGGCGACGGCCATTGCCCGCGCCGAGACGATCCTCATTCATGGGGACTACGACGTCGATGGCATGGCGTCCACGGCGCTGCTCATGCGGGCGCTCCGCGCATTTGGCGCGCGGGTCGTGCCGTTTGTGCCGCGGCGCATCGAGGATGGCTATGATCTGTCGGCCGCCGGCGTGGCCGCGGCGCGCGCCGCCGGGGCGGGGCTCGTCATCACGGCCGATTGTGGCACCAACGCGGTCGCCGCGGTCGACGACCTGACGGCGGCCGGCATCGATGTGATCATCACCGATCACCACTTGCCGGGCCCGCACACGACGCTTCCGCGGTGCGTCGCGGTGCTCAACCCGCGACGGCCGGGATGCGGGTATCCGGACAAGGATCTGGCCGCGGCCGGCGTGGCGTTCAAGTTGGCGCTCGCCCTGGCGCGCCGGTTGGGTGCCTCCGAGGGGCCGGTGTTCGCGCTCCTCGACCTGGTCGCGCTGGCCACCATCGCCGACGTCGCGCCGCTCCGCGGCGAGAACCGCGTGTTCGTGCGCTACGGGCTCCGACTCATGGCCGAGAGCCCCAACGTCGGCATCCGGGCCCTGATCCGCGCGTCGGGGCTCGAGGGCAAGGCCCTCACGGCCGGCCGCGTGGGGTTCATTCTGGCCCCTCGGCTCAATGCCGTCGGCCGCATCGCCCGCGGCCTGCGCGGTGTCGAGCTGCTGACGACCGAGAACGAGGCCGATGCGCTCCGGATCGCCCGCGAGATGGAAGAATGCAACCGCCGCCGCCAGGAGCTCGACCGCGCGACACTCGATCAGGCCCGGACGATGGTCGACGGGCTCGATCTCGATGCGACGTACGGGTTGGTGCTGGCTGACGAGGGATGGCACCCGGGCGTCATTGGGATCGTCGCCTCGCGCCTCGTCGAGGAGACGGGACGCCCGACGGTGCTGGTCGCCCTCGACGGCGACGGTGGCCGGGGATCGGGCCGCTCCATCCCGGCGTTCGACCTCCATGCGGCGCTGGCCGAGTGCGCGCCGGTGCTGGAGCGATTCGGTGGACACCGCGCCGCCGCGGGCGTGACGGTCACCCGTGCCAATGTGCCGGCGTTCGCCGAGCGATTCAACGCCGTGGCCCGCGCGCGGCTCGCGCCGGAGGACCTGGTGGCCGAGGTGCGCGTGGACCTCGAGCTCAAGATCGACGAGATCACCGGCGACCTCGAGGCGATGCTGCGCCATTTCGAGCCGTTTGGCGTCGGCAACCCCGCGCCCGCGCTCCTGGTCCGCGGCGTGCGGCTGGCCGGGCCGCCGCGGGCGCTCGCCGAGCATGGGCTCAAGCTGCGGTTGGCGACGGCGACGGGGGAGTTGGACGCTGTCGCGTGGGGCGCGGCACACCGAGTTGCCGAGGTGGAAGCGGTGGGCGGGGGGGGCCTCGATCTCGTGTTCCGTGTCGAGCGCGACGACTGGCAGGGCGTGTCGCGGTTGCAGGCGAAAGTCACCGACTTTCGCGTGTGATCCGTCATCCGTGCGGATTGTCGCGGGTGAGTGGCGGGGGCGCGTGATCGCGGCGCCCAGCGGACGCGCGGTGCGGCCGACCACCGATCGCGTCCGGGAGGCGTGGATGAGCATCGTGCAGGGGGATCTGCCGGGAGCGCGCGTCGTCGATCTGTGCGCGGGGTCGGGCGCGCTCGGCCTCGAAGCGCTCTCACGGGGTGCGGTGCAGGCGACGTTTGTGGACGATGGGCCGCGCGCCCTGCGCGTGCTGCAGCAGAACATCGACGCTCTCGGCGCCGCCGATCGCGCCCGCGTCGTGCGCGGCGACGCCGCGCGGTTTGCCGCCGGATTGCCGGCCCTGGCGTTCGACGTGGCCTTCGCTGATCCTCCCTACGCTACCAGCCTGGCTCGAGACATTGTCCAGCAGTGGTTGGACACGCCGTTCGCCCGCGTGCTGAGCGTCGAACACGCCTCGCGCGACGTGCTGCCCACCGGTGACGGCCGCCAGGGCGACACTCGGCGCTACGGCGACTCCTCCATCACTTTCTTCCGCTTATGACCTGTACCGCGGTCTACGCCGGCAGCTTCGACCCGATCACGCGCGGACACGAGGATCTCATGCGGCGGAGCCTCGGCTTCGTCGACCGCCTGGTCGTCGCCGTCGTCGCCAGCAACTCCTCCAAGCTGCCATTGTTCACCCTCGAGGAACGCATCGCGTTGGTCCGCGCCTCCGTCGCCGACGAGCCGCGGATCGATGTCCACGCGTTCACCGGTCTCCTCGTCGATTTTGCCGCCGCGCGCGGCGCCGGCATGCTCATTCGCGGACTGCGTGCCGTCAGCGACTTCGAGTACGAGTTCCAGATGGCCCTCATGAACCGCCATCTATCGGGTCGGCTCGAAACGGTGTTCATGGTCCCGTCGCTCGACATGACGTACATCAGTTCGAGCATCGTGCGTGAGGTCGCGCGCTACCACGGCAACGTCGACGGGCTCGTGAGCCCGGCGGTGGCCGTGGCGCTCAGACAGAAGTATCCCAGCGCGTGACGGTTGTTTGAGTTTTCTCGAGTCTGCCCGACTCCGGGCGGCGGCACAGCCACGGCGCATCGCATTCCCCGAGACGGGTGATCCGCGGACCCAGGCGGCCGTGACGGCCCTGGCGGGTGCGGGCACGGTGGTCCCCGTACTCCTGCGGGATCCGGATGGGGACTGGGCGCATCGTACCGGTCTCGAAACGATCGATCCACGCGAGCCTGAGCGTGCCGAGCGGACGATGGCGCTGCTGGCCGCCTCATCCCGCGCCCGGCGGGCGACGGCGGCGCAGCTGCGCGCGTTGGCCGAGACCCCGCTCTACTGTGCGGCGGCGATGCTGCGCGCGGGCGAGGTCGATGGGTCCGTGGCCGGCGCCGTGCACACTACGGCCGACGTCGTCCGGGCCGCGCTCACGCTGGTCGGGCTGGCGCCGGGGGTGGACACCGTGTCCAGCGCCTTTTACATGGTGTTTCCCGGACCACCAGAGTTCGTGCTGACCTTTGCGGACTGCGCGGTGGTCCCGCTGCCCAGCGTCGCGCAACTCGCCGACATCGGTGAATGGGCAGCCGACGATCGCGCGCGCATCGTCGGCGACACGCCCCGCGTGGCGTTCCTGTCCTTCTCGACCCACGGGAGCGCCGGTGGCGTGTCGGTCGAACGCGTCCGCCAGGCCGCGGAGCGCCTGGCCGAGCGCCGGCCCGACCTCGTGGTCGACGGGGAGCTCCAGGTCGATGCGGCGCTCGTGCCGCTGGTCGCGGCCCGAAAGGCGCACGGCAGTCCGGTGGCGGGTCAGGCCAACGTCTTGGTGTTCCCGTCGCTCGATGCCGGCAACATCGGGTACAAGCTCGTGCAGCGGCTGGCTGGCGCCGCGGCGATCGGGCCGATTCTGCAAGGACTGGCGCGGCCGTCGGCCGATCTCTCGCGCGGCGCCGCTCCCGATGACATTATCCATGTGGCCGCAATCACGGCGTTGCAGGCCCGAGTCGAACCGCTGGGAGAGCATACATGAGCTTCACGATCACGAAGCAGGGAGAGGTCGTAGTGGTCGATGTCGAGGGGCAACTCATCGTCGGGAACCGCCAGGAACTGAAGCAGAAAGTCCTGGACGAGCTGGAAAAGGGCGAGCGCAAGTTCCTGATCGATTTCAGCCGGACCGGCTACATCGACAGCTCGGGCCTGGGCGTGCTCGTGTCGCTGTCCAAGAAAATCCGTGAGCAGGGTGGGGAGCTCAGGCTCGCCAATCTGAACGACGATCTCAAGACGCTGTTCGAGTTGACCAAACTCGACACGCTCTTCCAGATCGCTGATACGCGCGAGCGCGGCCTACAGAGTTTGTGATGCCATGAGGGGCCAGGCCCCGCTGGACTTCGTGCGCGTGGTGATCGAGCTCGAGGTCGCGAGCGATGTCCGGCACATCGAGCGGATCGTGGCGATGATCAGTCGCCAGGTCGCCGACCTGAATTTCCCCGCGCACGTCTGCTCGTTCAACGTGCCGGTCGCGTTGAGCGAGGCGCTGTCCAACGCCATGCTGCGGGGCAATGGCGACGACCACGCGAAACGCGTGCGCGTGCGCGCGGCCATCGATGCGGTCCAACTGGTCCTCGAGGTGTCCGACGAGGGGGGTGGGTTCGATCTGGAGGGCTATACCAGCGACCCGACCACGCCGGAGAACATCCACCGCGAGGACGGCCGCGGGCTGTATCTCATGCGGCGACTCATGGACCGGGTGGAACGGTTCACCGACGGCGGCAACGTCGTCCGTCTCACGCTCCGCCGGCCGTGAGAGCGCTGTGAGCGCGCTGTGAGAGAACAGGACCTGGGTGTGGTCCTGGCGGCGTTCCAGGATGCGACAGGCTGCGCCGCGGCGGTGTGGATTCAGTCCGACCCATCGCGGTCGCTCATCCGCGTGGCGTCAGCGCCGCTCGACAGCGCGCCGCCCGCGCCCGGCGAGCTGCCCCTCGGTCCCGATCCGGCGCGCATCGACACCGCCGCCGGTCCCTGCCTGGCCGTCCGCGTCCATACCGTGAAGCGGGCCTGGCTGGTCGTGGGGCCGTGTGGCGCGAGCGAGCTGCCGATCGACAAGCTGCTGCGTTTTCTCGTCCCGGTCGTGGGACAGTTCCTGCAGACGGGACTCGAGGTGGAACAGGCGGCCACTGAGCTTGCCGAGCGCTACGAAGAGATCAACCTGCTGTACACAATCAGCGAGATCCTGGGCCGGACGGTGCGCCTCGAGGAGACGGCGAGCACGATTCTCACGGAGATCTCGGAAACGGTCGGCGCCCGCCGCGCCTCGATCCTGGTCCACGACCGCGTCACCGACACCCTCCAGGTCGTGGCGGCGCTCGGCGTCCGGCCGGAGGATGCGCCGCCGATCGCCGCCGATGACCCGTGCAGCGTCTCGGCGCGCGTGTTCCGCACGCGGCACCCGGCCATTGTCGATGGCGGTGACATGGCGTGCGATGCGGAAGTGCTGTATCGGCGTGGCGCCATGCTCTCTGTGCCGATCATGTGGACCGCGCCCGATGGCGGCCAGCCGCTGGGCGTCGTCAATCTGTCGGACCGGCGGTCCGGACAGCCGTTCAGCGCCGGCGACCAGAAGCTCGTTGCCGCCATCGCCACGCAGATCGGCACGGCGATCCAGAACGCGCGGCTTGTCCGCGCCTCGCTGGCCCAGCAACGGCTCGTGCAGGAGATGCAGTTGGCGCATGACTTGCAACTGCGCCTCCTGCCGCCCAGTGGCGTCGTGGCCCCGGACGCGGAGGTCGCGGCGCGCATCGCGCCGGCCGATAGCGTGGGTGGTGACTTCTACAATCTGTTCAAGCTCGGGACCTGTTGTACGGGAGCCATGATCGGCGATGTGTCGAGCCACGGCTACCGCGCCGCCCTCATCATGGCCCTCACCATGAGCGCGTCGGCGATCCACGCCCAGTCGACGACGGAGCCGAGCGAAGCACTCCACGCGTTGCTGCTGTCCCTCAAAGATGAGTTGACGAGCACCGAGATGTTCATCACGGTGTTCTACGGGGTTGTCGATCGCACTCGGGGGGAGCTCCGCTACGCCAACACCGGGCACCCGCATGCGTTCGTGGTGCGGGCCGATGGGACGTCCGAGCGACTCGCGGCGTTGGACCCGCCGCTCGGGATGGTCGACGCCGCCCCGCATGCGGCGTCCACGCGGTGGGCGCGCGGGGACGATCTGCTGGTGCTCTTCACCGATGGGGTGAGCGATGCCCGCAATCGTGCCGATGTCCGGCTTGGCGAGGAGCCTGTCGTCGACACGGTGCGGCGATATCGGACGCGTCCCACGGCGGAGATTATCGATCGGTTGTTCGAGACTGTTGCCGCCCACAGCGGCGATGTGCCGGCGCGCGACGATATGGCGCTGGTCGTCTTGCGGAGCTAGGTGGAATACCCGCGGCCTCGGAAGCGACTTGGCCAGCACTTTCTCACGGACCGTGGCGTGTTGGCGCGGATCGCCGATGCTCTCTCACTGTCCGGCACCGAGACCGTCGTTGAAATCGGCCCTGGGCGTGGCGCGCTGACCGAGTTGCTCGCCTCGCGGGCAGCCCGCGTGGTGGCGGTCGAGTTGGACGGCACGCTGGCTGGCCTGCTCAGGGTGCAGTACGCACTCGATCCGCGCGTGACGATCGTGGAGCGTGACATCCTCGACGTCCGGCCTGCGGAGGTGGCGGGGACGGACGACTATGTGCTGGCCGGGAACGTCCCCTATTACATCACGACGCCGATCCTCTTTCACGTGCTGCGGCCGCCCGCGCCAACGCGGGCGGTCTTTCTGGTGCAGCGCGAGGTCGCCGAACGGGTGGTGTCGCCACCCGGTTCCAAGGTGTATGGAGCGCTATCGGTCAACGTCCAAGCGGTGGCGGACGCGCAGATCCTGTTTACGGTCCCGCCGCGCGCGTTCAACCCTCCACCAACGGTGGAGTCGTCGGTCCTGATGGTGACGCCACGCGCCAATCCCCTGGTGGTCGAGGATGGATTTTCCGAGTGGGTCGTGGCGCTGTTCGGGCTGCGGCGCAAGCAGATGGGCCGCATTCTGCGGACCGTGTGGCGGCTCGACGCGCCACGGGCTGAAGGGCTGCTGGCGCAAGCTGGCATCCCAGCCGACCGACGGCCGGAGACGTTGAGCCCCGAGGCGCTGGCCGGACTCTATCGCTTGTGGGCCAAGGCGTAGGAGAGCCCTTCCAGCTCGAGCGCCATGTTGACCGTCTTGACGGTCACCGAGTCGGGGACACGGAGCGGTGTGGGCGCGAAGTTCAGAATCGCCCGAATGCCCGCTCGCACGACGTGGTCGGCCGTGGCTTGGGCCGTGTCGGCCGGGATGGCCAGGACGGCGATGTCGGGTTTTTCGCGCGAGGCGTCCCGGCCGAGGTGGGCCACGTCGCGGATTGGATGCCCGTCCCAGCTGCGGCCGATCTTTTCGGCGTCATTGTCGTAGACGCCGACGATCCGAAACCCGTGCTGGCTGAATCCGGGGTAGTGGGCGAGCGCGGAGCCGATGCGGCCGGCGCCGATGATGACGACGCGCCACTCGCGCTCGAGTCCGAGGATGTCGCGGAGCCGTTCGACGAGGTCGGGGATGGGATAGCCCAAGCCGCGTTTGCCAAACGACCCGAACGACGAGAGATCCTTGCGGACCTGCGCCGACGTGGTGCCGCCGAGCGCCGCCAGGGTGTCGCTGGAGATCGTGCGGAGTCCGCGTCCGAGCGCCTCCTCCACGAATCGGAGGTAGAGCGACAGTCGGCGGACCGTCGAGTCGGCGATGTGCTTCGGCACGGCTGTCGAATAGGCTTGTGAATTGCTTCACAAGTTAGGGTCCGCGATTAAATTTTGCCCGTGGAGTTGACGCGAGACCGAGCCGCCGAGCTGCTCGCCGCCGGCCCGGCCGATTCGGTGGCGGTGGTGGCGTACGCGTGCGGCCTGTCGGGTGCCCCGGTGCCGGTCGCCGACCACATGGCGGCCGTGCTGCTCGACCACCCGCGGTTTTGCCGGCATCTTGACGGACGGTGGGGCCTGACGCCGACCTACGACGTGGCCCGCTCGACGACATACGCGGTCGTCGACGTCGAGACCACGGGCGGTCCCTTCCTGGCGGGGCATCGCATTACCGAGGTGGCGGTCGCCGTCGTCCGTGACGGGGCGATCCACGAGGTGTTCGAGACGCTGGTGAATCCCGAGCGGTCCATCCCGCCCTTTGTGTCGGCGTTGACCCATATTACCTGGGCCATGGTCCGCGACAAGCCGAGGTTTGCCGACATCCGCGACGACCTGCTGGCGGCGCTTCACAGAAAGGTGTTCGTGGCGCACAACGTGGCGTTCGACTGGAAGTTCGTGTCCGGGGAGATCGCGCGCGCCGGCGGACCGCCCCTCGCCGGACGGCGGCTCTGCACCGTGAAGCTCGCCCGGCGAGTCTTGCCCCAGCTCCGTCGCCGGTCCCTCGACCATCTGGCCCGACACTACGGCGTGCGCATCACGGCCCGCCATCGCGCGGGGGGCGACGCGGTGGCGACGGCCGAGTGCTTGATTCGCATGCTCGGCGATGCCGCGGACCGGGGGATCGCCGTATGACACGGGTCATATGACCGTCCCGACGCCTTTGGTCGAGACCCGGCAGATCGGCCGCTTTCGCGTCCACGCCATCCAGGCCGGCGGCCAACTGCTCGACGGCGGCGCCATGTTCGGCATCGTCCCCAAGCCCCTCTGGGAAAAGCGCATCCCCGCCGATGCCCGGAACCGCATCCAGATGGGCATGCGGTGCCTGGTGATCGAGCACGATGTGGGGTTGATCCTCGTCGACACGGGTGCCGGCAACAAGGAGTCGGCCAAGTTCTACGACATCTATGGCATCGAGAACGCCTGCCCCGATGGCCGGACGGGGCTCGAGGCCGGCCTGGCGGCCTTGGGCCATACGCCCGATGACATTGCCTTGGTGATCGACAGCCACCTGCATTTCGATCACGGCGGTGGAAATACCTACCGCGATGCCCAGGGAACGACGCGGCTGACGTTTCCTCGCGCGCGCTACATCGTGCAGGCGGGTGAGTACCACTATGCCACTCACACCAACGAGCGCACGGCCGGGAGCTACTTCGACCATAACTACGTGCCGGTGTACGAGGCTGGCCGCTTCGACTTGGTGGAGGGCGAGCGGGAGATCGTCACCGGGGTGCGCGTCGTACCGACGCCGGGGCACACGCCGCACCATCAGAGCATCCGCATCGACGGCGGCGGCGAGGTGGGGTTTTTCCTGGGCGATCTCGTGCCGACAACAGCGCATTTGCCGTTGGCGTGGATCATGGGCTACGACGTGGAGCCCTTGGTCACGCTGGAAACGAAGCGGCGGACGTTGGCGCGGGCCGTGACCGAGGGGTGGCAGGTGGCATTTTGCCATGACGCCACGACGGGGTGGGGGTGTCTGACCGAGGGCGAGAAGGGATACACCCTGTCGGCTTGACTATCCGGCCGGTTCGGCTAACTTTTGGTGGGACAATACGCTAAGTAGTCCGGCGTGGTGCCGGGCTCACCCTCCGGCCTCCGTGTGAGTGCTGTAGGAGTTCGTACCGAACGACGACGCCTGCTAGGTGGAGGTTGGTCGTCGCCGTGCGCGGACTCCGTTGGCTGGGGTTCGCGTTTTGTGTGTTCACTCTCGAGGGATTGGCGACATTCAGGACAACACCAAGCGGGTTCGCGTCAACCGGCAGATTCGCATCAGTCCGATCCGTGTCATCGCGGCGGACGGCAGCCAGTTGGGAATCATGGACGTCGATGCCGCGCTCAGTGCGGCGATCGAGCAGGGACTGGATCTGGTCGAGGTCGCACCGATGGCCCGGCCGCCCGTGGCCCGCATCATGGACTACGGCAAGTTCAAGTTCGAGCAGGCCAAGATGGCCCGGCAGGCCAAGAAGAAGCAGCACGTCATTCACCTGAAAGAGGTGAAGTACCGGCCGGGGATCGAGGACCATGATTTCGAGACCAAGACCCGCCACGCGCGCGAGTTTCTGCAGGATGGCAACAAGGTCAAGGTGACGATGATGTTCCGGGGACGGCAGATCGCGCACCCGGAGTTGGGCAAGGAAGTGGTGGATCGAGTGGCGGCGGCGCTGACGGACATCGCCAAGGTCGAGAGCGACGCCAAGCTCGAGGGCAAGTCGATGATCATGATACTGACTCCGAGATAGGACGGCTGTTTCGATGCCAAAAATGAAGACTCATAAGGGCGCCAAGAAGCGCTTCTCCCTGACGGCGTCGGGGAAGGTGCGCCGCCTGAAAGCGTTCAAGAGCCACATCCTGACCAAGAAGTCCGCCAAGCGGAAGCGGAACCTCCGCCGTCCGACCACGGTCGCCACCAACGGCGAGGCGAAGCGGATCAAGCGCCTCATTCAGGCCTAAGGAGGACTCGTGCCGCGCGTCAAATCCAACGTCGTCCGCCTCAAGCGGAAAAAGCAGATCATGAAGGCGGCCCGCGGTGCATACGGCGGGCGTAGCAAACTATGGAAGGCCGCGAAGGAGACCGTCGAGCGCGGGTGGCGCTATGCGTACCGCGATCGCAAGAACAAGAAGCGCGATTTCCGGCGCCTCTGGATCACGCGGATCAACGCGGCGGCTCACCTGAACGACATGAGCTACAGCGTCTTCATGAACGGCCTCAAAAAGGCCGGGATCGAGGTCGATCGCAAGATTCTTGCGGATCTCGCCGTGCGCGATCCGCAGGCCTTTGCCGCCCTCGCCGAGCAAGCGCGCAACGCCCTGACGGCGGCCTGATAGGCCTGCCAGTGTAAGCGGCGCCAGCGCGACGGGATCGTCTGCGCTGGCGCCGCTCTGTATTTTCCCCCATATGACGTCTGTGTCCGACACTCCAATCTCGCTGGCCGAGTTCAAACAGCGCGTTGCCGTGCTCGAGGTGGCTGCGCCTCCCCTGGTCCATAGTTCTGGATCCCTGGCCGCGCTCGAGGAGGTCCGTGCCGATCTCGTCGGCCGCACTCGGGGCCGCGTGAAGGAGATTGAGGCGCTGGTGCCCGTCCTTGCCGCCGGGGACCGCCCAACGGCCGGTCGCTTGGTGCAAGGGTTACGCGCGCTGATTGAAGGGGCAATTCAGATCAGGAGCGCGGAGCTGGCACCGGCCGAAACCGCGAACGCGCCGCGCCCCGATCTCTCGATGCCGGCCCGCACCGTCTGGCGCGGCGGACCGCACCCGGTGACCGTCGTGATCGACGAGATCACGGCGATCTTCCGCGAGCTGGGGTTCACCGTGGCCCTGGGGCCCGAGGCCGAGACCAACTGGTACAACTTTGGCGCGCTCAACTTTCCGGCCGACCACCCGGCCATGGATCTACACGACACGCTCTACCTGAGCGATGACGTCGTGCTGCGCACCCATACGTCGCCGGTCCAGGTCCGCACCCTGCAGCAGTCGCCGCCGCCAATCCGCATCATTGCGCCGGGTAACTGCTACCGTCGCGACTTCTTCGATGCGTCGCACGCGCCGATGTTCGCGCAGATCGAGGGCCTGGCCGTCGACGAGGGTGTGAGCTTTGTCGATCTCAAGGCGACGCTTACGCATTTCGCCAGTCGCTTCTTTGGCACGACCGTGACCCGCTTCCGTCCGAGCTATTTCCCGTTCACCGAGCCGTCCGCCGAGATGGATGTGCAGTGCCAGATCTGCCACGGCGCTGGCTGCGCCACGTGTAAGCAGACGGGATGGGTCGAGATACTCGGCTCGGGAATGGTGCATCCCGCGGTCCTCGAGGCGGCCGGCGTTGACGCTGAGCGGTACTCGGGGTGGGCGTTTGGCATGGGCCCGGCCCGGATCGCCACGCAGCGCTACGGCATTCCCGACATTCGGGAACTGTACGACACGGACGTGCGCGTCCTCGAGTCGCTCACGCGATGAATGCGTCGCTGGAGTGGCTGTCGGCGTTCGTCGACAGCGGCCTGTCGGGGACCCAGATGCGCGACCTCCTCACGGCCCGCGTCGCGACCGTGGATGCGGTCGAGGCGCTGCGTGCCGATCTGGCGCCCATTGTCGTCGGCGAGGTGCTGACGGCCGAACGGCACCCGGATAGTGATCACCTCTGGATCACGACGGTCGACGTGGGTGGCGAGGCGCCGCTCGATGTCATCTGCGGCGCGCCCAACGTCCGAGTGGGTGTGCGCTACCCATTTGCCCCCGTGGGCGCGACCATGCCCGACGGCATGCGGATCGAACGGCGCAAGATCCGCGGGCGCCTCTCCAATGGCATGCTCTGCTCGGCGCGTGAGCTCGGCCTGGGCACGGAGCACGAGGGCATTCTCCCGCTCCATACGACCGCCGCGCCAGGGACCCCCTTGCTCGATGCCGTCGCGCTCGGCGACGTGCGCCTCGTCATCGATGTCACGCCGAATCGTCCGGACCTGCTATCGCACCGCGGCCTGGGCCGCGAGATCGCGGCGGCGGTGGGTCGGCCGCTCGTCGTGCCCGACAAGGCGGCGGACCTGCCGGACCCTCGCGCCAACGGGACGGTGCCCGTCAGGGTTGACCATCCGGATGATGCGCCGACGTTCGTGGCGATTGCGTTGCGCAATGTCCGCGTGGGGCCAAGCCCTGAGTGGCTCGTGCGGCGGTTGGCTGCCGTGGGCGTGCGGTCGATCAACAATGTCGTGGACATCACGAACTACATGCTCCATGGCTACGGGCAGCCGACACACGCCTACGATCTCGACCGGTTGACCGGCGGGCTGACAGTGCGGCGTGCCCGGTCGGGCGAGCGGCTGGTCACGCTCGATGGCGACGACCGCCTGCTCGATGCGTCGATGATCGTCATCGCCGACGATGCGCGGGCGCAGGGGCTGGCGGGTGTCATGGGCGGTCATGACAGCGAAGTGACCGGGACGACGACGCGCATGCTGCTGGAGATGGCGTCCTTTTCGCCGTCCCGCGTGCGTCGGACGGCGCGCGCGCTCGGGCTGTCGACCGATGCGAGCTACCGGTTCGAGCGCGGCGTGCCGCCCGAGCTCCCGCTCGATGTCGCGCCGATCGCGGTCGCCCTGCTGCAGTCGCTCGCCGGGGCGTCGGTCGAAGGCGTGCCAACAGCGGTAACCCGGCCCCGCGAACCCAAGGTCGTGCCCTTACGGCCGGCGCGGATCGAGCGGTTCCTGGGCATCCCGATTCCGGTGGCCGAGGTTGACCGGCTCCTATCTGCTATCGGGTTCAGGGTGGAAGAATCACAAAACGGGCTACTGGTGACTGTTCCGTGGTTCCGATCCGACGTGACCGCCGAGGTGGATCTCCTCGAGGAAGTCGCTCGCCTACGGGGCTATGACAGCTTTCCGGCCGACTTGAGGCCGTATCGGCCGACGACGACAGTCGACGCGCCAGCGGTGGCCGTCGCTGATCGCGTGCGCGAGACGCTGGTGGCGCTCGGACTCTACGAGGCCCGCCCCATTCCCTTTGTGGCGGATGCGGGGCCAGAGGGCGTCAAGGTCCGCAATCCACTGGCCGAGAACGAGGCGTACCTCCGGTCGGATTTGCTGACGCCGTTGGCGAGGCGCGCCGAGCACAATCTCAGACACATGACCGGCGACATCCGGCTGTTCGAGGTTGGCACCGTCTTTCGGCGCGGCGACGCGCGGCCCGTCGAAGAGGTCCACGTCGCAGCGCTGATCATGGGCGCTCGGCGACCGCCGCATTTCACGGAGCCTCACCCGCCAGTCTTCGACGAATGGGACGCCAGAGGGATCGCCGAGCGGCTCGCGAGCACGACATTCCCGGCGGCGACGATCGAGTTGGCGCCCGGTCTGGAGGACACGGACGTCCTCTGGCACGTCCGTGTCGACAACACAGCCCGTGGTGCCGTGCGGCGTCTGACGCTCGACGCGCCACCCTGGGCGGCACCGACGTATGGCGTCGAGCTGTGCATCGAGAAAACGCCAACCGACGCGGTCGCGCCTCCGGGGCATCACGCCTACGGTGCGACGGGCGGGGTGGCTCGGCACGTGCCTCGGTATGTGGCGCCACCCTCAGTTCCGGCGGTGGAGCGCGACGTGACCCTCCTGGTGCGCGACGACCTCGTTGGCGGCGCGGGGGCAGTTGGGCGTGTGTTGGGTGGAGAGTTTCTGGAATCGTCTGACGTTGTCAACGAGTACCGCGGCCCGGGCGTGCCGGACGGGGTCCGCGCCGTCACCTGGCGGTTGACGTTCCGCCATCCAACGCGCACTCTTACCGAGAAAGAGGTTGATGCCGCGCAGCGTAAGCTGTTGCGAACATTGGAGACGGAGCTCGGTGTCCGACAGCGAAGCGCCTAGCGTGGCAGCCAGTGACCGCCCTGAGCTCGCGTCGTTCCGGGAGCTGGAATCGCTCGTCCGGCATCTCGGCGACGAGCTCGCCGGCTTTCGGCGCCGGGCGCTCCAAGCCGAGGCGCGACTCAAGGCGATCGAAACGGGCGGCGGTCCGGCCAGTGCCGGCCTGATCGAGCGGGTCGCGGTGCTCGAGGCTGAGAATCGCGACTTGGCGCGGCGGGTGGAGTCGGCGACCGGAAAGGCCCGACACATGTTGGCGCGTGTGCGCTTCCTGCGACAACAGCAGGAGGAATGATGACTGGAAAAGTGCATGTGGTCCGCGTAAACATCGTTGGGGAAGAGTACGCCATTCGGAGCGACGCGCCGCCAGAGCACACGCGGGCCGTGGCCGACTACGTGGATCGTGCGATCCGACAAGTGATGCACGGCTCGGTGGTGGAACCGAGCAAAGCGGCCATTCTGGCGGCGCTACAGATCACCAACGAGCTGTTCGAGGCCAACGCGGCCTCCGAGGCCGTCGTCGCCGAGATCGACGCCCTGGGCGTCGAGATCCGCCGATGGCTCCCGCCGGCCAAACGAGGGACCGGCACCACCCACGCGACCGCGGAGGGCGCCGGCGCGTAGGGGCTTGGCGGCACGATGCAGCACGGTGCAGCATGGGGAGGTGACGCGGGCCTATTGCCGCGGCCGCACGGTCGCGCTGGAGTATAGATTCGTCTATGGATTCTCCTGCCATAATTGGCGTATTTCTGGTAGTGCTTGCGAGCGCGGTGGCCGCCGCGGTGGCAGTCGGACGACGGCAGGGCCGGACGGCTGAGCTCAAGCGCCTGGACGAGGCCAAAGCCGGCGCCGACGCCATCCGCCGCCGGGCGGTCGAAGACGCGGAGCGCGAAGCCGAGAATCTGCGCAAAAGCGCGGTCGTCGCGGGGAAGGAGGAGTTGATCAAGCTCCGCGAGTCGTGGGAGGTCGAGGCGCGCCGCCGCCGCGAGGAGGTCGTGCGCGAGGAGAAGCACGTCCAGGAGCGCGAGTCGATCCTGGACCGCAAGTTCGATCTCCTCGACCAGCGCGAGAAAGAGACGTCGATCCACGCCAGTGACGTGAGCCGGGCCGAGAAGCGCATCCAGGAACGGCAAGCAGAGCTGGAGCGCCTGGTCACCGACGAGCGCCGCCGGCTCGAGCAGTTGGCCGGTCTGTCGGCGCAGGAGGCCAAGGCCCAACTCGTGCAACGCGTCGAGGAAGAGGCCCACGCCGATGCCGCGAACCGCGTGCGCGAGATCCGTGAGAACGCCCGTAAGACCGCCGAGCGCGAAGCCAAAAAGATCGTCGCCCTGGCCGTGCAACGGATCGCCGCCGAGCATACGGCCGAGTCGACGGCGTCCGCCGTGGCCCTCCCTAACGACGAAATGAAAGGGCGGATCATCGGCCGCGAGGGTCGGAACATTCGCGCCTTCGAGTTGGCCACGGGTGTCGATGTGATCATCGATGACACCCCGGATACGGTCGTCGTGTCGTGCTTCGATCCCGTGCGGCGGGAGGTCGCCCGCCTGTCGCTGGAGAAGCTCGTCGCCGACGGACGCATTCATCCGGGACGGATCGAGGAGGTCGTCAACAAGTCCAAGCTCGAGGTGGAATCGGCGATCGTCGAGACCGGGGAGCAAGCGGCCTACGAGACGGGCGTCCACGGGCTGCACCCGGAGCTGATCAAGCTCATCGGCCGCATGCGTTGGCGGACCAGCTACGGGCAGAACATCCTCCAGCACTCCAAGGAGGTGGCGTGGCTGGCGGGGATCATGACCGCCGAGCTGGGACTCGATGTGCCGACGGCCAAGCGTGGGGCCCTCCTCCACGATATCGGCAAGGTCCTCACCCACGAGCACGAGGGCACCCACGTGCAACTCGGCGTCGAGGTGGCGACCAAGTACGGCGAGAACCCGGTTGTCGTGAACATCATTGCGGCGCACCATGACGACGTGCCGCACGAGACCGAGGTCTCGGTCCTGGTGCAGGCCGCCGACGCGATCTCGGGCTCCAGGCCGGGGGCTCGGCGCGAGGCGTTCGAGACCTACGTGAAGCGACTCGAGGGGATCGAGCGCATCGCATCCAGCTATCGCGGGGTAGATAAGGTCTTCGCCATTCAGGCGGGACGGGAAGTGCGCGTGGTGGTCACGCCCGAAGACGTCGACGATGCCCGCATGACGACGTTGTCCGAGGAGATCGCCCGCCGCATCGAGGCGGAACTTCAATATCCGGGGCAGATCAAGGTGGTGGTGATCCGAGAGACGCGGGCGGTGGATTTTGCCCGCTGAGTTGATCGACGGCGTCGCCGTCGCCCAGGCCGTCCGCGCCGACGTGGCGCGCGCGGCGGCGGCCCTCGTCGCGCGTGGCGTGACGCCGGGCCTGGCGGTGGTGCTCGTGGGCGACGATCCCGCGAGCGCCGTCTATGTGCGGGCCAAGGGCAAGGCCACCGAGGAAGCGGGAATGCACGGCGTCACGATCCGACTCCCGGCCGAAACGACGCAAGCCGAGCTGCTGCGCCATGTCGATGCGCTCAACGCGGACCCGGCGATCCATGGCATTCTCGTCCAAGCGCCGCTGCCCAAGCACATCGATTTTCAGGCCATCGTGTGGCGCATCAAGCCGGAGAAGGACGTCGATGGATTTCATCCGGTCAACGTCGGCAAGCTCCTGATCGGCGACCGTACGGGATTCGCCCCGTGCACCCCCGCCGGCGTCCAGGAGTTGTTGGTGCGGACCGGGATCGAGACGCGCGGCCGCGAGTGCGTGATCATTGGCCGCAGCACGATCGTCGGCAAGCCGATGGCCAGTCTCATGATCCAGGACGCGCCCGGAGCCAATGCGACGGTCACCATCTGCCACAGCAAAACCGCCGACCTGCCCGGACACGCGCGCCAGGCCGACATTCTGATCGTCGCCGCCGGCCGGCCCAAGTTCGTCACCGGCGACATGGTCAAGCCCGGCGCGACCGTGATAGACGTCGGCATCAACCGTGTGGCCGACGCGCGGGCCAAGTCGGGGTACGTGCTGGTCGGTGACGTCGATTTCGCCAGTGTCCGCGAGGTGGCGTCCCACATCACGCCCGTGCCCGGCGGCGTCGGTCCGATGACGATCGCCATGCTCCTCAAGAACACCGTGCGCGCGGCCGACCTGTCCGTGGGGGCCTCGGTGGACGCGGCCGCATGAGCACCTTCCGCCGGCGGGCGGCATCAGCCGTTCCCGATCTGTTCGCTCCAGATGCGGCGGCCATCGCGGCCGACGCGCTGTATGAACGCGTTCCCGGTGCAACGGCGGCCACGGCGGCCAGCGTGTCGTCGGTGACGCGGACGGCCAAGGACCTGCTGGAGGGCGCGTTTCTGCCGCTCTGGGTCCGGGGCGAGGTCACCGACTTCAAGGCCCACCGCAACGGCCAGTGGTACTTCTGTCTCCGCGACGAAGCATCGCAGATGCGGTGTGTCGTCTGGTCCAAGGAAGCCGCCCGCATCGCGACGCCGCCGGTCGATGGGATGCAGGTCACGGCCCGCGGACAGCTCACCGTGTACCCGAATCGCGGCGAGATGCAGTTCGTGGTGACTGCGCTCGATGCGGTCGGGCAGGGCCGCCGACGCGCCGTGGTGGAGCGGACGCTGCGTGCCCTCGAGCGCGACGGATTGCTGGCGCCTGAGCGCAAACGTCCGCTCCCGGCGTTTCCCCGGTGCGTAGCCGTGGTTACCAGCCCCGATGGCGCAGCCGTCCGTGATATTATCGCCGTCGCCCGCCGCCGGTCACCCTCGATCGAGATCGTCGTGGTCGGCGCGCGCGTCCAGGGTGAGGGCGCGCCCGAGACGCTCTGCCAGGCCTTGGCCGCCGTGGATCGCTGGGGCCAGGCCGACGTGGTGATCATCGGGCGTGGTGGTGGTGGGCATGATGACCTCTGGGCGTTTGACGACGAGGGCGTGGCGCGCGCGCTGGCTGGCTGCGCGGTGCCCACGATCTCCGCGGTTGGGCATGAGGTCGATCTCAGCGTCTGTGATCTTGTAGCCGACCTGCGTGCGCCCACGCCGTCGGCCGCGGCGGAAGCGGCCACGCCGATCGAGACCGAGGCGCGCGAGCGCCTGGCGCTGTTGGGCGAGGCGCTGCGCGATGGCGTGCGGGAACGGTTGCGTCGCGCGCAGAACGATCTCGCCCGTGCGGCCCGGACCGCGCGTGCCGCGGCCCTGCGAGTCGGCGAGCGCCGGACCGCTCGGCTGACCGCCGCGGCCGGTCGCCTCAATGCGTTGAGTCCGTTGGCGACACTGGGACGGGGCTACGCGGTCGCGCGCGTTCCAGGGGGCGGCCCGCCACTCACGTCGGTCGATCAGTTCGAGCCGGGCGGGCGGTTTGACCTGCTGCTGCGCGACGGCACCGTGCGTGCGAGGACCGAGCCGTGAGGACCCGTTCATGACGTTCGAGCAGGACATCGCGCGGTTGGAGGAAATTGCCACCGAGCTCGATAGCGACGGCGTATCGCTCGATCGCGCATTGGCGTTGTTCGAGGAGGGCGTTGAGCGTTTGCGCCGGGCGACCGCGGAGCTGTCCCGGGCCGAGGCGCGCGTGACGCAGCTGGTCGAGCAGGCGGATGGGACGTTTGTGCGGAGGCCATTTGGCGACTGAGGCGCGATCGACGCCGGCGTTGCCCACGGTCGACGCCTCCTTTGCCGCGGATCGCGCCGTGGTGCTGGCGTCCCTCCAAGGGTTCTGCGACCGGTATCTCGATGGCTTGCCGCCGGTCGCGGTCGAGGCCATCCGGTATAGCCTCATGGGCGAGGGGAAACGCCTGCGTGCCATCCTGCTACTGTCAGCCTATCACGCCGCTGGCGGCATCGGCGATGCCAGCGACCTGGCGGCCGCGGTGGAGGTCGTGCACGCGTATTCGCTCGTGCACGACGATTTGCCATGTATGGACGACGATGATGTCCGTCGAGGTCGCCCGACGGTGCATCGGGTCTATGGCGTGGCTGAGGCGACCGCGGCCGCATTGGCCATGGTGCCGCTGGCGGCCCGGTGTGCCACGGACGCCGGGCGGTCGCTCAAGTTGCCCGACGCCGTGTGCGGCCTCATCCTTCGAGAGTTGATGCGCGCCGCCGGTGCCGGAGGGATGATCGGCGGCCAGCTTCTCGATCTGGAAGGAGAGGGGATCGCCCTCTCCCTCGACCAGCTCGAGCGCATCCACCGCGCCAAGACCGGCGCGCTCCTGGCCGCGTCGGTTCGCATTGGGGGCATCGCCGCCCGTGCCGATGATGCGGTCGTCGAGGCGCTTGGTCGCTACGGAGAGGCGATCGGCCTGGCGTTCCAGATTGCCGACGACGTCCTGGATGTGACGGCGACCACGGATCAACTGGGCAAGACGGCGGGGCGTGACCTGGCCCTGCACAAGAGTACCTACCCGGCGCTGCTTGGCGTCGACGGCGCCGTGGCGAGAGCCCAGGCGCTTGTCGACGAGGCGTGCGGTGCACTGCAGGATGCCGGTCTCTTGACACCGGCGCTGGAGCATCTGGCGCGTTACATCGTCGCCAGGCGCTCGTGACCCTTTCTCGTGAGATGGTATGACTCTCCTCGATCGTGTGCGCACACCCGCGGACCTGAAACGGCTGACTCGCGACGAACTTCGCACGCTCTGTGACGACGAACGCGCTCGCCTGATCGATGTCTGTTCGCGCACCGGCGGCCACATCGGCGCGGGCCTCGGCGTCGTCGAGCTGACGACCGCGCTGCACTACGTCTTCGATACACCGCGCGACCAACTCGTGTGGGACGTCGGCCACCAGGCCTACCCACACAAGTTGCTCACCGGACGCGACGGGGAGATGGAGACCCTGCGCCAGGAGGGCGGCCTCTCCGGATTTCTCAAGCGCACGGAGAGCGAGTACGACACGTTTGGCGCCGGACACGCCGCGACGGCGATCTCGGCGGCCTTTGGGATGGCCGTCGCCCGGGACGTCCTGCACGAGCAGTTCAAGGTCGTCGCCATTCTGGGCGACGGCGCGTTGACCAGCGGACTGGCGTACGAGGGACTGAATAACGCGGGGGCGACCAATCGCGACATCGTCGTGGTCCTCAACGACAACGAGATGTCGATCGCGCCCAACGTCGGCGCCGTGTCCAAGTATCTGAACCAGGTCCAGCGCAACCCGCTCTACAACAAGATGCGGTCGGCCATCGGCTCGGCGGTGAACCATGCCCCCGGACCACTGCACGAGGTCAGCACGCTCGTCCGCAAATGGGAGCAGAGCGCCAAGTCGTTCTTCACGCCCGGTGCGTTGTTCGAGGCCTTGGGGTTCCGGTATTTCGGCCCGATCGACGGCCACGACATGAACGAGTTGGTCGATACGTTCACCGCCATCCGCGACCTCAAGACGCCGCGGCTCGTGCACGTCATCACGCAGAAGGGGAAGGGGTTCCCCGCCGGGGAGCACGCCGAGAAATGGCATGCCCTGCCGCCGGGCCACGACCCGGCGACGGGCAAGCAACGAAAGGCCTCGACAGCCAACGCGGCGTATACGGCCGTCCTGGGCGCCGGTCTCGCAGGCTTGGGCGCTACGCACCCCGAGATGGCGGTCATCACGGCGGCGATGCCGACCGGCACCGGGACGACGGCATTTGCCAAGGCGTTCCCCGACCGGTTCTTCGACGTCGGCATCGCTGAAGGGCACGCGGTGACCTTTGCCGCGGGCATGGCGACGCGAGGTCTCAGGCCGATCTGCACGATCTACTCGACGTTTCTGCAGCGGGCCTATGACAACGTGATCCACGATGTCGCTATCCAGCACTTGCCGGTGATCTTTGCCATGGATCGCGCCGGACTTGTTGGCGAGGATGGTCCGACGCACATGGGCCTGTACGACATCGCGTATATGCTGGCCGTGCCGGGCATGACGGTGACGGCGCCCAAGGACGGGACGGAGATGTTGGCGCTCGTGCAGACGGCGCTGGCCCACAAGGACGGGCCGTTCTCGCTCCGGTATCCCCGCGACGCCTCGCCAGATGTGCCAAAGCCGGTGGCCGAGGTTCCGGCCGTGCCCTACGGCACGTGGGACGTGCTGCGCAAGGGAGCGGACGTGGCCGTCCTCGCCGTGGGGACGACGGTGCTGCCCGCTCTCGCGGCGGCCGAGACACTCGCTGCCGAGGGCTTGAACATCACCGTCGTCAACTGCCGCTTCTTGAAGCCGTACGACCAGCTCACCCTGGCCGCGCTGCTCACGGATCATCGCCAGCTCCTCGTGGTCGAGGAAGGGACGGTGATCAATGGATTCGGCGCGTACATGTCGTCGATCATTGGTGCGCTCGACGCCGGCGCGCGCGTCCATGTGCACGGGGTCCCCGACCGGTTTATCGAACAGGCGTCACGCGCGCGGCAGCTCTCCATCACGGGGCTCGACGCGGCGGGCATCGCGGAACGGGTGCGCGCCCTCCACGAGTCCGAGGCACTCGCCGGGTGATTCGACTGGGCGTCATCGGGCACCGCGGGTACGCGCGGCTGCCCGATGTCTTGCGCTCGCTACAGCAATTGGCGCTCGAGCTGAACATACAGGTCCTGCTCGAGCAGGAGCTGTACGATGTGGTCCGCCCGCCGGCCGCCGCGGTGGCCACGGCTGGGGTCCGGACGCCAGCGCTGCCGTCGGGGGCCGACGACCAGTATTGGCAGGTGCTCAACGGCCCGGTGGACCTCGATGCCCTGATGACCCTGGGCGGCGACGGCACGCTGCTCCGCGGGGCCCGCTACCTCGCCGGCGCACAGGTCCCGATCCTTGGCGTCAACCTTGGCCGCTTGGGGTTTCTCACCAGCTGCGGCGGCGACGAGATGACCGAAGCGCTCCGTCAGCTCGCGCGCGGTGATTATCGCGTCGAGACGCGCATGACGCTCGAAGCGCGGGCCAACGATCTCGACGACACGCTGCGCGGCAAGTGGTTCGCCCTCAACGATGTCGTCCTCCACAAGGGGGGCTTCGCCCGGGTCGTGCGGCTCCAGGTGTTCGCCAGCGGCGAGGAGGTCGGCGCGTACGCGGCCGACGGGATCGTCGTCTCGACCCCGACCGGGTCGACGGCGTACAGCCTGTCGGCGGGCGGCCCGATCATCGAGCCGTCGGTGGAGTCGATCGTCGTCACGCCAATCTCGCCGCACATTCTGGCGCTGCGCCCGATCGTGCTCCCGCCCTCGGCTGAGATCACCGTCTATGTCGAAGATGGCCCGGAAGAGCTCTTGGTCACCGTCGATGGCCAGGTCGGCACGACGTTCGTCATCGGCGATACGCTTCACGTCCGGCGCGCCGAGCGGCCGGTGTTGATCGTGCGGTTCCCCGGGACGACGTACTTTGGTCGCCTGCGCCGCAAGCTTGGTTGGGGCGAAGTTCCACACGCCTGAAGCGACGCGTAAGCTACGGCATGCTCACCGAGCTTCGCGTCAAGAATCTCGCCATCATCGAGTCCGTGACCCTGCCGCTGGCGGGCGGGTTCAACGTCCTCTCCGGTGAGACTGGCGCGGGCAAGTCGATCATTGTCGGCGCCTTGGGGTTGTTGCTGGGCGACCGGGCCAGCGCCGACGACGTGCGCACGGGCGCCGACCGCGCGAGCGTCGAGGGCGTGTTCGACATCGCCGACCGTCCTGCGTTGCTCGCGTTGCTCGATGCGCGGGGGATCGAGGTCGAGGACGGCCGCGTCGTGCTCAAGCGCGAGATCGCCGCGGGCGGCCGCGGCCGGGCGTGGATCAACGGCAGTACGGTGACGGCCGCCGTGCTGGCCGATGTCGGCCGGTCGCTGGTCAATGTGCACGGGCAGCACGAGGCCGAGACGTTGCTCGATCCCGAGTCGCAGCGGCGGATTCTCGACACGTTTGGTGGGGCGGGGGAGTTGGCCGACCGTGTGCGGCGGTCGCACGAGACGCTGGCGGCGGTCGCGCGCGAGCGCTCGGACCTGGCGGCGCGGCGGGCCGACGCCGAGCGGCGGGCGGATTACCTGCGACACGTGGCGGGCGAGATCGAGGCTGCCGCGCTCACCGCTGGCGAGGACGTGCGGCTCGACGAGGAAGGGCGTGTGCTCACCCACGCCGAGGAACTGCGACAACTCGCCGGGGCAATGGCGACGGCCCTCGACGAGACCGTCCTCGCGCAGTTGGGTGGCATGCAACGCCAACTGGGTGCGCTGCGCCGCATCGATCCATCGCTTGACCGGCTGCAGGAGCTGCTCGACTCAGGCTACTACGCGCTCGAGGAGTTGGCACGGGCCGTCGAGTCGTACGAGCGGGGGGTCGAGTTGGATCCCGAGCGCCTGGCGGAGGTCGAGCGTCGCCGTGATCTCGTATTCAAATTGATCAAGAAGTATGGTGGCACACTGGACGAGACGATCGAGGCTGGCCGGCGCGCGCGGTCCGAGCTGGAGCTCATCGACTCGGCGGCCTTCGATCTCGCCCAACTCGATCGGCGCGAGAGCGCCGCGCGCGCCGAGCTCTCGGCCGATGCCGCCCGGCTGACGGCGGCGCGTACCGAGGCCGCGGAGCGCCTGGCGGCGGCGGTCGACGCGGTGCTGCCATCGCTGGGCATGGCTGATGGCCGGTTCGCCGTGGCACTGGTCGCGCGGAGTGAGCCGGGGACGACCGGCGCGGAAGACGTCGAGTTTCGCGTGGCGCTCAATGTCGGTCACGACATGCGACCGCTCGCGCGCGTCGCGTCGGGTGGCGAGCTGTCGCGCGTCATGCTCGCGTTGGAGACGATTCTCGCCCGGGTCGATCAGGTCCCGACGCTCGTGTTCGACGAGGTCGACGCCGGGATTGGGGGGCGCGTCGCGCTGCAGGTTGGCGACACGATGCGTCGGGTCGCCGACCATCACCAGGTCTTCGCCATCACCCACCTGCCGCAGATCGCGGCACGCGCGCACCATCACATGGTGGTGCACAAAGGCGCCCGCGGCGGGGTGACCACGGCCGACGTGACGGCGGTCGCCGCCGACGCGCGGGTCACGGAGATTGCTCGCATGCTGGGTGGCGATCCGGAGAGTGAGGTCAGTCGCGCCCACGCCCGAGAACTCCTGGATAGCGCGGCTACCAGTTCCCGCGTTGACCCTGGACCACGGTCCCGAAAAGCCGGACGTAGAGCCGAATGAGGATCGCGTCGCTCTTCTGATGCGGGATCAGGCCGCCGGTCGACGAGAAGGTCTCCGAGTGCAGGTATGAGATGTCGACCGGCCAGCTGATCTTCCCCCGCGACGCGGCGTTGACCGTGGAGAGCGTCAGGCCAAACCCCCACGTCTGCGACGTGTAGCCCGTGTTGGCGCCGAGCGTCGCGGCATCGAGATGGACGGGGGCGAAGCCGGTCTGGGCGGAGTCGAGGTTCAGCGTCCCGGTGTAATGGTCCGACGCCTGGTGGCGAATGACGTAGCTCGTCGACGCGGAGATGTAGTCGTTGAACACGTACCGCGGATCGATCTCCAGCGAGATCGCGCTCCCGAGCTGCCGGCCGACGGTCGTCGTGTTGACAATGGGCGTGAGCGCCTCGTCAGCGGTGGTCGGGATGCGCATCGTCTGGTGGTCGCTGAGCTGGTACGTGCCGCGGAAGATGACCGACGCCCACAGGTGCTTGCCGTACATGAAATCCGACGCGGAATGGACCTCGATGGCGTTCTCGCCGGTGCCCGTTCCGGGGTCAGTGAGGCTGAACGGGTCCGCGGGCTTGCCCGTGCCGAGGCGAAACAAGCCCGTCACCGCCGTCCGGTAGTTGAGCCCATGGGGCGCGAACCGCAGCGTATCGGAAGCGAACGTATCGAACAGCCGCACCGTCGCGCTCACCTCGGCGTCGCCGATGCCGGTCCGCGTCACCGTCTGGAGCGTGTCGTAGCGGTAGCCGAACGCGGAGTTGGTGATCAACTCCTCGAGATCGTTGACGGCGGCGTGGGCCGGGGCCGCGGCGGGGTTGAGCGTCGTCAGCGCCGGCAAGCCGAGCACACCGTAGATGGAGTTGATCTGCGACGTGAGCGCCGCGTCCTTGCTGTTGATCGTGTTCTGCGCCGTGGTGCCGGCGACGGGCACGACCTGTGCGCCGGGGCCGTTGGGGCCGCCGTAGAGCTGCGCGAGCGCCGTGGCGAACGTCGTGCCCTGGTTGATCAGCGAGCGGATCGAGCTGCTATCGGCGTTGATCGTGCCGCAGTTGGCGGCCGCCGGGTTGGACCGACAGGTTGCCAGCGCTTGCGTCAACGTGCTGGCGGCGCGAATAAACTGACTGTACACGGCGCGGTCGGCCATGAGCGCCGCCGGCGTGGCGACGGCGGGGTTGACCGAGACGTTGCCACTGAATCGTGATGGATTGACGTTCACGAACACGTCCGTGCGCGTATGGACGATCGGGACCATCGCGCGCAGGGTAAGCCACTTCGTCACGCCGACATCCACCGATACCGGGAACCGCTGCGCGTGGATCTGCGCCTCGGCGGCGACTTGCCCGAGCGACAGTTGAAACGAGGAGTTGCCGGTCAGCGACTGGATGGCCGTCTGCGCCGGCGCCAACACTGGCAGTTGTCGGACGCCGAGACTGTCGGTGTTGAGATTGCGGATGATCGGCGTATTGTGGCCGCCCCCTCCGAACAGCTCGCTATACTGCGCGTTGCTGTCGGCGACGGACAGGCGGACCACGCCCACGGGCAGTGTCCGTGCCTCGTCCTCGGGCGCCGACGTGGCTTGGGCGGCGAGCGACGTGGCCCAGAGCACCATGCACGCGGCGGCGAGGCGGGCTACAGTCCCCAAGTTGTTGCGAGTAAAAGAGAAAGGCCGATGGGTCGGCTGTTGACGTTGGCGGGTGAGGTTAGCGATCTTGCAAGGCTGTTTCAAGGCCGGCCAGACTGTTTGACGGCCGATCGTACCCCTTTTTCCTTCTGGCGGTCCCGCCCCATGTCCGTGAGCATCGAGTCGCACCCGAGCGCAACCGACGCTCCTGGGGCCGAGGCGGCGGCGCCTGAGCCGCTCCGGCCTGTCCCCGCCGTCGCCTGGCAGGTCACCGGTAACCATTGGTTGGCGGTGCCGTGTCTGCACCCCGACACCGGCGCGGTCCACGCGATCGGGGTCGTGCATCGGGGGTCGCGCTCGGCGGTGGAATTCGCCGGCGGTCCGCGGTTTGTCGACGGCGTGGGCCCGGCGCTCCTCACGCCGGTCGTCCGGGTGGACGGCGTCGCACTGGTGCCCGCTCCCGGCGCATTGGCGTGGGAACGTGCCCATGCGTGGGTCCCGGCGTTCGCCTGGTCGGCGGGGTCGCTCGTCGTGCGTGGGACAGTGCTGGCGCCGTACGGCAAGGATGTCGACATGCCGGGGATGGTGTACGCCATCGTGATCGAGAACCGCGGCGCCGTCGACGCCCAGATCGAGGTTGCCCTCGAGGGCGTGCTGGGCCACCGCCAGCAGCGCGTGCGAACGGGCCGGCCGTATGAGGACGGGCATCAGGTCCTCCGCACGGCCACGGGCGTGATCCTCGAGGGCACGGCGCTCCCGGGGGTGGCCGCGCTGTATGTGACGGCCGATGGGTCGACGGAGATCGAGACGACAGGCGGTACGACTGGCGGGACCGCTCCGACGTTTGCCCTCAGGCGAACGATCGTCGTCCCGGCCGGCGCAACCGGGGACGTGGCGTTCTTTCTGGCCGCCGGACCGGAGCGCGATGGCGCCGAGGCCACCGGCGTGGCGATGCGGCGGCGCGGCTGGCGCGAGTTGGCGCAGGCGACGAGCGACGCGCTGGGTGGGCTGGAACAGAGCACCGGGTCCGACGGGATCGATCGGCTCGTGAACCGCAACCTGCTGTTCGCCTACTTCTATGGCGTGTGCCGCGCCCTCGACGACGCGCACTATTATCTGGTGCGGTCCCGCGCGCCCTGGAACGGCCGGGGCCTCACCCTACGCGATTGGGATGCGCTGACGTTCACCATTCCCGCCGTGCAGCTCGCCGATCCGCCGTTGGCGCGCGAGCTCCTCCTGCGGACGTGTGAGCTGCACGGCTACGCGCCGGGGCGGGGCGTGAACTATCTCGATGGCACGTTGTTCGAGCCGGGCTTCTCGCTCGAGGGCGCCGCCGCCTATGCCCTGGCGGTCGAGCGGTACATCCGCGAGACCGGCGACGATCAGGTGGTCGAGGAGCCCGTGCTGGCCGATACGTTGTATGCCAGCGCCGACGATATCGCCGCCCGCCGCGACAAGTCGACGCCGCTCTACGCCACCGAGGTGACCGCATCGGGCGCGCGCGCGGCGCTGCCGTACACGCTCCATGGCAACGCCGTCGTGGCGATGGCACTCGATGTCTTTCAGCGCACGCTCGACGCCGAGGCGGCAAAAGGCATCGAGGATCCGAGCGCCGTGCGCGCCGCGATGGTCCGGCAGTTCGCGATCGACCGTGATGGCAAACCCTCCCTGGCCACGGCGATCGACCTCCACGGGGGCGCGGCGCGCGAGGACGATCCCGTGGCCTCGGCGCTCTGGTTGCCGCTCTATGATGCGGTCGACCGGCAGGACTCGCTCTTTCGGCGGACGGTGAAGGGCGTGGCCACGGATCGGTCGTCGCTCGTCCGCCAGCTGGCGCGGCTCGTGGGCCCCGACGCGGCCGGGGTGCTCGCCTGGCTCCGCCGCGCGCCGCTCGATGGCGGGGTTGCCGCCGAGGTGGTGGATGACAGTGGCCGCGCCGTGGCCAATGGTGGCGATGCGGCACTGGCGGGGCTGCTCGCGTACACCGTGTGGTATGCTGTCCACGCCCTCGGCTTGCGGCCGTGACCGACGCTGTCCTCGTCGTCTTTGCGAGGCAGTTTGGTGGCGTGCCACTGGCCGTCGCATCGGCAGCGGGACGCGTCAACCTGATCGGGGAGCATACCGACTATAACGGCGGCGAGGTGTTGCCGATCGGGATCGGCCGGCGCACCTACGTCGCGGTGCGACCGCGGCCGGCTGGGGAGCAGCGATCGCGCGTCATGTCGGCCGATATCGCGTCGGTCGGGGAGTTCGACGTGGGCGCACCCCAGCGGGTCGGCGCGTGGTGGGATTACGTGGCCGGCGTCGCCTCTCAGCTGCGCGCGGCGCGGGTCGAGCTGCCGCAGGTCGACGTCGCCGTCTGGAGCAACGTGCCCTGCGGCGTGGGACTCAGCTCCTCGGCCGCCCTCTGCGTCGCCACGACGGCGGCGTTGCTTGCCGCTGCCGGCCACGACTGGTCGGCCCGCGACATTGCGCTCGTCGCGCACCGCGCCGAAGTGGACTTTGTCGGCGTCCCAGTGGGCATCATGGATCAATTCGCTTCGGCCCTGTCGCGCGATGGCATGGCGCTCCACGTGTGGTGTGACACGACGGCCACAGAGTATGCACCGTTTGCTGACGGCGTACTGGTCATCGACACGGCGGTCGAGCGGTCCCTGCGCGGCTCGGCGTACCACGAGCGGCGCGCCGAGTGCCAGGCGGCGCTGACGCTGTTACGTCAGACGCATCCAGGGCTCAGGACGCTGGCTGAGGCAGCGCCGGACCAGGTTGTTGCCGCGTCGTTACCGGAGCCGCTGTGCCGCCGCGCGCTCCACGTGGCCCAGGAGACGCAGCGTGTCGGCGCCGCGGTGGCCGCACTCCGGCGAGGTGGATGCATCGACGGCGAACTGTTCACGGCGTCACACGCGTCGCTCCGCGATCTGTACGAGTGCTCGACGCCGGAACTGGATTGGGTTGTGGATCGCGCGGTCGCGCACCGAGGCGTGCGCGGGGCCCGGATGACAGGTGCCGGATGGGGTGGGTGCGCCATTGCCGTCGGCGACGCCGGTGCGCTGGCCGACGTGGCGCCTGAGCTGGCGGCGGACTACGAGGCGGCGTTTGGGCGGGCGCCGCGCGTGTGGGTTAGCCGGGCTGAGGGGGGCGTGCGCGTCGATCTGGGCGGATAGGGTCGACCGCGGTCGAGATTGTGGCGGGCTCGTGGCACTCGTCGCCGTACGTGCGGCCTCAGACATGCATCGACCAAGTGCAGATCCAGGTCACGTCAATTGTCTGCAACCCCGAAAGGAGCTTTGGGCTATGAGCGAGACAGTGATTCGGGACACGATGAAGGTCGGGCAAGAGCTGGTTGAGATGTGCCGGAACGGCCGGGCTGCGGACGCGATCGAGACTCTCTATGCCCCGGACATCGTCAGCATCGAAGCCATGAGCAGTCCGGCGGTGCCGGGGCGCGTGGAGGGTCTGAACGCGGTTCGAGGCAAGAACGATTGGTGGCAGAGCAACCATGAAGTACATGGCGCCAAAGTCGAAGGGCCGTGGCCGCACGGCGATCGGTTCATCGTGCGGTTCAACTTTGACGTGACCGCCAAGGACGGCCCGATGGCCGGCCAGCGGATGCTGCTCGACGAGACCGCGCTGTATACCGTGGCCGACGGCAAGATCGTGCAGGAAGAGTTTTTCTATAACATGTAAGCCCGGGGACGCCCGCGTCCGGACGCCTACTTCAGCAGGTCATCGGCGTAGTGGACAGGGATCGCCAGGTTTGAGCCGCCAAAGTCAGTCAGGATGGCGAAGTTCACGCCGATGACTTTGCCATCCCGATTGAACAGCGGTCCGCCAGATCCGCCGGACGTTGTCGCCGCATCGTAGACGATCTTGTCCTTCAGGATATCGCCGATGTGTCCCTGCGTCGTCGTCGGACGAATGAGGTGCTGCGCGGCCAATCGCGACACGATCTGCGTCACGTCGTGGGCGTTGTCCGCCACGTTGCGTGTGATGTCGGTGCCTGCGCGGGCCAGGATGCCTTCGATGCCGGTCGGGTAGCCGATCAGGACGACCGGATCGCCGCTCACGCTGGCGGTGGTCCGGTTATCGAGCTCCACGAGCGCGGTGTGCGGCGGCGCCGGCGCGCGGAGCTTGAGCGTGGCCAGATCGGCGCTTGGCGATATCCGGTCGAGCACGGCCGCGATGCCTTGCGACGTCCCGGGAAAGTACGCCGTGTACGACTCGGCAAACGCGACCGCGCCCCGGTCGGTCAGCGGCTTCAGCTGCTCGTTGCCCCACCACGGTTCAGCGACGTGATGATTCGTGAGGAGGCGTCCATCGTGCGCGACGAGAAACCCCGTGCCAAAGACGTCCAGCGCGAGCGGCGGTCCCGCCCCCTCTGCTTGAAGGGCGACCATGCCGCTGTCATTCACGAGCGGCTTCCCGGTGGAATCGACGGCGATGTGGATCAGGTGTCCGTCCCGGTCCAGAAACTCCACGACCACGTGCAGGAGGGCGACGCTCGGGCCGTACGTCTGGACGATGGTTTCCGCGACCCGACCTTCGGTCTCGAGGCGGTGCAGGCGGGTCTGCGCCTCCTGGAGCTGCCGCGTGACGGATGGGCCGTTGCCAACGGTCTGTGCCTGTGCGGAATCCCGGAAATGCGACGAGTCGTGGACGGCCAGGGACGCGCGCGCCTGTTCCGTCATACGCAGTAACTGTCCCTGCTGCAACAGGCCGCCGTTCAACTGCGCAATCTCGGCCTTGAGTTGAAGCGTATCCGTCCGGCTGTGCCGGTTGGAAAGGACGGTGGCGAACGCCGCCAGCACCAGCGCCACGCTGAGCACCAACATCGAGGGAATGAGCCAGACCCGGCGCGTGGCGGTCGCGTTCCCGCTCAGGGCCTGCACGGCGGTCTCGGCCAGGTGCTCGCGCTCCAACGCGTCTTTCAGCTTGGCTTCGAGCTCCACCTCCGGTTGTCGCTCCCGAAACTGATTCCGGATGCGCGCCGCAAACTCCAGGGGCTCGAAGGGAAAGGAGATGACGTCGTCGGCGCGCAACTCCAGGGCCCGCGCCCGTTCCAGCGCGCCACCGTGCACGACCATCACGATCTTGAGCGTGAGCGGATCGGGGCCTGCCTTGAGCTGGCTGATCACGCCGCAGCAACTGAGGTCGGACGGGGTGGCTTCGGTGATCACGACTTCCGGCGCGTGGCCGAGTATCTCGTCCACGGCGACAGTGGTGTCGGCGGCGATGTCGTAGCCCTGGCCGGATAACGCCTGCTGGACGGCGCTGGAGGACTCCTGACCCAGGTTGAGAAGTAGAATTCGCATGACTGTCAACTTACTCGGCAGTTATGAGAGGTGCCGCCTAGTCGTTTGCCGCCGGGCCGCGTGTCGCGCGATCGATCTGGCGGATCGCGCCGAGATGGTAGGCGAGGTGTGCAACGCTCCCAACCATGCCGTTAAGCTCTATGTCGTCGACGTCGCGCGGAGTTCCCAACGCCCGGATCCACTGGTGGGTCTCGTCGCGAAGTGCGGTCCGTAATTGCTTCCAGTCAGCGTCCGAGACTGTTGTCTTGCGCCAACTCTGGCTCCAGTCGGCGTCCGCAAACGGATTATCGCCGGCGGCCCAGCGGTTCATGAGGGAAAGGCCGTAGCGCAGGTGTTCCACGTGGGCGGCGATGGACGATCCGCCTGGCGTGACCGCTGAGGCAGCGGCCGCGGACAGGCAATCGAGCGATCGAAGCAGAGCCGGATCGCCGCGGTTCAGTATGTAGGCGGCTGTTTGGGGCGAGCCGTCCACCAACTCGGTCATGAGAACGGTCAGGGCGTTGGCGACGTCGGTCGTGTTCACGAAAGTGGCTCGCATGCAAGTCGCGGGCGCAACGCGACACGATTGCTACAGTTCGCGTCTTGTTGTCTGTTCGGTGCGAACCCTATGCTGCCGGATGGCTTCTACTGTCGGGCCCGGTGCCGTTGCCGGGCCCGCCCCCGTTGAGTTGTCGTCGACGGCGGCTGCTGCGCGCGATCTTCAGCTGGCTGCGGCGATTCGGCGTGGTGACGCGCAGGCGTTTGAAACGCTGTATCGCGCCTATCACGCGGCGCTCTGGCGGTTTGCGCATCTGGCGGTGAATTCGTCGGCGGTCGCCGAGGAGCTCGTGCAGGATGTGTTTCTCGCGGTCTGGCAACGACGCGAGACGTGGGACGTGCGCGAGAGCGTCCGGGGGTGGCTCTACGCCGCGGTGCGGAACCGCGCGATCAAGCACCGGCGGCACGCGCAGTTGGGGGAGCGGCTGGTCGTCGACACGACGGACGAGGTCCCCGGGTTGGGCGAGGCGCCCATGGATAGCCACGACGCGGTGGAAGGCGGCGATCTCGAGGATGCGATCAACCGCGCGCTGGCGGCGATTCCTGAGCGGCGGCGGGTGGCTATGACCCTGCGCTGGAAACATGCGCTTTCGCCCGCGGAGATCGCGCGCGTCCTGCAAACGACGCCTGAGTCCGTGCGGGTCCTCTTGTCGCGGGCTCGTGCCGACCTGGCCACGCTGATCGGGTACGTGCGCTCGGTCTAGACGTTTCGGTGTAACGTTGGCTGTTCTCGGGGGACATAGCATGCAATGTCCTCTTCTGATGAGCTGAGTCCCGAGCTTTTCGAGCGATATCTCGCGGGCGAGACGACGCCCCGCGAGACGGCGCAGGTGCGCCGGCTGTTTGCCGAGCATCCCGACGTGGCCGACGCCTTAGGCGCGTACGTCGCGCGACTCGATCCCAGTGGTGAGCCGCCGGACACGGACGCCTCGTGGGCGGTGCTCCGTGACAGGCTCGCCGCCGCGCCGCGCCGTCCGCCGGTTGTCCGACGTCTGCCGACGCGACCACTGCGGTGGGCGCTCCCGATCGCGCTTGCGGCCGCGGCCTGTCTGACGGTCGCCACGATGGTCACGCGTCGGCCGACACCGACCGCGCTACCCCGCGTCTATACGACCACGGTTGGCCAGCGCGCCACGCTGACCCTGGCCGATGGCACGGCGATCACGATCGCACCCGGTAGCCGGCTCGAGGTCGCGGCGGATTTCGGTCGCGAGCGTCGCGATGTGCGTCTCGATGGCGAGGCCTACTTCGCTGTCGCGCACGACGCGGCGCGGCCCTTTACGGTATTCGCGGGCACGGTGACCGCCCGTGACGTCGGTACCGCGTATGTCGTGCGCCACTATACGGATGACGGAGCGGTCCGTGTGGCCGTGCGCGAGGGTCGCGTGGACATGAGTGGCGCGGGGCTGCTGCGTGCCGGCGATATCGCCAGCCGTTCGGCCGACGGCGCCATGCGCGTCGAACACGGCGCGGACACAGACGCGATGGTGAGCTGGACCACCGGCCGACTCGCCTATCACGACACGCCGCTCGCCGACGTCCGCGGGGATCTTCGCCGCTGGTACGGGATCGACGTTGCGGTCCGGCGCGCGGCATCCGACACCGTGCGATTCACGGGATCACTCGCCGGTCTGCCGGCGCACGATGCCGTGGCGCTCCTCGCCGCGACCCTCGGGCTCAAGGCAACGTGGCAGGGTAGTCACGCCGTGCTGCGTTGATCATGCGAGGGTGTCTTGTGCTGCTGCTGGTGTTGCCCACGACCGTTGCGCTGGCCCAGGGATCCCCACTCCCGGTGCGGCGGGTCATGAGCTTTTCGAATGCCCGGTCGGTCCCATCGGCCGAGCTGCCGGTCGTGCTTCGCCAGCCCTTGCGGCTCACGCTCCGGTCGGTCACGATCGAGCAGGCGTTGCACGAGCTCACGACCCGAGCGGGGCTCGATCTGGCGTTTGGCCGCGGCATCGTGCCCCTCGACCGTGTCGTCTCGGTCACCGTCAAGGACGGCACCGTCGCCGACGCGCTGGGGCAGATTCTTCGCGATGTGCCCGTGGAGCTGTGGATCGCGGGCGATGGACGGATGGCGCTCGTGCCCGTGACTGCCGTCCGATCGGATTCGCTCGGGTGGATCGACGGCGTGGTCACGGACTCGCTCGACGGCCGGCCCGTGAGCAACGTCAATGTGCTGCTCAAAGGTAGCAAGATCGGGACGGTGACCCACGCCGATGGGGCCTATCGGCTCCACGTCCCGCGCGCCGGCGGGACGCTCGTCCTGTACCGGATCGGCTATCCGCCGCGAGAGGTCCCCTACGGTCCGGGCACCACGACGCTCAACGTCGTGCTCTCCGAGACCCCCATCTCGCTCTCGGCGGTACAGGTGGCCGCCACGGCGCGCCGGCTGCAACCTGTCGAGCATACGTCCGATCAAGCCGTGGTCGCCGAGATCAAGTCGAGCACGTCGGTCGTCTCGGGGATCTCCAGCGAGCAGATCGCCAAGTCGGCCGATGTCAACGCCGCGCAGATCGTCCGGCACATCTCGGGCGTGACGGTCACTGACGAGAGTTTCCTCGTCGTCCGCGGGATGAATCAGCGGTACAACGCGACGTATCTGGACGACAACCTCGCCCCGTCGACCGAGCTCTATAGCCGGGCGTTCGATCTCAGCCTCATTCCCGACCGGATCGTGGACAAGATCCTGGTCTACAAGTCGCCGCGGGCGGATCTCATCGGCGACATGACGGGGGCGGCGGTCAAGATCTACACCAAGGACGCGTTGGCCGTGCGTCGGTTTGATGTCGCCCTGCGGGTCGGCTACCGGCCCTCGTCGACGGGCAAGGACATGCTCAGTTACTCGGGTGGGAAGACCGACTGGCTCGGGATCGACGATGGTACGCGGTCGCTGCCGTCCGATGTGCCCGGGTTTGGCGACTTCCGGCACGCGGTGTTGAGCCAGAGCCAGTACATCTCGTCGTTCTCGCCCGTGCTGGGCGACAAGGTGATCACCGCGCCGCCGGATTTCCAACTGACGCTCAGCTATTACGACAACTTCTCGCTCGGCCGGATGCACTTATACACGGTGACGAGCGCCAGCTACACGTTCGAGACCCGGTACAACGCGATCTATCAGCAGCAGGGGAACTCGCAGATCGGCGGCAATCCGTCATCCAGCAGGTACATCAACACCATCGAGCACGATGAGCAGGGCTCGCAGAAGGCGAACCTGAATCTCATGCAGAACGTGACCCTCCGGGTGAACGACGACAATCAGATCTACTTCAAGAACTTTCTGCTGCAGCAGGGCACGTCGCTGACCGCCGATCAGATCAAGTATCCCAACGACAGCGTGTACGCCAGCGGCGGGGGCACGCCCCGCACCGGCGTCTTCGGCACGTGGAACCGGAACATCGTCCTCGACTGGGAGCAACGTCTCCTGTATCAAGGCAACATCGGCGGGACGCACGACCTGACGTCCAATCAGTCGCTGGCCTGGAACCTCGGGCTCACCGCGAGCCTGCACACGATTCCCGATCAGCGCACGACCCGCTTTCAGAACAGTGACCTGTATTACTCGGACACTCCCAACTACAACAACCCCGAGAATTTCAATAACTCGTGGGTCGCCATCGACCGCGGCGGCCAGCAGGCCGGCGGTGTGTTCGACCAGACGGGGACGATCTCGCGCATCTGGACGCGCAACGCGGAGCAGTTGTATAACGGCTCGTTCGACTACACACTGTCGCCGGCCAAATGGCTCGACATGAAGGTCGGCTCGTACGACTACGTGAAAGTGCGCAGCGTTGCCCGCCGGGAGTATCTGGTCTACGACGGCGAGTTGGCGTTGAACACCCCCAACATCACGCAGGAGCTCACGTACACGAATCCTGGCTGGGCGCGCTATGTGAACGGGAACCTGATCCACTTCCGCCCGCAGGATCTGAATAAGGTCTGGAGCAACACGTACTTCCCCAACGACATGACCGGGCTCGCCGTCGTCGACGCCACGCAGCCGACCGACGCCTACGAGGCGAGCGAAGGGTATGCCGCCGGGTACCTCATGACGAACCTGAAGCCGTTCAACGGCCATGT
The DNA here is from genome assembly GCA_035569435.1 of Gemmatimonadaceae bacterium. GTDB lineage: Bacteria > Gemmatimonadota > Gemmatimonadetes > Gemmatimonadales > Gemmatimonadaceae > DASRDS01. The sequence goes on from DATMNB010000079.1 coordinate 64,065, forward strand.
GGAGATCAACGGCGGGGTGCGCGTCGAGTATGACCAACTGCACCTGGCCGCCGCGCAGTTCGCCGGCGGCGGATTCGGCGGTGGGGCCAACCAGAGCGCCACCACGCTGGCCATCCCGGTCTTTGTCGACGACCACGCGGTGTCATGGCTGCCCTCGGTCAACGTCGCCTGGCGACCCAGCCCCAAGTTCGTCGCCCGGGCGGCGTACGGCAAAACGGTCAACCGGCCCGAGTTCCGCGAGATCTCACCGTTCACCGACTACAACTATCAGGACAACACGATCATCACGGGGAACCCGACCTTGGTGAAGGCCGACATCGACAACTACGATGTCCGGCTCGAGGTCTATCCGACGTCGCACGGCGACGCGTGGAGCGTCGGCGCGTTCTACAAGACGCTCCGGAATCCCATCGAGCGTCTGGACGAGACGACCAACACCACATTTTCTGGCGAATCGTTCCTGGAGCAGATCACCTACGGCAACGCGCCAAAGGCGACAGTCGAGGGATTGGAGGCCGAGGCGCGCCAGAGTCTCTTCTGGCACCTGTCGGCCGTCGCGAGCGGCGCGTTGATCCACAGTCACGTCAGTCGATACGCCAAAGACACGGTCGGCGTCACGTTCTACGACCGGCCGCTGCAGGGACAGGCGCCGTATGTCCTCGATGCCGGGTTGTTCTACGACAACCCCCGGATCGGCACCAAGGTCGGCGCGAGCTACACGGTCTCGGGCACCAGTATCTATGCGGTTGGCGCGACGAAAAACGATCCCACGTCGGGCTCGGCGTTCCGCGGCTCGATCCTCGAATTGCCGCGCGGCCTCTTGGAGCTGGCGGTCACGCAGTCGTTTGGGAGCGCCTGGCGACTCAAGGTGAGCGCTCAGAACCTGCTCAACGAGGCGATCCGGTTCGCCCAGGACGAGAACTTCAACAGCACATACCAGCCCGAGCATCTGGTCAACGGCAAGTACGTCGGCGACAACATCTATCGGCGCTACAACCCGGGACAGTATTTCCTGCTGTCCATCACACGGTCGTTTTAACGATGATGCGTCGCGCGCTGCTCATGCTGACCGTGGCAGTGGCCGGGTGCAACACGCCCGACTCGTTCTACAATAAGCTCGGCAACATCCTCCAGTTCGTACCGCTCACCAACAATTACTACGCGGTCGGCGACACGCTTGTCCTGCTGGGCAAGCTCGGCGGGCCCAATGGCGGTCTCACCGTGACGATCGGCGGCGTCAACGCGCCGGTCATCTCGTTGGTCGAGGTGCCGAGCTACTCCCATCCCACGTCCGGCACGACATACAACGAAAGCATCGATTCCGCACGCGTCGTGGTCACCGCCGCCATGGGCATCGGCGCCAATCGGCAAGTGATCGGGACGCTCCACGGCGTCCAGCGCGAGGCAGGGCTGATCTTCATTAGCTTGGTCCGCCCGGTGCCCCTCCGCACCGACACGCTGTCATACGACAGTTCGGCGGTCTCGTATACCATTCCCGGGGCCGGCGGCGACACCCTCGTGGCCCGGGGCGACAACGGGGATGGCCGCGTGTACATCCTCGCGGGGGACTCGCTGGAGCTGTGGCAGAGCGGCGTGCGATCGCTGCTGCACGCGGGGCTCGAGGATCAGTATGGGCCGTTCCACAACATCGGCGCGTCGGGCGCCATGAACACGTTCATGGCGGTCGACGCCGCCGGCCACTACCTGTACGCCTCGCTCATCACGTCGGACACGACGGCGGCCTCGGCGACCAACCTTATTTTCCGGCTGATCAAGGTCGATCTGCAGGCGTTCACGATCCAGACCTTGAACCGCACGGTCTTTCCCATCAATCAGACCGTGACGCCAGCCTATGCGGCGAGCCTGACGATGACCGGTCCGGTGGGCTCGGTCTTTCTCATGCCCCTGTCGCAGCTCTTTCCGGGGAAGGATGGGTCGATCTATTTCGTCGCCGACGGGCTCAATCTGTCCCAGACCGGGAACTACTGGCAGTCTGTCTACTACTTCTGCACCACCCCCAACATCGGGTATGCCTCGGCCGTGGGCAAGATCGACCCCACTGGGAATGTCAGTTATCTGATCAAGGTGCTGGGCTGCGGGTTGGTGATCAAGACGACGCAGGGGTTCATGGACTTGCTGCCGACGCTCAACACCACGCACGACTGGAGCTGGATCGATGTGATCGATCCGGACAGCGGCGTGGTGTACGCCAGCGGCGCGGGTGTGTCGGTGTCAGGCGTCGCGGTGCCCGCTGCGTTGGCCACGATAGCCTATGATCTCAAACGCCAGCGGATATTGGGGACATTCGCCCCACCACAGTTGAACAACTTCAATTCGACAAACGTGAGCGGACCGTTCGACGCCGTGGACGGTCCCTTTGGGATCTTCGGCCTCGTCGCCGGCGGGGGTCACCGGCTCTGGGCGCAGGCGGACAAGAACGCCGCTACGCCGTGCGGGTGCGCGCCGTCGCTTCTGATCATTGACTTTGACCTCGGGCTGGTGTCGCCGTACGTCGCGCTCAGGGATTGGGTCCCGGCGCAGACGTCGTACGCCAACCAGAGCTATGCCTCCTACTTTCCGGCGTTTGTGAATCATATGGCCAACGGTGATCCGCTCGTCGCCGCACAGGGGTACTACGGGTCCAGTGCGATCGTGCCGCCCAGCAACGTCGGTGCGGCGGCCGCGGCACGGTTTCGGGTCGCGCGGCGAGGCCGGCGATGACCGTGAGTCGGTGGGCAGGCGTCGTTGTCGGCGTGTCGGCGCTCGTGGTGGGTGCATGCGGCGGCAGCCGGAATCCACTGGCCACACCGGCGGAGACGCAGTTCAATTTTCACACGGCGTCGATCGGGCTGGGCAACTGGCCGTGTGGATGCTCGTACGTCCCGTACGACTTCATCTACATCGATCAGTTCGATACCACGCGGACGGATGACCCGTACTTCAATGGCGCATTCGATTCGTATCCGATCGATCCCAACGCGCACTCGGGGATCCCGCTCTTCGAGCGGATCGAGTACATGCGCGAGGCGGCTGGCGCGCATCGGTTCCGGTTCACCAACTTCAATCACGGCGTGGTCGTCGACACGACGCTCGCGCTCGCGGCGAGTGCGAACACGGTCATCTATCTGACCGACAGCATCGGGGTGCGCTACCACGTCATGCTCGTGGACGAGAGCACGCCCGGTCCGGCGAACAGCGTGCGCATGCGCGTGCTGAATCTGAGTCCGGACGCGGGGCCCGTGAGTGCGTATGTGGTCGCCAGCAGCGGCACGTTCCTGTGGTCCAACCTGCCGCAGCAGGTCGCCTACGGCACGATCTCGCCGTATGTGACCGTCGATCCATCGGTCGTGGCGTCGGACGGAAACGTGTACCTCAAGTTCTTTGGCGGGACCGACACGGCCCAGACCGTCGCGGCGGCGACGGTGCCGTTCACGCCAGGTCGGTCATATCACGTCGTCGTGGAAGGCCTGGTCAGCCCACACGTCGTGTCGTATCCTGGCGCGGTCTCCGTGACCGTCAACCCGTCGGTCACGGCACATGTGCGGGTGGCGCATTGAATCGCAGGTGATAGAGCCGCACCGTCTCGAAATGGTTGGCGCTCGTGAGCTGCGCGCCGCGACGTTCGGCGGCGGCGATCACCAGGCTGTCGATCCGCGGCTTGGTATATAGAAAGAACATCCAGATCGACGGGGTGGCGGCTGCTGCCAGGCGTCGGGCCTCGTTGTCGGCCCAGCCCGAGTCCGGCTCGCTGTCGGCTGCGATCATCATGCGGTCTTCCATCCCGGTGGGGATGCCGATCAACTCGACGCGCGCGGCGCCCCGGTAGATCAGGGAGTCGCCCTCGTCGTGGACCGCGTGACCGCGGGTGGGGGCGTTGCCCGAGTTGGGGCCGATCACGGAGTCCGCGGTCATCAGCCAGTTGAGCCGCGCGGTGTCGGGGTGGGCCCAGTCCGTGGTGTAATACGTCCAGCGGATCGCATCGCGGGCGAACACATAGATGGGCGCCCCACGGTGCGAGGCGGCGTCCCAGGCGCGCATGGCGGCGCCGAGTCCGTCGGGGCGGAGGAAGGCGCGCAGGGTGAGCCACGATTGGCGGGCGGGGAGGAAGAGGCCGGCCAGGCCAATGGCAATGAACGCCGGCCGGCGCGCGCGCGCTGGGAGACGGCCGCACAGGAGCTCTACGCCGGAGGCGGCCAGGAGCGCCACGGATGGGGCGGCGAAGAGCCACGTCCGGTCTGATGGCGGGTAGACGCGGGCGGCCGAGGCGAGGACGGCGAGGACGAGCGGGCCGACGAGGAGGACCAGGGCCCAGGGACCCGGGCGTCGCCAGGCGCGCACTGCGCCGATCACAGCGAGGAGCGTGACCAGGATACGGAGGGCGATGCGCGGGCGGAGGCTCGTGCCGTAGAACAGGTTCTCCATGAAGGAGCTAGCCACGATGCGGACGCGGGCGGGCAGGTCGTGGGCCGTGGGCGTGAAAAAGGCGGGGCCCCAGAACCGTTGGAGCCACACATCGTGGTTGGTTGTCCGCTGGAAGGCCAGGTAGTTGACCAGTTCGACGGCGATCCAGATGCCGCCGAGTGCCACGAGCCAAGCGGTCTCGCGCCCACCGCGCCTCGTGGCGGGCGCGAGCGCGATCAGGAGGGCGACGCCGCAGGCGGCGAGCGTGAACACGGCGGGCGTCGAGAGCAGGGTCGCGACGGCGCCCGTGGCAGCCAGTATCGCCCACGCGCGGCGGCGCTGCGGCTCGCGGATCACCCACAACGTGAGGCCGATCAGTCCCAGCGCGACGGCGGCATCGAGGATGTATGGTTTGGGCCGATCGGTGTAGTCGACGGCCAGAGGGGAGACCGCGAGGAGCGCCACGGTGAGTGCGGCGGCCGACTCGGACACCAGGCGCCGCCCGACGACCCACGTCAGGGGCAGGATCGCGATCCCGCCGGCGAGGGGCAGGAGTCGGAGGACCACGCTGGCGGCGCCGGGCGCGAGATCGACCAGGAGCCTGTCGATCCAGAGGAAGAGCACGGGCGCCGTCTGCTGGAACGACAACGGTTGGGCGAGGCGGGCCGCCGAGCGGGTGACGATGTTGAGGGCCAGCATCGTGTCATCGAAGCCGAAGGTGTGGGCTTGCGCGACCTCGATGCACCGAAGCGCGGCGCCGCACACAATGGAGATGACGACGACCCACCTGACGGCTCGATCAGTCATGGCAGCCTAACTTAGCGGCCGCGAGTAAATTTTCGGTCATGCCTACCCAGGCACCGTTCGCGGTACGCACGCTGCAGCGGGCGGGGGCCACGCCGCTCGGGCTCCCACTCGTCCGCCTGATCGCGGGGTTGGCGCGGCACGCACTGGTCCCGCCAGGTCTGGCGTGTCGGGCCATCGAAGAGCTGGCATCGAGGGCGTCGGACACGCGCATCGTCGTGCCGGTCGACCTCGACCCGACGCACCGGATCGTGTTGGAGCTCGACCTGTCGATCGTCGGGTGTGTCGAGGTCCTGGCGAGGACGCCCGGCCGGTCGAATGAGCGGCCGAGTCTGGAGCTGTTTCGCGCATTGGTCCGGGATGCCGCGACGGTCTTCGATATCGGGGCGAATGTCGGGTTGTTCACCTACGCGGCGGCGTGCTACGCGCCCGACGCCGTCGTGCGGGCCTATGAGCCGACACCGGCGCTGGCGTCGCTCATTCGGCGCAACCTCGCGCTGAATGGCTGGGCGGGGCGGGCCAACGTGCGCGGGGAAGGGGTGAGCGCGGTGTCGGGGGCGTTGCCGTTCTATGTGCACGCGATCGACGTGGAGAGCAGCTTCGAGTCACGGCGCGCGCCGGCGACGGGTGCCGCGGGCGCGATCACGGTGCCGGTCGTGGCGCTCGACGACGTCTTCGAGTCGGAGGACATCGATCCGGCGCGGACGGTGTGCAAGATCGATGTCGAAGGGCACGAGATGAAGGTCCTGGATGGGCTGGAGCGCACGCTCAGCCGGCCCACGGGCCGGCCCACGCTGCTCATGGAATTCCTCGGCCGCGCGATCACCGAGGAGCGCATCATCGAGCGGGTGCTCGAGTACGGGCTCGACGTCTATTACGTGTCGACTCGCCCGCCCGTTCGCCTCAGGTCCACGGCCGATTTCGTGCCCGTGCAGGAACTCGGCCAATGGAACTTCCTGTTGACCGACCGCCCCCTGCCGGGCCAACTTGTCGTGTCACGGCGGCGCGACTAATATTGGTGACCGTTGCGGGAATAGCTCAGTTGGTAGAGCACAACCTTGCCAAGGTTGGGGTCGCGGGTTCGAGTCCCGTTTCCCGCTCTGACGAAAACCCTTAACTCACACTGAGTTAGGGGTTTTGTCGTTCTGGCTCGAGGCGCACTGGGGCGCGTGTGTCTCGCGGAGACTCTAATGCCAACAAATAGCAAACCCAGGCTCGGCCCGCGCACCGAAACGGACGCGGTCGCGCGCGCGCCCGAAGCCGTCCGGCGCCAGCAGCAGGTCCAGGGACTGCGTACGCTGGCGTCGCTTGGGCCGATCGACGCGACGCGGATCGCCGACTAACGCGCCATGCGCGTCTGGCGTGATGCCTGCCATGTGTATATACTTATCATATATACGCGAAGGGGGTACCCGATGGCCAAATCGAAGGTGAAGAGGCAGGTAGCGACCGTGTTTCAAAATGGCGGCAGCCAGGCAGTCCGGCTCCCGCGGGAATTCCGCTTTGATGGTGATCGGGTGAGCGTGCGACGGGTCGGTCGCGGCGTGCTGCTGGAGCCGCTCGTGAGCGATCCGTCCGAGTGGTTCGCGACGCTTGATGAGTTCCGCGACGAGCCGTTCATGCCCGAGGGGCGGGCGCAACCCAAGACGCCACGGAAGACAATCTTCCGGTGAACTATCTCCTGGATACGAATACCTGCATTGCGATCATTAACGGCACACCAGCAGTCACGCGCGAGCGGTTCAGGGACGCGGTTGCAGGTGGAGCGACGGTATCCGTTTCGGCGGTCGCGGCGTTCGAATTGTGGTACGGCGTTGCCAAGAGCGCGCGTCGGGAATTCAACGAGCGTCGGGTGGAGGCATTCTTCAGCGGACCGGTCGATCTCGTGCTGTTCGACGACGGCGATGCGCAAAGTGCGGGCCGACTGCGGGCGGCGCTAGAGCGGAAGGGCACGCCGATCGGTGCCTATGATCTACTCATTGCCGGCCAGGCCCTGGCTCGCAAGGCGACGGTTGTTACCGCGAACGCAAAGGAGTTTTCGCGCGTGGTCGGCTTGGCCCGGGAGGACTGGACGCACTGAGACGCGGTACCTATCATGCGTCCAAATTTCTGGCTGGTTCCATCTGCTAGCGATTTAACAGAGAGATCAGTCGCGGTCGCGGACGATCGTCTGCGCGTGCGAAAGCGGGACGACCGCCCGTCGTCCCGCCTTCTAATGGGCGCGTATGAGCGCTAAGAATTGGGCGGCGTCGCGGGCTTAGGCTTGTCCTTGGGCGCTGGCTTGCTCTCGGGCTTGCTCTGCGGTTTGCTCTCTGGCTTTTGCTCCGGTGCTGGTTTGCTTTGCGGCTTGGGCTCCGGCGCCGGATTACCCGGCGGTTTGCTCTCGGGTTGGCTCTGCGCGTTGCCCTCAGGCTTGCTCTCAGTTTTGCTCTCGGGCGCAGGCGCAGGGTTAGATGGCGGCGCAGCACTCGGGTGCGGAGCTGGCGCAGCCGGCTGCGGCTGCGCGGGCTGCGGCTGCGCGGACTTCGGCGGCGCTGCTGGAGGCTTTGTCGAGACGTCGCCGCCCGACACCGCATGGTAAGGAGTCGTCACGCGGCTGTCCGTTACCACACCGCGACCGCTCAGCACCCCAGGCTTGGGCGTCGCCACGACGGCGGGCTGGCCGTGATTCACCGACGCGAGCTGTGCGTGGTCGGAGCCGGCCGCCTGCCGATGCTGCGTTTGCTCAGCCGTCGGCGCCACATGCTGCTCCCGACTGGCCGCAAGTTCCTGGGCAGTCGGGCGGGCCGTCGTACCGCCGGGACCGCCGTTGTAGCTCACGTTGTTGACCGTGGTGTTATTGACGACGGTCTTGTTATAGACGTTGGTGACATTCGTGGTGCTACTGATGTTGTTCACCGAACGGTTGTAATACAGCGAGCCATTATTCCAGTACCCGCCCTCATACCCGGCGCCAGTGTAGCCATAGCCATAGTTGATGCCACCGTAGTAGCCGACTCGCGTTGCCCAATACCCATCGTGCCAGACGAAGGTACCGCCGGTGCCATCCCAGTAACCTGGAGTCCAGAGCAAACCTGGCTGGGGTGCGAGCACCCAGGTGCCTGGCACCCAGTAGTAGTCATCGTCGCTGTACGCCCAGTAGCCGGGCACCCATAGATAACCGACGTCGGGCATTGGCGGTTGCTCGTACTCCGGCAGTGCTGGGGGACCGACAGTGATCGAGACAGTCACTTGTGCCGATGAGACCATCGGTGGGGCCAGAAGCACCATCATCAGCAACGCCGAGCGAATCCAGGGGACATTACGCATAAGCGCCTCCTCCTCATCTCATGCTTCGGTGTTTCGCTACACGCGACGGGCACGGGACGCGTCGGTTGAGCCAGGTGCGGTTGGCTCAGGTGCGGCGGAAACGGCGCCAACAGTACTCACGAAAGCACGATGCATGCCGAGTTAGGTTCGGCACGGGCACCATGTGGGGCACCCACCTGAGTTAGCTGGATCAAGGCTCCGAGTCGCTCCCGCTTCCTACAGGGTTGAGCGGCTCCGGTACCACATTCCGATGTGGTCGACCCAAACAACAATGTGTTGGCTCGTCTCCGCGCCCAGCGCAACAATGCACGCCCGTGCATACCGGAGAGACGAGCCATGCAAGAGTTAGGAAGTGTCGACACGCGTCACACGAATCGGCGCGCGTTCTTGAAGAGTGGAGTCCTCGCTGGCGCCGCGACAGTGTCGGGCGCCGGTGGCCTGCTGATGGGCGCACTACCCGCCCTCGCCCAGGAACCACGAAGCGGTCGCCTCACACAGGGCGATGCGGCGATTCTCAGGTTCCTGGCCGCGGTCGAGGCCATCGAGACCGACCTGTGGATCCAGTACAATGAGCTCGGCGGCGAGCAAAACAACGAGGTTCCGGGACAAACAGGAGGGAGCCCGCCCTACAGGGCTGCGCTCAACAACCTCGATGCGGATATGTCGCAGTATATCCATGACAATACCGAGGATGAGATCAGCCACTTCGCGTTTCTCGATGCATACCTGAAATCGAAAGGCGCCGCGAGCGTCGATCTCGATGAATTCCGCACGCTGTCGAGCAGCAAGGCGACGGGCGCCCGGCAGATCGGGCGGCTCACGAACCTCATGCAGCTCACGGTGGACACCAGTTGGTGGGTTCGCTACCGCAGCCGCGCGAACAATCCCGACCTGGATCCGAACTTCAAGTTCGCCAACGCCGTCCCAAGCCTGGCGATGGGGCAACATCCCGCGATTCCCAGAACCGACGATGACCTCACCCCACAGAATCACATCCAGGCGATCGCTGACACCGCGGCATTCCACTTCGGGTTCATCGAGCAGGGCGGCTCCAGCCTCTACCCATCACTGGCCCAGCGCACGAGCAGTCGGGAAGTGTTACGGATCCTGTTGAGTATCGGGCCGACCGAGACGTCCCACTTTCAGACATGGCACGACAAGGCAGGGAACGCGGTGTCCGATCCGCTAGCGCCGTTGACCGACCCCAAGAATCCGAAGCTGGTCTTCCCGAACCTCAATCTCCTGAACAGTGAGGATTTCCAGACCAACTTGATCATGCCGGAGCCCTGTCCCTTTCTCAGTCGCAAGTTCCCCCGCGTATCGATCATTCGCCCCACCAACACCACGGGCTCCGGCGCGGCAGTGGCAACCATCGCGGCGTTCACGGCCGACGGGCTGTTCATCGGCCAATCGAAGGAGTTCTTCGATACCGTGCGCCAGTTGGCGCGCGAGGCGGACGAGGCAAACGTCAACGAGGACAACGAGGACCGGTAGACGACGGAGCTATGACCGGCCGTCACGTGCGATGGAGAGATCTGCCGCGAGCTCGCGTCGTCGGACCTCTCCATTGCCGTCACCCTCTACCACGGTCACGCCATGCAGCGTCTTCCACAGGGCAGTGAATTGGCCGACGAGCGGCGACGGCGCGCTGTACGGCCAGAGAATCCACCGCTGTTCCAGGATCGGCTCATCCGCGAAACGACGGAAGACGACGCCGGGGATCCGCGCATACACCGGCCACGAGCCGTCGGCCGTGGCCAGTGTCCAGCCCTCGGCCGCGGCCACGAACGGGCCGACCAACTCCGGTCCGGACGCGCACACATCGGCGAATCGGGCCTTGAGCCCACGGCGCGCCAACGCGCGCGCGAGCCAATCGTAGCCGAGCGGATCGACATCGCGTCCGAACGTGATCAGCGGCAGGTCGACCAGATCGCGCAACCGAACGATCTCCTGCGTCGCCAAGGGGTGCGCGGCGGGAAGCACCGCGCCGAGCTGCCCCTGCCACACGCACTCACCAGCGATCTCCCCGGAATCGTCGGGCGGCGAACTCACGATCGCCAGATCGACGATGCCATCGCGGACCGCACTCAGCAACGCCAGTGGGCTCGTCTCGAGGACCTCGATACGGACCAGCCCATGACGCTCGCGCAAGGAGCGGAGTGGCGCGACCGCGGCCTCGGCGAGTGTCGGGCCCGGCATGAGCCCGACCCGAAGTATCTGCAGCTCCTGTCGTTCGATGCTGCGCGCATGCGCCATCGCGCGCTGACACTGCGCCAGCGTGGCTCGGCCAGCTTCCACGAACGCGGCGCCGGCCGGCGTGAGTCTGGTACCCCGCGGCATGCGCACGAACAGCCGGACGTCGAGCTCGCGCTCCAAGTCGGCGACCTGCTTCGACAGCGCCTGCTGAGCGAGGTGAAGACGCGCGGCGGCCCGCGTGAAGCTGCCCTCGTCGGCCACGGCGATTGCGTAGCGGAGGTCTTTCAGATCCACGGCACAACATTCCGATGTGGGACAGCCCTACGAGAATGTGTTGGCTCGCGGTTGCGTGCCAATACAACCATCGAAAGGATGACGCAAACTTGGAGCGCAATATTCCCGCCAGCTACATCCTTGGGGCGAACGACGCGAAGCGCGGGGCCAACGACGCGAAGCGCGGGGCAAGGCGCCGCCCTCAACCGCGGGGCGACAGTCGCGGATTCACGCTACTCGAGCTTCTGGTCGCGCTCGTGCTGATGAGTATCGTCGCCCTGCTGGCGTACGCATCCGCGCAGGTCAGCGTCGATGTGCGCGCGCGGGTCGGCGACGCCCTAAGGCTACAGCAGAGCACGCGTGCAACTCGCGAGTTTCTCGCCGACGCACTCCGCAACGCACGGTCCCCACAACGTCCCGACGATACCACCTTCTCCCTGCGGGGAGACCACCTGTCCTTTGTCGCCGCCGGTCCGGGACCGCCGCTCGACCCGGACTACGACTGGCGCATTACCATCCAGCCCGACACCGGCGGACTCGAGCTGGTCGCGGTTCCGGTCGGCCGCGCGCCGCCGGGGGAGGTGGCGTTGCGTCTGCCAACGGTGACCGGGTGGGACGTACGCGTGCTCGCGCCCTCTGACTCGAGCTGGGTGCGCGAGTGGCCCACGTCTGTGATGATGCCCCACGCGGTGGCAATCACGCTGTGGAATCGATCTGGTCCTGTCGGACCGCCGCTCCACGTGACACTCAACTGGGACGTTCAATAAATGCGACGAGGATTGACGTTGCTCGAGGTGCTGGTGGCGCTCGTCATCCTGAGCCTCGTGGTCGTCGGCTACCTCGAGCTCTTTCACGGAGGGCAGCGACTCGTCATGCAGTCGCGCGACTGGTCCGCGGCCATAGCCTACGCGGTCGACGGCATGGAGCAGGCGAAGCTCGCGCCGGCCGAGTCGCCCGACCGCCGGCTCGCCGCCCTCCCGGGCGGTTTTCGGCGCCAGATCACGACGACGCCGTGGCGTCCCGGCCTGGCGTTGATCACCGTGACGGTCATTTTCCCGACCGGCCGCCGCTTCGATCTGTATCGACTGTATGCGCACTAATCGCCGCGGCGTCGCGCTGATCCTGGTGTTGAGTCTCCTCGTCGTACTCGGAGCCATCGCCGCCGAAGTCGGGCGTACCGCGCGACTCGAGTTCGGCATCGTCGAGAGCGTGCGGTCGCGCACCGTCGCACGTTACGCCGCCGAAAGCGGCATCGTGGCCGCCGTCGTCCGGATCGACTCCTTGCTGCGCGACGCCGCTACGCCACACGATCGCGCCGCCGTCTTTCGCGACCTCGACGCGCAACTGGCATCCCTGACCGACGTGACACTGGGGGACGCCCGATTCGGCGTCGCGACCACGGATCTCAATGCGCGGATCGACCTGAATCGCTCAGAGCCCGACATCGTGCGCGCGTTCTTCGGACAGTTCACGCATGACCAGCAGGCGGAGATCATTACGACCAGCCTCCAGGCCAGGCCCCTGGAGCGCATCGGCGAGCTGGCCGCGCTGCCGGGTGTCGACGACGCGCTGGCGCTCGCGGTCATGCCGTACGTGACCGTGTGGGGCGACGGGCTCGTGAACATCAACTCCGCGCCCGAGCCCGTGCTTGCCGCGAGCCTCGGTCAGGACGTCGCGCGCGGCATCGTCGGGCGGCGGGCGGCAGGCGAGATCTTCACCGCGTCCGCTCCGGAGCAGACACAGAGTCTCCAGGTCACCATCGCGCCCGCGCCGCCGGCGGCCCTCGTCCTGACCGAGCCGACGCGCCTATTGATCATCGCACGCGGGTGGCGCCAGGGATCACCGCTGACGCACGAGATCCAGGCCGTGTACGCCGTGACCGGAGGACGCCTCGTGCTCCAGGTCTGGCAGGAGCGCGACCTGTGAGCAGTTGCGTCGGCGTCGAGCTCGATGCGCACGCGATCCGCGGTGTGCGCCTGGACGGCTGGCGTCGTCGTCGGCCCACCCGCGTGCTGGAAGTGGCGTGGGACCCGGACAGTCCGGCTGAGGGCGTGCGCATGCTGCGCGACAGCCTGGGTCGGGCGCGCCGCGTCGCCGTCGCCATCCGGTTGCCGTTGCTGTTCGCGCAGCGCGTCACGTTGCCGCCGATGCCGCGTGCCGAGCGACGCACCATGATGCGATTGGAGCCGCAACGCTTCTTCCCGATCCGGTTGGACGACGTGGTCGTCGCCCTCGGACGGGAGGACCTGGTCTTCGCCGGACGCGAGGCGCCCATCGTCGCCTGGGCGCGGGCGCTGGAGGACCTCGGCCCGGTCGATGTCATCGAGCCGGGCCCGATCGCCTTGGCGCGGGCACTTGGCGCCGCGGGCGTCAGCGATTGTCTCGCGGTACTCGACGACGCCGACCACGGCGTGGGCGTGATCGACATCCGCGACGGGGGCGTCGAGAGCGCGCGGCGCATGTACCGCTCCGTCGCGGACGCGGCGCCGGCGCTGGATGCGACAACGCGGACGATCTATGTCGCCCCATGGGATGAGGTGCGGGCCCGAGCACTCGCGACACAACTGCCCGGGCATTCCGTCGAGCCACTGGCCGGCTGTGGCGACGTGCCGCCCGTGTTCCTCTCGGCCTATGGCGCCGCGCTCGGCGTCGGAGCGGACCTCGACGGCATGTTGCTGTCCGATGAGCTGGACGCCGGCATCGTGGGCCGTCGTCGCCGCAGGATGGGCGTCGCCGGCCTCGTGTGCGCGGCGTCGATCATCGTCGCGCTCCTGTCCGCGGACGCGTGGCGCGAGCGGGCCGCGCGCGATATCGACGTCAGCCTCGCGTCGATCGAGCAACGCGCGGCGCCAGTGCTCGCGCTTCAGGACGCACTCGCGTCGCGCCAGCGCCGCGCGGCCGCGATCGCGCAGATCGAGGCCGAACGACCGGACCCATTGCGCGTCTTGCTGGCCCTGTCGACACGCCTGCCCAAGGGCGCACACTTGCGGTCGATGGGGTTGAGCGGCGCGAACTGGCAGATCGACGGATACGCCCCCCAGGCCGCCGAGGTCACCCAATCGCTCGGCGCGGCGACGGAGTTTCGAGAGGTGCACGTCCTCGCGGCAACCAACCGAGCGCGCATCGGCACCCAGACATATGAAAGCTTTTCTGTGGCTTTCCGATTCGTTCCGTCGCCGTAGCCGCCGCGAACGGCGCATGGTGACGATCGGCGCCGCCGTAGGCGTCGCGGCACTGTGCGCCACCTATGTCGTCGCGCCGTGGGCCAACGCGCGAGTGGCGCGCGAGACCGCGTACGCGGCGAGCCGCGATCGATGGGTGCGGCTCGAGACGCTCGTGGCCAGCGCGAGCAGCGTGCGACGCGCGGTCGCCGACGAGGCGCGGGCGGACTCCGCATCCGGTGCGCTCCTGAGCACCGGTGCCACACCGGCGCTCGCCGGATCGAGCCTGCAGGTCCTGCTTCGATCGTACGCCGAGCAGAGCGCCGTCCTGCTCGATCGCATCGACGTCGCCGGGCAACCGACGCCCGACAAGCCAGGTCTCGTGGCCATACCCGTGATGATCGAGGGGCAGGGGGACATATACGGCTTGGTCGCGTTCCTGTTCCGCATGCAGCATGGGACGCGGCTGTTCGTGATCGACGAGATGGCCGTGAGTAGAGGACCCATATTCACCGGCCGCGACAGACTCCTCACGTGGTCGCTTCGGGCCCACGGACTGTACCCGGCGCCATCGGCCGCGAGCGCCCCGTGATGACGCCGCGAACGCTGTACGCGCTCGCCGCCGGATTCGGGCTCGTCGGCGCGACGCTCGCGATCAGCCCGCCACTGCGTCCCACAGCGGCATCGCCTTCGGCGTCGTGGCCCCACCCAGCGCCGGTGCGCCGCCTCTCGCCCACGGCGCACGACACGAATGTCTTCGCGGGCATCGCCGCGACGGACGTATTCTCGGACACACGCACGCCCCCGGCCGTGCGCTTCACGCCGGATCCTATCCCCACGCGGGCGCCGGTGGTCCGTCGCGTATCGACCGATGAGCCCACCGTGCATCTCTCCGGCATCGCGATCACGCCGCGCGGCGCCACGGCCCTGATCGGGAGCGCGATCTATCGGGTCGGCGACCGGGTCGGAGGCGGATCCGTCGCCGCGATCACGGACTCGACGGTGGTGATCGAGCGCGCGCATGGGCCCCTCGTCCTGCGGCTGCCGCTCCCGAGGAAGCCACGGCCATGAGGCGAGCCGGCTGGTCGGTCGTTGTCGCGGCGCTCGGAAGCGCGAGCGCGCTGGCTGGCGCCCAGCAAACGGTGCGCGTCAACTATGTCGACGCCGACCTGAGTGAGGTCGTGCGAGCGCTGGCCAGCGCGGTCGGCGTGAGCGTTGTGTTGCACGACGTGCCGACCAAACGCATCACCTTCCAGACGCCGGACCCCATCCCGGAGACGCAGATCGGCGGCGTCCTGGAGTCCATTCTCGAGAGCGAGGGTCTCGTACTGGTGCAATCGGGACCGGTCGCCGAAGTCATGCCCGAGGCGAATCGTCCGGCCACCGGCCCAATTCACGTCGGGAAGGAGCTGCCGGTGCCGCCCCCGCTCGGTCTCATCACGCAGATCGTCCCGGTCGAATTCATGCGCGCTGACGAAGCGGTCGCAATCCTCAAGCAAACGGCGAGCAAGACCGCCCGAGTCGAGGTCGTCGCGCGCTCCAACGCCGTGTTGATCACCGATCGGGGCGCGAACATCCTGCGCTACCTCGATCTGCTCCGCCAGCTCGACGTCAAGACTGGCGGCGAGTCCGGGTTGCGGACGTATCTGTATCCGCTCAAGCACGCCAGCGCCGCGGAGCTCGCCAACACGCTCGGCCAGGTGTTCGGCGCGACTGTCGCGGCGCCGACTGAGCGGACGCGGGTGCAGGCGCTCGAAAACCGCGGTCTGTCGTCGGAGCTCGACAAGTTCCGCCGGCGCGATATCGAAGCCTTTCAACAACGTGCGGAGGGGCCGCCGCCGTCGGAGGTACCGTCCGGCGCGCCCGCGAGCCCGGAGTCCACGGGCAAGAGCGCGGGTGTCGGGGGGCTCGTCGGACAGACGGTGATCGTCCCCGACCAGGCGACGAACGCACTCGTGATCCGTACCGCGCCGCCCAACTATCCGGTTCTGCAAGAGACCATCGATGGGTTGGACGTGCGTCCGGCGCAGGTACTCCTCGAGGTCTTGATTGCCGAGGTGACGCTCGACCGCGCCACGCAATACGGGATCAATTGGCAGGTATTCGACAGGCCCAACGGGATCACGGCGGCCTTTGGGCCGCAGGGCGTCACCGATTCGATACTCGGCGCCCTCGCGGCGCCGCAGGCGCTCGCGCTTCGGGTCATCCACACCGGGACGGTGAGCGTGCAGGGGATTCTGCAAGCGCTGGCGACGCGCAACAACGTCCGCGTGCTGTCGACACCGCATGTCCTCGCTCTCAATAACGAGAAGGCGCGCATTCTGGTCGGTAGCGAGGTGCCGTTCAACTCGTCCCTCCAGTCGGGCCTCAACGTCGTCGTCGCACAGACCGTCGAGTTTCAGAAGGTCGGCACGCAGCTCACGATTGTCCCGACCGTGAACAAGGATGGCTATGTCACCTTCCGCATCTTGCAGGAGGTGAGTGCCTTGACGAACCAAACCATCCAGGCGGCGCTCAATGCGCCCGTCATCAGTACGCGCGAGGCGGAGACGAGCGCGATCGTGAAGAGTGGCAGTACCGTCATCATCGGAGGGCTGATCGGGGAATCGCGTCAGGTCACACAGAGTGGCATCCCGATTCTCCAGGACATTCCTCTTCTCGGCATGCTCTTCCGCAGCAAAAGCACGGACCATTCCCGCACAGAGCTGGCGATCTTCGTCACGCCCCACGTGGTGTTCAACGACGAACAGGCGGATTCGCTCCTCGAGCGCGAGCGCTTGGAGTTGCCAGCCTCCCGGCCGTCGATTGACAGCGCGCTGCGCGCGCCGGAACCATGACCCAGCCGTCGCCCAAGCCGATCGTCCGCTCATCGGCCGATTTCCGGGCCGCGGCGGCGCATCCACTGGCCCAGCGTCTCTCGCCACGCTATTGGGAGGAATACTGCCTGCTCCCACTGGCCCTGACGGATTCCGAGCTCGTCGTCGCCGCTGGTGGGGACGTCGACCCAACGGTCATCGATCAACTCTGTTGGGTCTACGACCGGCGCGTGCGCCTCGTGCCGGCGCCGGCCGCCGACATCCACGGCGCGATCCTGTCCGCGCAGTCGTCGACTGGCGGCGAGGCGCAGACGGTGGACCTCAAAGGGAGTGACCTCGTGCTCGTTACTCCCGATGACGACGCGCTCGACGATGCGCGGGCGCTCGCCAATCAGGCGCCGGTCATCAAGCTCGTGAACCTCCTGATTCTCGAGGCGTTACGTGCCCGCGCGAGCGATATCCACCTCGAGACGGTACCGGCCGGGCTCCGCATCCGGTATCGGATCGATGGCGTCCTCCAGGAGATCTCGCACCCGCCGCGTCAGTATCAGGCCGCCGTGATCAGCCGGATCAAAATCATGGCTGGGCTGAACATCGCCGAGCGGCGCGTGTCCCAGGATGGGCGCATCCGACTCCGTCTGTCCGACCGCGAGCTGGATCTGCGCGTCTCGATCACGCCGATGTTGCACGGCGAAGGCGTCGTCCTCCGCATCCTCGACCGGGGCGCGGGGGTCCGCGACCTGGACGAGCTCGGACTGCCCGAGGGCGCACGCCACGGGTTCGAGCATCTGATCCGCCAGCCGCACGGCATCATTCTCGTCACCGGACCGACCGGCTCGGGCAAGACGACGACGCTCTACGGTGGTCTCCTGCGGCTCAACCAGCCCGGGGTCAAGATCATCACCGTGGAAGATCCGGTCGAATATCAGATCGACGGTGTGTCGCAGATCCCGGTCAACACAAAGACCGGCGTGACGTTCGCGGCGGCGCTTCGCTCGATCCTGCGTCACGATCCGGACATCATCATGGTGGGCGAGATGCGCGACCGCGAGACGGCGGAAATCGCGATTCAGGCCGCGCTCACGGGCCATCTGGTCTTCTCCACGCTGCACACCAATGATGCGCCGAGCGGGGTGGCCCGCATGGTCGATATGGGCGTGGAGCCGTATCTGGTCGCCGCGACGGTATCGGGCATCCTCGCGCAGCGTCTGGTTCGCCTGGTCTGTGACGCGTGTGCTGAAGACTACCGGCCGTCGCCGCAGGCGCTGGCCGAGTTCCAGCGTGTCCGACTCGACCTGCCCAGGCCGCATTTTCGCCGAGGGCAAGGGTGCGACGCCTGTAGCGGGACGGGCTACCGCGGCCGTTCGGGCATCTACGAGCTGATGCAGATCACCGACGATATGCGCGCTCGGATCCTGTCGCGGGCGCCGATCGCCGAGATGCGTGCGCTGGCCGAGTCGAGCGGTCTGGTGTCGCTGCGCGCGGCAGGGTGGGCCAAGGTGTGCGCCGGGGTCACGACCATCGACGAAGTGATCCGTGTGACACGGGACGAGCTGTCATGAGCGTGCGCTTTCAGTATCGCGCGGCGACACCGGTCGGCCAGGTCGTGGAAGGTGTGGTCCACGCCGCGTCCCGCCAGGTGGCGTTCGCCGAGTTGCAGCGACAGCGCCTCTATCCCGTGGCCTTGCATGAGGTCGAGTCCCACGGTGTGGACCGGACGCCGAGGCGAGTCCGCCTGCGGTCGGCGTCCACCCTGTGGACTCGCAGCGTCGCGACACTGCTTCGTGCGGGCGTTCCACTCGATCAGGCGTTGGGGTTTACCGCTGGCCATGTCGGGCACGCGGGAATGGCGGAGGCGATTCGCGAAGTGCGGCGTGCGGTCCAGAGTGGGAGCGGCCTGGCGGATGCGCTGGCTCGGTACCCGCGATACTTCGATGGGCTCTTCGTGTCGTCGGTCGCGGCTGGCGAGTCGACCGGCGCACTGGACACGGTCTTCGAGCGACTGGCGTCCCATCTCGAGGAGACGGCAGAGCTGCGATCGCAGGTGCGATCCGCGCTGCTCTATCCGGCCCTCATGAGCGTCGTGTCGATCGTTGGGGTCGCGGTGCTCCTGGGTTTCGTCATTCCTCGGTTCGCCGCGGTCCTCTCCGACATGGGCGGCAAGCTGCCAGCGACCACCCGGTTTCTCATGGTGGCGAGTGCCGTGGTCACCAAGGGTTGGTGGGCGTGGCTGTTGATCGCGGTGGGGACGACGTACGCGGTGCCGACCGCACTGGCCCGGCCCGACGTGCGGCGGCGCTGGCATGCGGCCCGGCTCGGGAGCCCGTGGTTCGGCGACTTCGAGCGCAAATACCTCACGGCGCGTTTCGCGCGCACCTTCGGACTACTGTTGCGGAGCGGCATCCCGGTGTTGCCGGCGCTGCACATTGCTCGCGCCTCGGCGCCCAACGTGGTGTTTCAGGACGGCGTCGACCAGGCGATGGCTGCCGTGACGGAGGGGAGTGCGCTCTCGCCAGCGCTGGCGGGGACGCTGCCATCACTCGCGCTGCAGATGCTTGCGGTCGGCGAGGAAAGCGGGCAGCTCGAGGAGCTCTGTCTCCGTGTCGGCGATGCCTACGACGCCGACGTGCGCCGCTCGCTGCGGACGATGGTGGCCTTGATCGAGCCCCTGATGATTCTCGTCTTCGGCGGACTGGTGGGTTTCGTCGCCCTCGCGATGCTGCAGGCCATCTACGGGATCAACCTCAATCAACTCTAGTATGCGTCCTCATCCGGGTTTCACACTCATCGAGCTTCTGGTTGTGATCCTCGTCATCGGCCTGCTCGCGGGCCTCGTCGGTCCGCGCATTCTCAGCCGGGTGTCAGAGGCGAGAAGCGCGACAGCGCGCACGCAGATCGAGCTGCTGGAGACGGCGCTCGATGGCTACGAGCTCGACAACGGGTCCTACCCGACGACGGAGCAGGGGCTCGAGGCGTTGCAGGAGAAACCGACGCGCGATCCGATCCCGATAAACTGGCACGGCCCGTACCTGAGGAAGGCGGTTCCAGTCGATCCCTGGGGGCGCCCCTACAGCTATATCAATCCGGGAGAGCACAACCACACGGGCTATGACCTCTGGACGTTTGGCCGCGATGGGCAGCCCGGTGGGGAAGGGGACGACGCCGACATCACGAATTGGAAGTGATGGTGCAGGTGAACGGCTCTAGGCGAATGACGCGCGCGGCCGCGGCGCTCCGGAGATCGAACGCGCAGGTGCCGGTGGGCGACACGAGGAGCGTCAGCGGTAACCCCGGAAACGGGTCGATGTGACCGGCGGCGAGCGGAGCAGTCGCGGGTGAGGCGGCGCCGTCCATCCGCCAGGCACCCGAGGCCGCGACGTGGAGATAGATGACCTCGCCGCGGCGTGCTGCTGCTTGGCGCGCGGGTGGGATGAGCGTGTCCAGGTGCGGCTGCTTTGTCCGAGTGGCGGAGAGGAATACGGGTATCACGAGCGCGGCCGCGACACCCATGAGCACGAGAACGACGAGCAGTTCGAGCAGCGTGAATCCGCGACGTGTGCGCGGTGCCATGCGACGCTCCGAATGTGCGTCTCGCAATTTAGCGCGCCGCGGCAGGGTGTAGGGCACATCTGATGCACGTGGGAACAGCGGGCACGGCATGACGGCGCGAGTGGCCGCCGCCCTCATCGAGCGGCTGTAGCCGCGGGCCGGTCAGGCGGCGATTCGCAGAACGAGCTTCCCATCGTGTGTGCCAGAAAATAGCCGTAGAAAGGCAGGGACTGCGTTCTCGATACCCTCTTCGATGTGTTCATCGATAACTAACAGACCCTCTTTGAGCCAGGCCGCGAGGGCGACGTGCGCTTCGGCAGCACGATGGGAGAAGTCGCCCACAAGAAAACCTTGCATCGTGGCGCGCTTGACGATGAGCTGCCAAAGATTGCGTGCCCCAATCGGCCCAGTCGTCGAGTTGTACTCCGAG
>DATMNB010000080.1:0-28429 GCA_035569435.1 Gemmatimonadaceae bacterium
CCTCGCTAGCGCCACTCAACGAACTGTCGAAAACGGCGGGTGATTGGTCACGGGGAGTTGTCGATCAATCCATACGCAACGGGCTCCCGGTCGAGCGGGCCCGAGAGCCAGATCCGGCCGCCGACCTCTGACCGGAGGGACGGTGAGGGGTGGACCAGGTGGTGGTGCACGCCATCGGCTGTGATCAAGACGAGGGTGTCGCCGCCGGCGGCGACCAGGCGGCCGTCGGTGGCGGGGACGCCGTTGGCGGCGACGACGGTGAATTGGCGGACCGTGAGAAAGCGGCCGTGCATCTGGCCCTCGAGCTCGACCTCCAGACCGTTCACGTGGCGCAGCTGCGTCATGAGCGGGCCGTCGAGGAGGATGTGGTGTTTGGGATCGGTGGTTGGGATCACCACGATGGTGAGGAGGGGGTCAGTCCCAACCAGGTCGACGCGGCCGGTCACGGCCGAGACCTGGAGTGCCGTAAGGAAGGGCATCAATGACAACATCAGAGACGGAAATCGCGTCAGCGACGGAAATCGCGTCAGAGACGAAAATCCCATGAGAGACGGAAATCCCATCAGAGACGGAGCAGGGTATCGCGCAGCGTGCGGGCGCGGGCGCGGCTGACGGCGATCTGTTGCTTGTTGGTGAGGGTGACCATATAAGTGCCGGCCGGCATGGGGCTCACGCGCTCGACGGCGTCGAGATTCACGATGGCGCTGCGGGAGACGCGGACGAAGCGGACGGGATCCAGGCGGGCGCCGAGGTCTTTGAGCCGATAGGCGATCGTGTGGCGGTCGCCCGTCGCGGTGACGAGGTGCAGCAGCTCGCCGTCGGCGATGACCGAGAGGACCTGGTCGACGGGGAGAATGACGATATCGTCGCGGCGCCGGACGGGGATCCGACGCAAGTACTCGGCGGGTTGCGCGCGGCCGGCATCGATGGTGCTCGCGGCCGAGCGGACGCGATCGATGTCGCCGGCCAGGGCGTCGGCGGCGTCGAGGCGTTCATGGGCGCGGGTCAGCGTGCGGCGGAGGCGGATCGGCTCGACGGGCTTGAGCAGGTAGTCGATGGCATTGAGGTCGAACGCCCGGACCGCGTATTCGTCGTAGGCGGTGACGAACGCCACGAGGGGTGTGACCTGGCGCGGGAGGAGGCGGACGACCGCGAGGCCGTCGACTTCGGGCATCTGGAGATCGAGCAGGGCCAGGTCCGGGCGGACCTGTTGGATCAGGGCGACCGCCTCGGCGCCGCCCGAGGCTTCACCGACGAGTTCGACGTCGGGGAGGTTTCTGAGGGCGGACGCAAGGAAAGCCCGGGCGGGGCGCTCGTCGTCGGCGATGACGACGCGGAGTGTCGGGGCGTCGTGGGTCATCGGTGGACGAGGGCCGGGGCGGTGATCGGGACGCGGAGCTCGACGGTCGTGCCGACGCCGGGCGCGCTGCGGACGGTGAGTGTTGCCGCGGTGCCGTAGTAGTGGCCGAGTCGGGCCTCGACGTTGGCGAGTCCGATGCCGCGGGTGCGGCGGGCCGCCAGCTCGTTGGCCGTGACGCCGACGCCGGTGTCGATGACCGAGAGTGTGAGGTCGTCGCCCGAGGCGCGGGCGGTGACGACGACGCGGCCACCGAGTTTCCGCGGGCTGATCCCGTGTTTGATCGCGTTCTCGACGAGGGGCTGGACGAGCAGGGGTGGGAGCGGGAGCGCCAGCAACTGCGGTGGCACGTCGATGGTGACGGCGAGGCGTTCCTCGAATCGGGCGCGTTCGATGGACAGGTAGGAGTCGATGATCTCGATCTCGTCACCCAGGGTGGCGAGGGCTGCGTCGGAGCGGGTCAGGACGGCGCGCAGGAGGCTTGTGAGGCGGAACAACGTCTGGAGGGCGCGATCGGGTGCGGCTTCCATCAGGTGGCCGATCGTGGTCAGGGCGTTGAACAGGAAGTGCGGGTTGAGCTGGGCGCGGAGGGCGGTGAGTTGGGCCTCGGTCGCCAGCTGCAGGATCTCGCGCTCGCGGAGGTCGCGGCCGTAGCGCTCGTGGGCGACGCGGATGGCGTCGATGCGGCGGGCGACGTTGAGGGCAACGGCGTCGAGCATGGCCAGATCATCGGAGAGCAGGCGGCGGCCCGCGGCGAGGGCGCCGATCGTAATCGTGTAGTGCGGGACGTCGGTTGTGTGGACGCGGACCGTCGTGGCGGCGCTGTCAGGGGGCTGGCCTGCCGTCCAGGTGACGCGGTCGGCGGTGAGGGCGGCCGTCAGGGTCTGACAGACGTCGTCGAGGATTTCTGGCTCGCTATCGAGCTCGGCGACGCGGGTGGCTACGGCGTCGCGGAGGCGGCGATAGTTGACGCGGCGGAGGATGGAGCGGTCGACGAGGCCGTTGATCGCGGCGCGGAGGCGGGGGTAGGCCAGGGCGGTGAGCGCCCAGAGGCCGAGGAGTGCGGCGACGGCGCCGGGCTGGGCGGGGCCGTGTTGGAGGTGGGGCAGGATGAGGGGGGCGGCCACGAATTGGTAGAGGCCGACGGTGAGGCAGAGGAGGGCGATGAGGGTGAGGGCGCGTTTGAGAAAGAGATCGGCGAAGGCGAAGCGGTAGTCCTGGTAGAGAATGACTACCGCGAGGGGGAGGGAGGCGTGGTGGCCGAGGAGCTCGGTGGCCCAGGAGTCGGAGCCAGGGGCGTGTTGGCTCAGGTGCAGGGCCATCACTGCGAAGGCCGCCAAGGCGGCGGCGGTGAGGGCGCGGCGCCAGCCTGGTTGGCGGCGCGAGTAGAGGGCGAGGGCGCCGATGAGGACCGCGTAGCCGACGGTCAGGATGCGGAGGGCGGGGCGTGACGGGAGTATTGCGCCGCGGGCAGCGTCGATGAACTGGAGTGTGGCGGCTACGGCGCTCAGGCTGTAGGCGGCGCGGACTAGGAATGCCGCCGCGGCACCGCGGCGGGGGCCGGCGGATTGGACTGCCGAGTGGACGACGACTGCGGGGAGGAAGCCCACCGCGGAGAAGGCGAGGGCGACGATCCATGGCCACAGCAGCGGGACGGGCGCGGGGAGGCCGAAGTCGTGGAGGCCGTAGATGACGAGTGCGACGGAGTTCCAGACCAGCCCTAGGAGGGCGGTTGCTAGCGGGATGCGGTCGGCGCCGGAGCGGCCGCCGACGCGGACCGTCATGACGGCCAGCATCGCGTAGAGGGCGACGCCGGCGAGGAACCCGACTAGATGGACAAGGGTCGTGGTGTCATTCGGGGTCACGAAAGGAAGCTAACGCAACCACGCTAGTGCGCGTCTACCGCGGCGCGGGCGCCTTTGGGTTTGCGCAGCAGGAGCACGGCGGGAGCGCAGCAGAAGAAGACCGTGAGAATTAGAAGCCAGGCGTCGTTGTAGCTCATCATCGTCGCTTGGCGCATGAGGATGCGTTCGACCTGGCCGATGGCCGCGGTCTGGGCTTGGAGGGCGGTCGCACCGTGGGCCACGAGGTTGGCGGCGAGCATCCGTTGGCGCTCGAGGAGGGCCGGGTTGTATGCGTAGAGGTTCTGGAGAAGGTTCACGCGGTGATACTGGGTGTGCACGGTGACGAACGTCGTCAGGATGGCGATGCCGAACGAGCCGCCGAGTTGGCGGGCGAGGTTGATCAAGCCCGCCGCCTGTTGGGCGTTCTTGGGCTCGAGGCTGCCGAACGCCGCCTGATTGATCGGGACGAACAGGAGTCCGAGCGCCGCGCCGCGGAACAGGAGGGCGCCGCGCGCGTCGGCTTCGCCGGAGGCCGTTGACATGTGCCCCAGTCGCCACATGGCGTACATGAAGATCACGACACCGAGGGCGATGACCACGCGCGGATCGACCTTGGGTCTCGGGCCGTTGAGCAACTGGCCGAGGATGACGACCACGCTGGCGGTGGCCAAGCCACCGGGCAGGAGGGCGAGGCCGGTGGCCGTGGGGGTGAAGCCCAAGACGCTCTGCGTAAAGAGCGGGAACAGAAAGGTCCCGCCGTAGAGGCCAAATCCCAGGGCGACGAAAAGAAAGATCGATGCCGCGAGCTCGCGATTCTTGAGGACGCGGAAGTCCACGACCGGATGCTTGTTGCGCGGGGAGAGCTCCCATACCAGCATGATCGACAGACAGAGGCCGGCGATGACGGCGAGCCGGGCGATCCACACGTCGTTGAACCAGTCGTACCGGTTGCCTTCCTCGAGCACGTACTGGAGCGAGCCCAGTCCAACGATGAGCAGGACGATGCCTGCCCAGTCGATCGGCACGCGGCGCTGCATCCCCGGCGGATCGATGAGGAACGTAGTCACGAGGAAGAAGGAACAGACCGCGAACGGGACGTTAATGAAGAAGCACCAGTTCCACTGGTAGTTGTCCGTGATGATCCCGCCCAGTGTCGGCCCGAGCGTCGGGGCGACGATGATGCCAAGGAGGAAGATCGCCTGGACGAGTCCTTGCTGGTCTTTGGGGAAGATCTGACGGAGCGTGGCTTGGGCGGTGGAGAGGAGGGCGGCCCCGCCCGCGCCCTGGATGACGCGCCAGAACACCAGCTCGCCCAGCGTGTGGGATGTGCCGCAGAGGAAGGACGCCACGCAGAACAGCACGATCGAGCCCGACAGGTAATTGCGCCGGCCGAACGTTGCCGTGAAAAACGCGGTCATCGGGAGCACGACCACGTTGGAGAGGATGTATCCGGTGCTCACCCACCCGATCTCGTCCTGCGTCGCGCCCAGGTTCCCCGCCATCTGGGGCAGCGCGACGTTGATAATCGTGGTGTCGAGCACCTCCATGATGGCCGCGGTGATGAGGCCAAGGAGGATGAGCCAGCGGTACTCGCTGACGGTGTCTTCAGGGGCGACCGCCGCAGGGCGTGGCGCGACTTGAGTAGCCATTCGCTGGGAGAGGGGGCAATAAGTTACCGGGCGGTCAGTTACTACCCTCGATCAATCGGCCGGTGCCGGATGGAGTTCCCGTTGCGGTCGCCCGGTGGGTGCCGTCCTCCTCCGTGCGCTTATCCGGCGGTGATCTGGTTGTGGCGGGAACGGCTGTTTGTCTCGCCGCCGGCGTTGGCGTCCTCGCCGTGCATACCCGGGCCCGACAGCGGCCGGTGGGGGACGTCCAAGTCCTCGAGTCCCGCGGTCGGCTCACGCGAGCCGACAGCCTCACGATCGATTCGGCGTACGACGCCGGTCAGGTGGCGTCCGGCAGCCACTATCAGCCGCCCGCGTGGATCCGTGACGCCCAACTGGCCCGGCTGCGCACGGTCGCGCGGCGTGAGATTGCCGGCGACACGGCCGCGGAGAATCCGGACAGAGCGGCTGCTGTGACGGCGCTCATCCGGTCAGAGGGGCAGGGGACGTATCTCGCGGCCGTGCTGTTGGCCGACAGCGGCGCGATCCAGCGGTGGGCGCCGCGGTCGGACCCGATCCGGGTGTGGGTCGAACCGCGGTCGAATGCGCCGGGGTTTGATCCATCGTTTGTGATCCCGGCCCGGGCGGCGTTTGGCACGTGGAACAGCGCCGATGTCGGCGTCGGATTTATGCTCGTCGACGACTCGACGGACGCCGAGGTCTACGTGACGTGGAGCGACCGGGTGATCACGGGTCGCGAGCTGGGGACGACGTTTCGGTTGACCGACCGCGCGGGGCACATCGTGTCGGCCCACATCATTCTGTCGACTGCCGTCGACGTGTACGCGGTCCAGAACGCGGCGTTGCATGAGGCCGGGCATGTGCTGGGGCTCGAGCACTCGCGCAATCCGGCGGACATCATGGCGGCGGCATCCAATGGCCGGCAGGATCACTTGAGCGCCGCGGACCAGGCGACGGCGCGCCTCCTGTATCGACTGCCTCCATAACTGCCCTCGTAACTGCCTTCGTAATTACCACCGATTAGCATTTGGGGCATGATCCGCTGGGCGCGATTCGTCGATTGGTTCAATGGTCGCGCATTCAGCGAGAATGCGATCCTGCTGGGCTTCGCAGTGGCCATCGGTGTCCTGAGCGCCCTCGGGGTCATCGCGTTCTACGGGGCGATCGATCTCGCGTACGCGGCGTTCTACCGGTGGCCCGATCGCGTCATGACGCGCGTTGGCGTACTGGCGTATCGGCCGGCGGTGACGGGAGCGGGGATGGCGCTGGCGTGGTGGATCATGCGCCGGCTCGGGCGCGGTCACGATGGGATGAACGTCCCCGACATCAAGCTGGCGATCGTCCGTCGCGGCGGCCAAGTCCCGGCGCGTCCCGCGCTGGCCCGGACCGCCGCGAGCGCGGTGACGATCGGGTGCGGCGGGTCGGCTGGGGCCGAGGGGCCCGTCGTGGTCCTGGCCGCGGCCATTGGGTCATGGCTTGGGCGGGTGTTCCGCTTCTCGCCGGAGCGGATGATGGTGTTCGTCGGCTGCGCGAGTGGCGCCGCGATCAGCGCCGCGTTCAACGCCCCACTGGCCGGGGCGTTCTTCGCCCTCGAGGAGATGCTCGGCTCGCTCTCGGCGACGTCCTTCTCCCCGGTCGTCGTCTCCAGCGTCGTGGCGGCCGTCATCTCGCGCGCGGTCTTTGGCAACCATCCCGCGTTCCCGATCCCGCAACAGTACGGCTATGGCTCCGTGGGGGAGGTGCTGTTCTTCTTTCCCATCCTCGGCGTGGTGCTGGCGCTCGTGTCGGTGGTGTATGTCCGCGCATACTTCGCGGCGGACACGCTAGCGGCGCGGCTCCGCACGCGGATCCCGGCCGCGGCCGTCCCGTGGCTCGCGGGCGTGGGCATCGGCGTGCTGGTGTGGGTGTCGGGAGGACTGCTCGTCGGCTACGGGCACCTGGCGATCCACGCCGAGATGTTTGGACGCCTGGCGTGGTACTCGCTCCTGGCGCTCGCCGCGGGGAAGATTGTCGCCACCGCGTTGACGCTGAACGGCGGCGGATCGGGCGGTGTCTTCACGCCGTCGCTGTACATCGGAGCCGCGAGCGGGGGTGGGGTGGGGGTGCTGCTGGCCAGGCTCTTTCCGGCGTTGGGCATTCACCCCGAGGCGTATGCGCTGGTCGGGATGGGCGCGCTCATTGCGGGCGCGACCGATGCACCGATCACCGGCGTCCTCCTCGTGTTCGAGATGACGAACGACTACGCGATCGTCCTCCCGCTGATGCTCACCGTCGTGATCTGTCATTTCGTGGCTCGGCGGCTGGAGCCGGACTCGCTGTACAGCGGGTGGCTCCGCCGGCGCGGCGAACGGATCGACCACGGGGCGGCCCAGGACGCGTTGGCCGGATTGCGTGTGCGCGATGCGTTCGACCCCGACCCGCGGACGATCGCCGAGGCCGCGCCGATCGAGGCGGTGCTCGACAACCTGGCGCACTCTGACCAGTCGTGCTTTCCAGTGGTCGACGCGGATGGGCGATTCGTTGGTGTGATCACAGTGTGGGAATTGGGGCGGTTGGCCGCGATGGCGACGCCGGCCGGGCCGTTGGTGATCGCCGCGGATGTCGCCCAGCCATCGGAAGTCGTCGGTCCAGCCGACCCGCTGCAGGACGCGGTGCGGAAGATGGGGGTGCGGGGCGCGTCCGCCGTGCCGGTGGTCGATGCGGGCACGCAGCGGTTGGTCGGGCTCATCAGCCGGGCCCATGTGTTGGCCGTCGCGGAGCGTCGAGCCGCCGCCGCACGGGGCGACGCCGCCACCGAATAGACGCCGATGTTGCCAGAGAGTGGGGCGGCGAACGACATTAAGCTATGAACGCTCATTCACTCGCGGTGACGGGCAGGTCGACGACCCGGTCGGATAAACGTTTGCGGATCGAGACCGCGGCGCTGGAGCTGTTCGTAGAGCGAGGGTTTCACGGGACGACGGTTCCGGAGATCGCTCGCCGGGCGGGCGTGGGCACGGGGACGCTCTACCTGTACCACTGCAGCAAAGACAAACTGTTGAACAGCCTTTATCAGCAGTGGAACAGCGCCTGTTTTGCGAGGCTGGCCGCGGCGGCCCGGGATGCGCACACCCCGCGGGAGACGTTCTCGGCGTACTGGCATGCGTTTGTGCGTTTTACCAATGAGCACCCATGCGCCTACTGGTTCTGGGTGCAATTCGAGTCGTCTCCGTATCTGAGCGACGAGACGCGGCGGATGGAGGTTGAATCCAAACGCCCGCTGGAGGCGTTATTCGAGGATGGGGCGGCGAGGAAGGTGTTCAAGCCCCTACCGATTCCGGTGCTTCACGCGGCGGCGAAAGGCCTGTTTACCGAGCTCAAGCGGCTTGAATCAACCCGGGGGCTGGTGCTGACGCCGGCGCTCTGGCGTGCGGCCGAAGAGATGGTCTGGGAAGCGATCCGGCGGTAAAAGCGCAGTTAACGAGACGATAACTAACTGACGCAAATTGGCCCTAACTGACGCGAACTGAATTTGAGTCCCCGGGATACATGCGAGCAACGGACTTCCAACGACGGTGACTGAATGAACGTTCATGTGCAGGTTCGCACCCGCGCCCGCCCGGCACCCGCTACCGTTCGCGTCGAACGCGCCCGCGCGTTTCTTGATGAACACGTGACGGAGCGTGTGAGTCTCGAGACCCTCGCCGAGGTCGCAGGGGTCAGCAAATACCACTTCATCCGCCTGTTCAACCGCGTCATCGGGGAATCGCAGCACGCCTATCAGGTGCGTCGCCGAATCGACCTGGCTCGGGCGCTGCTCACGCAGGGACTCGCGGCGTCATACGTCGCGCAGGAGACCGGGTTCTCCGACCACAGTCACCTGATTCGCACGTTCCGGCGATTCACCGGGACCACGCCGACACGATTTGCGTCCGGGTTTGCGTCGACGCCTGAAGTCAGGGCTGCGTCGTAGCCAGCACTACGCGCGAAGCGTGAGTTGGTCCGCGGGTGAGAAGACCCGCGAGCGGATCAACGTGGTGCTCACGAGTGCCGTGATCCCGGAACTGGCGAGGATCATGGCGAGGACGACGAACTGGTAGAGCGCGGCCGCTAGCGGGCTCGCGCCGGTGAGCACCATACCGGCCATGAGCCCGGGGATCCAGACGATCCCCAGCGACCGCAGGGAATCGATTGACGGGATGAGGCTCGCCTCCACCGCGCTCTGCAGATAGGGGGCGACGCTGGCCTGCGTGTCGGCGCCGAGCGCAAGGGCGGTCTCCACGTGCATGACGTGGGCGACGACGTCGGCCCGGAACCGGTTGAGCGCGAGGCCGTTGGTGTTCATCGCGTTGGCGATGAGCATGCTGCCGACCGGAATGAGCGATGTCAGCGCGTGGTCGATGGCGCCAAACCACGTCATCAGAGCGATGGTGGCACCGGGTCCCGCGACGAGCGCTAGGGCCGAGACAGGTAACGCGCCGGGAACGCCGCGCGCGCGGCGGGCGGAGGTAGCGGCGGCGGCAATGATCATGCCCGTGAGCACCGGGGCGGCGAGCCATTCCGGGCCACGCAGCACGATGGCCAGCACCGAGCCGACGGCCGCGATCTGGATGACGCCTCGCGCCATGGCGACCGCTACGTCGCTGCCGATGCGGATCCCCCGACGCCGAGCGAGGAGCGCGACGAGGAGCCCGCCCAGGGCGGCGATCGCGGCCTGAATCAGCCGATGCTGCAGGGCGGGGTCTAGCACAGCCGTCCTTTGTTCATGGTCACGATGCGGGTGGCCAGCCGATGGGCCTGTGCCATGTCGTGCGTGACCAGGACGCCAGTCACGTCGAGTGAGCGGATGAGGGACTCGATCCCGGCCTTGGAGTCCTCGTCGAGCGCTGACGTCGGCTCATCGAGCAACAGAACGGTCGGTTGGTTGGCGAGGGTACGAGCCAACGAGACGCGTTGGGCTTCGCCACCGGAGAGGTTCGCCGTGTCGCGCGCGGCGAAGTCCGGGAGGCCCACGCGCGCCAGGAGTGCGTGCACGGCATCGTCCGAGAGCATCTCTCCTTGCTGGCGGGGACCGAAGCGCACATTGTCGGCGACGGTGCCGGGGAACATCACGGCTCGCTGGAAGACCATCCCGATCGTCCGACGGAGGGTCCGCGGGGCGATGGTGCGATAGTCGACTGCCCCCACGTAGACGGTGCCGGTCGTTGGCTCGTCCAGGCGGCTGAGCAGGCGTAGGAGTGAGCTCTTGCCGGAGCCGCTCGGTCCGACGAGGCCCAGGAGCTCGCCAGGGGCGAGATCGATCGCGACGTCGGCGACAAGCACCGCGTCACCAACGGTGCGGCCCAGATGGTCGGTGCGGAGTACCGGCTCAGGCAACGCGTCTCCAGACGCCTCGCGCTTCTTGCTGCACGGCGCGCGCAAGTGCATGGGCAATCGTCCGGTGGGGCGGGCCCCCGCAGAACGCGGCCGTTACGGCGTACAGCGTACGTGGGGAAAACCCTCGCTCGTTGGAGAGCGCGAAGATCGGCTCCCATCCCTCCGGCCGAAACTTGGCCTTGAAGGCATCGAGGCCGTCGAAGTTGTAAAATCGGCGGCCGTGCGCGCGGGTCCACGCGAGGGTGAGGCGCAGCCAGAGGGGTGTCGGCCGCGCGGGCAGGCGTGCCCGCCGTGACAACGGCGAGAGCCCGAGTGTCAGGTGCTCGCTGCCCTCATCGGCTGTGACGCCCGCGGCGTGGGCAATGAGTGATTCGCTTGTGCCGTTGGGCGCGGACGGGGCGCGGACGCACTGTTCGATGAGCCAGCCGTTGCGTCGTGGGATCGGCGACGCGACGAGAAAACCGACGAGTGTGGCCGCGCGTTCGGCGACAAAGAGTCGGCGGTCGCCGAGGCGATCGAGGGTGTATGGTTCGACGAGAAAATGGAGGGGAGGGAGGCCACGGGTCGAGAGCCATTGGTCGAGCACGTGCTCGAGGGGGGCTCGGTCGAGCGTGGCGTTCCACTCGCGGATGACAAGACCCTTGTTGCGGGCGCGGTTCGTTTGTGCGCGGAGTGTCGAGTGCTGGGCAATCGTATTTGATAAAACGCGAGGACGCCACACGGGTTGGGCGCCGAGCACGACCTCGGCGCTCGCGCGGCGGACCCGTCGGAGGCGCTCGCTGGCGGCGAAATAACAGACCTGCTGGCCAGCCGCCGCGGCGTCCCGCTCGAACTCGGCGACGACCGCCGGCAACCGCGCCTCGTCGCACACCGGCGCGCCCGCGACCACGCGGACACCAGCGCGAGTCACGTAGCCGACAAACGCATCACCGGCCGCGGCGTACCAATGATCCATGCCGCGGTTCAGGGTCTGGTAAACCGTGGCGTTCCAACCATGGGCAAGGACGAGGGCCCGGGCGCGTTCGACCTCCATCCCAGAAGTCTAGCGCGGAAACAGCCCCGCATACTGCGTGTAGCCCTGGGTGGCGAGGCTGTCGGCGGGGATAAACCGGAGCGCGGCGGAGTTGATGCAGTAGCGAAGCCCCGTCGGTGGAGGGCCGTCATCGAAGACGTGGCCCAGATGGGAATCGGCTTTCGCCGAGCGGACCTCGTCCCGGACCATGAGCATCCCTTTATCGATCTGCGTGCGCACGTGCTCCGGCGCGATCGGCTTGGTGAAGCTCGGCCAGCCTGTGCCCGACTCGAATTTGTCGGTCGAGCTGAACAGCGGCTCGCCGGAGACGACGTCGACATAGATCCCGGGCTTGTGGTTGTCCCAGTAGGCGTTGTGAAACGGCAGCTCGGTCGCGGCGTGTTGCGTGACCTCGTACTGCTCGCGCGTCAGGCGCTGCGTGAGCGACTCATCGAGCAGCGTGCGAATTGCCTGATCCTGCTGCTCGTAACTCCCTTCGCCGAAATGGTGGTAGCGGATCCGGCCCTTGGCGTCGATGATGTAGACGGCGGGCCAATACTCGTTGTGGAAGGCGTTCCAGATGCGGTAGTGGCCGTCGATCACGACTGGATAGACGACACCCAAGCGTTGGACGGCCGCCCTGACGTTGGCCGGGACTTTCTCGTCGGCCAACTCGGGCGAGTGCACGCCAACGACGACGAGTCCCTTGTCGCGGTACTTGGCCTCGAGCGCCTTCACATGGGGAAGAGCGTTGAGGCAATTTGAGCACTCGAACGTCCAGAAGTCGACGAGTACGACTTTTCCCTTCAGGGCATCGGTCGTCAGGGGCGCCGAGTTGATCCACTCGTCGCCGCCGGTCAGGCCGGGGAATGCGCCCTCGTCTGGCAGGGGCGAGGAATGGGCAAACAGGGCAGTAAGGAATAAAGCGATATAGTGCATGGATACTCCCGTTATGGTCCGTTTCCATAAGGCAGTATGCCAGCCAGGGTCGAGCGGTTCCCGTCAGAACTGTTGCTTGAGCCCTAGCAGGAACGACTGGCCGTAGTACTCGCGCTGAAAACTATAGTGATTTTTTGGCGTCCCGACAAAAAATCCAAACACGGCGTTGTTGAGGTTGGCCCCTTCCAGGGACAGTTCCAACCCGTTGCGGACGGTGAGCCGGACGGCGGCGTCGATCTGGGCGTGGGCATAGAAGTACTGGTCGCCGGTCGAGGCCTTGCTTGTGCCGTCCCCGTAGCTGGCGATGTTTTCTCCCTGGTACGACCACTCGACTCGCGCCGACACGGGGCCACGGTCATAGAGCGCCGCCAGCTCGGCGAGATCGGGCGACTGGCGCGGGAGCGGCACGTTGCGATCCGGGATGTGGGCCACGGAGTGTAGATGCGTCCAACTAGCGGAGAAGCCGAATCCAGCGACGAGATGCTGGGTCCACTGCGTCTCCAGCCCTGCAAGCCAGGCATCGCCCCCATTCTGCGGTTGGCCGCCACGGTAGGTCTGGCCGTCGTTGTAGGGCGGCGCGTCGTAGCCGGGGATGGCCCGCGTGTAGATGAAGCTGCTCAGGCGCTTGTAGAACAGCGCCGCCGAGACGACACCTGAGCGGGGGAGGAATCGCTCGACTTCGAGGTCGACGTTCCAGGCGCGCTCGGGTCGGAGCGACGGGTTGCCGAGCATGACGATCGTCGCCGGGTCTCCCACGAGTCCGGAGACCGATGGCGCCAGATCGGAGAAGTTGGGGCGACCGATGGCCCGGGTCAGGGCCAGGCGGAGGTTTGTCTGGTCGTCGGCGGCGTATCGGAGTTGGAGGTTGGGAAAGAGATCCGTGTATGTCTGCGCGCCGCGCGCCGAGTCGCCGGTGTACACACCGTTGGTATGCTCGACTCTCAGGCCGGCGATCACGTGCAAGCGTTTGAGATCGATATCTCGCCGGACATACGCGGCGCTCACGTCCTCGGTCCCGCCAAAGTTGCTGGCGGGATCATTCACGATGTGGAAGGCACTACGGTGTGCGGTTTCGTAGCGCCGGATGGCCGCGTCGTCGGGGACGGGCCCGAGGTCAAAGTGGTGAATCGCCGAGTAGAACGCGGGGTCGCTGAATGTGGACAGGAATTGCGAGAGGGGCACGCTGCCGCCGGTGTAACTCGCGGTGTAGGTCCTGTTGGTGTACTGGCGGACCTCGCTGCGCACGCTGGCGCCCAGCATCCAGCCGCCGCCGGCGTAGTCGACACGCCCTGCCACATCGCGGCCGGTGCTCGTCTGGTTGTTGTCATCGTAGCCGGAGAGGACGTACTGGGCCGGGTCGGCCGCTTGCTGCGCCGCCGCCGTCGGCACGATGGCGTAGGTCGGCGAGTTGGGGTTGGCCGTGCTGAAGCGATAGGTGGCCGATTGACGAAAACCGAAGATCGTCGTGCGGAAGTGGCGAATGCTCTGCTGTGTTCCGGCGACACTCGCCGCATAGTGAAGGGCGCCTTGTTCGCCGCCCACGGTGAGGCCGTAGAGCTGCTCCGTGGGGGTGAGGTGGAGTGACAGGCGGTTGAGGGCGGCGTTGGTCTCATATCCGGTCCCTCCGGCGACGCCCGAGTCGGTCCCGGCCCCGTAGCCGACGTCGTACTGGTAGCTCGTGCCGTGATCGGCGAACCAGCTGTACAGGCCGCGCACGTGGACTGTCGAGCGATTGCCGAATCGGTAATCCAGGTCGCCGCCCAGGCCGATGCGCGTGCGCGTCATAGCGTCGTCCTGCAAGCTGAATTCGTTGGGGACGGTGCCCGCGGTCCACGTCGGCTCCATGTCGTTGATCACGCGGTCGTTCCGGTCGACCGATCCACCGATCAGAAATCCGAGTCGC
Source organism: Gemmatimonadaceae bacterium (assembly GCA_035569435.1). Taxonomy (GTDB): domain Bacteria; phylum Gemmatimonadota; class Gemmatimonadetes; order Gemmatimonadales; family Gemmatimonadaceae; genus DASRDS01. Next base: position 14,039 of record DATMNB010000080.1, read on the forward strand.
TCGTCGGGTCCCACGCGCCCGCCGTAGGTGAATCCGGCCTCGCCCTGGACGCGGTTGAGGAGCGGCATGTGACCGAACTGGCCGGAGAGATAGCCGTGCGGCGGCCCGTCCGGCGTCTTGGTCACGAGGTCCACGGTGCCGCCGATCGCGTCAGCGCTCATCTCGGGGGTCAGCGTCTTGGTGACGGTGACGTCGGCGAGGATGTCCTCTGGGACATCGTCGAGCTTGATGTTGCGCTCGCCGTGCTCGGTTCCGGGCACGGGCATCCCGTCGATCGTCACGGCGCTCAGTCGCGGCTCGGTGCCGCGGATCTCGACGAATGAGCCTTCGCCTTCGGCGCGTTCGGTCGTGACGCCCGGGAGGCGGCTCACCGCATCGGCCGCATTGGCGTTGGGGAGCGACCGGATGACATCGCCGGCCGCCACGTCGACCTGGTTGGGCGCATCGCGTTGTTCCGCGACGGCCTCGCCTGACGAGGACTGCTGGCGCCGCGCCTGGACGGTCACGGCGTTGAGGGCGACGGCGACGGGCGTGAGGCGGACGAGGACCGTCGTGACGGTGCCGGCGGCAATGGTCACGGCGAACGAGTCGCGGGCGAAGCCGATGGAGCGCACGATGACGGTCTGTCGCCCGGCCGGGAGGGCTGTGAGGCGGTAGGCGCCATCGGGTCCTGCCGCCTGGCCGCGGGCGGTCCCGAGCACGTGGATCGTGGAGCCGGCGACCGGAGTCCCGGAGGTGTCGGTGATGCGGCCCGCGAGATCGCCCTCGGTCCCGCGTTGGGCGGCGAGAGTGGCCAGCGGCGCCAGCACGAGGAGACAGGCGACGCGGAGCATGGACGCTCAACGTATGGTCCATGGGCCGTCCATCGAATTGGATGGACGGGCGGATCGCTGTCAGTCGGAGCTTGGACTACCTAATCGTGGTAGACGCCGGCGGCGCGGTCGATGGCGCCGGCGACGTAGGCGGGGCTGGTGATCTGGAGGAGGGCGGACACGATCGGGGTCATCGGGTCACGATCGGGGACGATCAGCCCCACGGCGTGGGTCGGCTCCGGCTCGACGAGCGGCAGAGAGCACATCCCGGGGATGTTGCCGAGCAGGGTCATCGCCGTCGCCGGGAGCACGCTGGAGAACGAGCCGAGTCGGAGCTGCGACTCGAGGGTCACGATGGCGTTGGTCTCGATCTGTGGACGGGCTGTCACGCCAGCTTCGGTAAAGTGCGTGTCGATGATCCGCCGGTTCTGCATGTCCGGCGTGAGGAGTGCGAGTCGGAGCGTCGAGGCCTCGCGCCACGTGACAGTCTTGCGACCGGTGAACGGGCCGTCGTTGGGCGTGACCAGCAGGTACCGCTCGCGATAGAGCGGGACTGTGCGCACGCGGACCAGCGGCTCGTTGTCGAGATAGGTGAGGCCGACGTCGAGGTCGAAATCGTCGAGGCCGCGCTGGATCTCCTTGGACGACAACGAGAGCACGGTCGTCGTCGTCTCGGGATACCGGTCGGCGAACGGCGTTGTGACGAGTGCCACCATCGGCAGCGCTGCCGGCACCACGCCGAGCTTGAGGCGCCCCGTGAGGCCACCCCGGCTCTCGCTCACGTCCTGCTTGAGCGACTGAACGTCGGCCAGAATGCGCTGCGCCCACGCCAGCACGCGTTCGCCTTCCGGGGTCAGCCCGCGGAAGCGCTGGCCGCGCTCGACGATCAGCACGCCGAGGGTCTCCTCGAGGTGCTTGATGCCGGCCGACAGGGTCGGCTGGGTGACTTGGCACGCTGCCGCAGCGCGGGCGAAATGTTTCTCCCGCGAGAGCGCCGACAGGTACTCGAGGTGCTTGATCAGTAGGGCTCCATTGTGCGTGACGTCGGCAAGCATGTTCAGGCTGCCGGCGCGAGGGTGACTACGATCGACTTTGACGTCGGCTGGTTGCTGCCATCAGCCACGCTGTCAAGCGGCACCAACACGTTCGTCTCGGGATAATACGCTGCCAAACAGCCGCGTGGAACATCATATGGCAGAAGGATGAACTTCCGTGCCACCCGAGTCTGGCCGCGCCAGTGGCTGGTCACGTCGACCACCGCCCGTGGAGCGAGCCCTTCCGCAGCTAGATCGGCCTCATTGATGAGGACGATACGGCGCTCGTTCTTGATGCCTCGATATCGGTCGTCGAGACCATAAATAGTCGTGTTGAACTGGTCGTGGCTGCGCATGGTCATCAGGACGTAGTGCCGCTCGGGCGCGCCCGCGGCGGTGACGGGATGGGTCATGAACTGCGCGAACCCGGACGGGGTCGTGAACTGACGCTCGCGGGCTGGGTTGCCGAGGTAGAATCCGCCGTTCTGCCGGACCCGGATGTTGTAGTCGTGGAACCCTGGAACGACGCGGGAGATGTGGTCGCGGATGAGGTCGTAGTTGTCGCGCATCTTTAGCCAGCTGCCCTGGCTAAAGAGCTTGTTGGCAAGCTCGCAGACGATGGCCGTTTCGCTCTTGAGCTCGGGCGACGCCGGCTGCAGGCCGCCGTGGGACTGGTGGACCACGCTCATCGAGTCCTCGACGGTGACGAACTGCCGGCCGGACGCCTGGTCGTCGATTTCCGTGCGACCCAGGCACGGGAGGATGAGCGCCTCGCGACCGGTAATCAGATGGCCGCGGTTGAGCTTGGTAGAGATCTGCACCGTCAGCCGGAGACGCCGAAGGGCGTCCGCGGTGACCGTCGTGTCGGGGGTGGCGGAGAGAAAGTTGCCGCCCATGCCGATGAACACCCGAGCCTGGCCCTCGTGCATGGCCCGGATGGCCTGGACGACGTCGTAGCCGTGGTGACGCGGCGATTTGAACCCGAATTCCTGGTCCAGGGCGTTATGGAAGTGCTCAGGCATCTGCTCCCAGATGCCCATCGTCCGATCGCCCTGCACGTTGCTATGCCCACGCACCGGGCAGGCACCGGCGCCGGGAACGCCAAACATCCCGCGCATGAGCAGCAGGTTGACGACCTCCTGGATCGTCGCCACGCCGTTCTTGTGCTGGGTGAGCCCCATCGCCCAGCAGGCGATGATACGCCGGCCCGAAGCAATGATGCGCGCCGCCTTGAGGATCTCGGGCTCCGTGATCCCGCTCAGCGCCTCGATCCGCTCCCACGGCTCGGCGCGCACGGCCGCCGCCCACTGCTCGAAGCCCTGCGTGTGAGTGGCGACGAACGCCGTATCGACCACCTGACCAGGATCGGCATCATCCAGGTCGAGCAGCACCTTGGCGATCCCCCGCAGGAGCGCCTGGTCGCCGTTGATGCGGACCTGGAGGAATTGCGTGCTGAGGGGCGTGCCCGGCCCCATGAGGCGCAGGAGCTCCTGGGGGTGCTTGAACCGTAACAACCCGGTCTCGCGCAGCGGGTTGATGCTGATGATCTGCGCGCCGTTGCGCGCGCAGCGCTGGAGCGCCGACAGCATGCGCGGATGGTTGGTGCCGGGGTTCTGGCCGATGAGCAGAATGACGTCGGCCTGATCGAAGTCCTCGAGCGTCACCGTACCCTTGCCGATCCCGATCGACTGGGACAGGGCGAGTCCGCTCGACTCGTGGCACATGTTGGAGCAGTCGGGCAGGTTGTTGGTGCCGAGCTGGCGCGCCATGAGCTGGTAGACAAACGCCGCCTCGTTGCTCGTGCGCCCCGACGTGTAGAAGAGCGCCTCATCTGGCGAGTCCAGCGCGGTCAGCTCGCGGGCGATCACGTCGTAGGCGTCGGCCCAGGCGATTGGCGTATAGTGCGCGGCGCCGGGCGCACGATACATTGGATGGGTGAGCCGGCCTCGTTTGCCGATCCAGAAGTCGTCGTGCGCCGCGAGCTCGTCGATCGTGTGCGCGGCGAAGAACGCTGGCGTGACCCGCGCCGTGGTTGCTTCTTCGGCCACGGCCTTGGCGCCGTTCTCACAGTATTCCTGGACCGATCGATGATCGTGCGGATCGGGCCACGCGCACCCGGGGCAATCGAAGCCCTGGAATTGGTTGAGCGCAAAGAGCTCACGCGTGCCGCGAACGGGTCCCATCTCGCGCACTGCGTGTTGCAGCGCGGAGACGACAGCGGGCACGCCAGCGGCGACGTGTTCCGGCGGGGAGACGATGAGATCATCGCTGAGCGTCTCCGGATTGAGCTCCGGAGCGCCGAGTGGTGGAGTGAGAACGGCCATGGGATAAACATCGTTCGTCAGCAACCCATGGATCAAATTCACATGGCCTATGGTATGATAGGTCAGCAACCACGAGAATCCTCTATGATACGATCAGTGGTGCGAGCGGTGGTGGTGTCCGCGATCGCGGCGGCGGGCATGGCCCACGGGATGGCGGCGCAGGGCGTGCCAATGCCACCGAGTGAGTCGAACCCCCCGGGGCGGGCGGCGCGGTTGGCCGTGGTGCAGGGCGCGGTATCGTTCCGTCCCGCGGCGGGCGACACATGGGCGCTGGCGGATCAGAATCGTGCGCTCACGACTGGCGACCGGTTGTGGGTCGACTCGGTTGGGCGGACGGAGCTCCAGATCGGCGCCGACGCCGTGCGGGCATCGAGCGAGACGGAGCTCGATATTGTCCGCCTCGACGACCACGACATGCAGTTCCGGTTGCCGCAGGGGTCGACCTTTGTGCACCTCACGCACTTTGACACCGCGCAGAACTACGAGCTCGACGCGCCGAACGCGGCGATCACATTCGAGGCGGACGGCGAGTATCGGGTCGACGTGACGCCGGACGGACAGACGACCAAGGTCACGGCGTGGTCGGGACAGGCGTCGGTGACCGCTGGTGGGCAGTCGTTCAACGTCACGAACCGCCAGGCGGCGACGATCACCGGCGACAGCACGGCGACGTACAACGTCGCGGACGCGGGCGGCCCGGACAACTTTGACAGCTGGGCGGAGGCACGCGACCAGCAGTATGCGCGGCCGAGTCGGTCGGCGCAGTATGTCTCCCAGGATATGGGTGGGACGGCGGATCTGGATGACAACGGCAGGTGGGAAGAAGACCCGGAGGACGGGCCGGTCTGGTATCCGACGGCGGTTGCGGGCGACTGGGCGCCATACCACGAGGGGCACTGGGTGTGGGAAGGGCCGTGGGGGTGGACGTGGGTCGATGACGAGTCGTGGGGGTGGGCGCCGTTCCATTACGGCCGCTGGGCGTACTTCCACGATCGGTGGGGCTGGTGTCCGGGGCCGCGCGTGTACGAGCCAGTCTTCGCGCCCGCGCTCGTGGCGTTCGTCGGTGGCGGCGGGTGGGGCGTGTCGGTCGGCATCGGTGGGCCGGCCGTTGGCTGGTTCCCGTTGGGGCCGCGCGAGCCGTACTATCCGGCGTACCGGACGGACGTGCGGTACCGCGAGCGGGTGAATGTCTACAACTACACAAACATCAGGCAGGTGACGAACGTGAACGTCACCAACGTCACCAACGTCACGTACGTGAACCGCAACGTCACGAATGCGGTGACCGTCGTGCCGACGCGGTCATTTGCGAACGGTGACGGGGTGGCGCGGGCGTCGGTGCGGGTGTCGCCCGCCCAGCTTGGGCGTGCGCCAATTGCAGGGCACACGGCGCCGGTCGTGCCGACGTCGAGAAGCCTGGCGCCGCGGGGGGTAGCGGTTGGCGGTGGGCGTGACATCGCGCCGCCGTCGCGGTTGGCTACGCGCGCGGTGGTGGCGACCCATGCGCCGCCGCCGGCTGCGGTACCGTTTGCGGCGCAGCAGCGGGCGTTGACGTCGAATGGTGGGCGGCCATTGGCGCCGACCCAGTTGGCGTCGGCTCGCGCGGCGGTACCGGCGGCGCGGGTCAATTCGTTTCCCGTGCGACCCGCGACGTTGGCGACGCCGTCGGGGCGTGGTCTGACGCCGGCGCGGCCTGGCGTGCCGGCTCCGCATCCGGTGACGGCGGTCGGGTTCGCGGCTCGGCCGACGCCGCGCGTCGCGACGCCGGTGGCGACGCCGGCCGAGCGGGTGCAGACGAATGGTCGTGCCAGTGTGCCAACGCCGGCGGGTCAGCCGAACGTGACGGCGAGTCGACCGAACGTGCCCACGTCGGCGGCGCGTTCCAACGTGCCCGCGCCGCCGGCCGCGCGTTCCAACGTGCCCGCGCCGGCGCAGCATCCGACGGTGTCCACGCCTGCGCAGCGCGTGCCGGCGCAGCGGGTGCCGGCGCCAACGCTGACGCAGGACTATCAGCAGCAGCGGGCGCAGATGGAGACGCGGCATCAGCAGGAGTTCGCGGCTCCCGCGCCGCGCGAGCAACCGGCGCAGCTGCAGCAGCGTCAGGAGGCCGAGCATCAGTCGATCGACCGGACCTACCAGCAGGCGGCATCCTCGGGCGCCCAGCACATGCCAGCCCCAGCTCCGCGGCCTGCAGCGCCGGCGCCACGCGCGCCGTCGCCGCAGCCGCAGCCGCAGCAGCACGGCGGGGGAAACAGAAGGCCGTAGCGAGCCCCACGCGACCTCGTCGGCGCCTAGCCGGTGCCGACGAGGTCCGCTACGTTCCCTAACATGCCCTTTCAGGTAATAGCGCAGCTCGCGCTGAGCCTCGCGGTCGGCGGCGCGGGCGCGGCGCCGGACACTGTCGTGGTGTACGATGCTGGGACGCTGGCGGCGCCCCTCAAGGTCGCGTTCGACTCGTTTGCGGTCGCGCGGCAGGTCGTACTGCAACAGGAGAATGCGGGCAGCTTGGAGACCGCGCGGAAGCTCATCGACTTGGGACGCATCCCCGACGTGATCGCGCTGGCCGATGACGACATTTTCCCACGGTTGTTGGTTCCCAAGCACACCACGTGGTACGCGATCTTCGCGCGCAACCGGATGGTCGTGGCGTACGGGCCCAAATCCCGAGGGGCGAGCGACATCACGGCGTCCAACTGGTGGCAGGTGCTCACGCGGCCGGGCGTCGAGGTGGGCCGGTCGGATCCCAACCTCGATCCGGCGGGCTACCGGGCGTTGCTCGTCTTCCAGCTGGCCGAGATCGAGTACAAGCACCAGGGGCTGGCCGCGGCGCTCGAGCGCGCGGCGTCGGCGCGCGATGTCCGTCCCAAGTCGGCCGATCTCGTGGCGCTGCTCCAGGCCGGTGAGCTGGACTACGCCTTTGTGTATAAGTCGACGGCCGAGGATGCGCACCTGTCGTACGTGCATCTGCCAGAGCGCCTCGACCTGGGCGAGCCCGCGGACTCGGCGTTCTATGCGCGGGCGTCGGTGCGGGTCGTCGGCGCGACGCCGCGTGACACGATCGAGATTCACGGGGCACCCATTCGGTACGCGTTGTCGGTCCCGACCCAAGCGGCTCACAAGACCGTGGCGGCGCAGTTTGTCGACTACCTCCTGTCCCCGGCGGGCGTCCGGGTCATGCGGAGCCGGCATCTGGACGCGCTCGACCATCCGGTGCGCGTAGGACAGTGACCGCACAGCCGATCGCGTTTGCGTTTGATCTCGATGGCACGCTGGTCGACAGCGTGTATCAGCACGTCCTGGCCTGGCGGGAAGGGTTGGAGGCGGTCGGCGTCGAGCTGTCCACGTGGCGCATCCACCGTCGGGTAGGGATGAGCGGTGGGTTGATGGCCGACAGCCTGTCGCGTGAGGTCGGACGCGCGCTCACGCGCGAGGAACGGGCGTTGGTGAGCCAGGTGCACGCGGCCGCATACGCGCGTCTGGTCCCGCAAGTGCGGGCATTACCCGGCGCGCGTGAGTTGCTGCGGACGTTGACGGAGTACAGCGTGCCGTGGGCGATCGCTACGAGCGGGCTGCGCGACAGCGCGGCGCCGGCGCTCGCGCTGCTGGACCTGCCGCCCGGCGTGCCGGTGATCACGCGCGACATGGTCGCGCACGCCAAGCCGGATCCAGATCTGTTTCGGGCCGCCGCCGAGCGGCTCGGCGTGCCGATCACGGCGACCGTGGTCGTGGGGGACAGCGTGTGGGATCTGCTGGCCGCGCGGCGTGCGCCCGCCCTGGGGATCGGCGTGCTCTCAGGCGGGTACGGCGAGGACGAGTTGGATCAGGCTGGCGCGTATCGGGTCTACCAGGACCCCGCCGATCTGCTCGTCCATCTCGACGAGATCGGGGTCAGGCCGCGCTAGCCGTCACTGCACTCTGACGACCCCGACGCGGAGACCGCTCGCCGACGTCAAATTGCCGCCGGATCCGCTGCGCAACTCCAACGTCTGGGTGCCCGTGGCGGTGACGGTGAGCATGATGTAGGACGCGCCGGCCAGCCCTGGGACCTTGGTCACCTGCTTGTCGAACGTGCCGGACGCGAGCTGTTTTGGCCACACCGGCTCGAGTCGCGGAAAGGACGCCTTGAACACCGAATCGGCGACCGCGAAGATGTTGAAGAAATTGAAGCTCGGTACCGTGAGCCGCGGGTCGGTCGGCGTGACCTGGATCGAGTCGAGCGCGGTGGCCAAGACCCAGTAGACCTGCAGCGTCGCCGCCGATTGGCCGGAGCGTTGCTGCAGGTTGGCGACACTGGTGTGCGATTGGTCGTCGATGATGCCGTGCAGGAATGTCTGCTCGCTGCTGGCATACTGGTCGGCGGTCCAGCGGGCGAAGGACCACCCGGCGCCATACTCGCCCTCGATCGTCGACCCGAGCCCTTCGGTGTCCACGGAGTCGCTGGCGCTATCCAGGTACTGATATAGGAACTCGAGGTGGTTGAAGAGGCCCGCTGGTTTGGTGGCGTCGTAGCACCCACTCGTCGTCACGAACTCGCAGCCCAGGGTCTGATCGAAACCGGCGTTCGTCTTCCAGCCGGTCTGGTCATAGTTGCGCATCCAGATCTCGGATGACATCTGCGCGGTGGCTTCCTCGAGCCAGACCGTCTCGAAGACGCCGCCGTCGGAGTAGCGTTTGGCGAACGACGAGACGTGCTTGGTCTCGTGGGCCAGCGTCGGCCGCAGGAACCGCTCCCAGAGACCCAGCGGATAGCCGTTCGTGGCGTCGGCGACCCAGTTGTAGATCGTCTCCGAGTGGTTGCTCCCCGCCTCGTCGACATAGTCGCACGGGTTCACGAATGCGGCAATGCCGTTGTCCAGGTTCAGTTTGGGTGTAATGACGATGGTGACCTTGCCGACCTTGGACAGGCTGGCGTCCATCAGGAGGGGGTCGCCGACGTAGGTCGTGACCATGGGATAGGTCACGATGTCGTACTCGTTGGCGACCGTCTGGTAGAAGTTCGAGTCGGGTCGTTGCGTCCACGACGAGGTGGTGTCGGCGACAATGATCGCTTTGTTGGAGATGGCGACGGTGCGGGCGCCGATCGTGTCGCCATCGCTGCAGCTGTAGCCAAAGCGTCGCACGAAGAACTTGGCGACGCCGCCGATCGTCGTGGACGGGCCGCCGAGGGCCTGGGCGGTGAGGCGTGTCTGGCGGGCGGCGAGTTTTGGGAAGGGGTTGCCGAGTCGGGTGGCCAGGGCGCGGTCGACGGCCATGCGGCGCAGGTGCTCGTGTTCGGCACGCGCGGTGACGGCCATCAAGTGGCGCATCTCCGTGCCGGAGATCGCCGGTGTGCCATGCGATCGGCTGGGTAAACTGCTTGGTAAACTGCGTGATAAACCGCTTGGTGCCGCGGTCGATCCCTGGGCGGCCGACGGCGCCGAGAGGCGCGCCTGGGCGATAGACGCCATCCCAGTCGTCGGGGCGAACGTGCCGTGGAGGTCGAAATCCTCGAGTGAACCGGACGAGGCGTCGGTGTTGACGACGGCGATGAGATAGCGCTGGCCCGCCTGGACGTCCAGGTGCGTGAGCATGTGAGCCGAATCGAGGAACACCGCCGATTGGCCCAGGGTCAGGTTGAGGACGGACGGCGCCGCCGGCGGAGCGGTGGCGTGATCGCCACCGCACGCCACGATGGTGAGGCCCAACCCGAGTACGGCGGCCGCGCCGTACGCTCTCCACACGCTCAATCCCGTCTCCGCTCGAAGGTAGCGGAAACTACGCTGGTCAGTGCGTCCCGGACATGCCGGGCATGGACATATGTGTCATGTCTTCGGCGCCCCACATGTCGGCGGGATCGGTCGCCAGGGGATGGACGTGCACCATCCATCCGAACAGCTGTGGGTGAAAACGCCCTCCCGCCGCACGGCATGCCGCCTCCGTCGTGATCGATCCCTGGGGTCCGAACAACGGGCGTCCATCAGACCCCCGTTTCTGGGTGCGGTTCCCCGCGTCGCGCGGGGGCAGGCACCAGTTGGTGTGTAGGTGCCACTGGGCGATGCTGAGCGGGACGCGCGCATTGAGATCGGCGAGCGACGATCCCTGCGGGGCCGTGTACATGGCGCCGACGAGTCGATAGGTCGAGTCGCCGGTCCGTTCGTAGAGCAGTGACGTCGGCTTGGCGGGATCGAAGTGGAACCGCGCTTCGAGGGCACGCCGCGAGCTCGTGAAGTGGTAGACCCGCTGGCGGACGTTGGGCGCGAAGATGTGGAACCCGTCGGCAAGGGCCTGGTGATAGTCGGCGTACTGCGCGAGCGATGCGCGGGCGGCCGCGGCCACGGCGGTGGCGCGCGCGGAGTCACCGGGCGCGGGCGGCGTGCGGGTGGTCATCCGCATGTGCGGCATGTCTTCGGTCTGAGCGGCGACAGGTGCCGCGGTGGCGCAGGCCAGGACGCACAAAACGCCAATCGATCGCATATCCGTCAGACGACGGAGACGAGCGACCGTTAACGGTCCTGGAGTAGGGCCGCGCCGTCCGTGGCTGGGGTAACGACCAATGGTTGGGCGCACCAGCGGCGGGCCACCAGGGCGGCGCGCGTGGAGCCCGCGGCGGCGTGTTCCAGGAGCAACACGGCGATTGCCGTGCGCGCCAGGCCGAATGCCAGCGCCCGGGCCCTGGCTTCACGTGCGCCGGGGTCGCCGGCAGCGTCGGCCAGGCGCTCGATCAGGTCGAGGCTCTGCAGGATCTGCGTCCGCTCCTCGCGGTGGGCGGGCACGCGGCGTCGCAGGTCGGCGAGCGCGGGGCCGAGGACGCCATCGCGATCGATCGCCCGGAGCACATCAAGACTGAGCACGTTGGTCGTGCCTTCCCAGATGGACAGTACCTGCGCATCGCGCAAGAGACGCGGGAGCCCCGTATCCTCGACGTAGCCCGCGCCGCCAAAGGACTCGATGACTTCGCTCGCTGTGGCGACCGCCTGCTTGCCGGTGAAGAGCTTGGCCACTGGCGTCAGGAGTCGGAGCAGTGCCCGCTCACTCTCGGACGCCTCGCCGCACTCTTCCTTGCCCAGGAGCTCGATCAGGGCAAACACGAGATACAGCGCGCCCTGGCACTCGACTTCGAGCCCCGCGAGCGTCTCAACGTGCAACGGATGCTCGGCGAGCGGCCGTCCAAACGCGACGCGCGTCGCGGCGTAGGCGCGCGCGAGGTTGATGGCCCGGCGCATGCCGGCCACCGCATTGCAGGCGTTGTGAATTCTGGTGATCGTTAGCATGGCCGCGATCGTGGGCACGCCGCGCCCGAGCTCGCCGACCAATCGGGCGGGCGTGCCTTCGAGCGAGAGCTCGGCCGTCGGCAGGGCCTTGGTTCCGAGCTTGTCCTTGAGCCTGAGCACGCGGATCCCGCGCAGGGCGCCCGCCGCATCGCGGAGCTCGACGTAGAACATGCTGAGACCACGACTGCCCGATGGCGCCCCGTCGGGCCGGGCCAGTGTCAGCGCCACCTGCGCCGTCGTGGCCGAGGTGAACCACTTGGTGCCGTGGAGTCGATAGGTGCCGTCCTCGCAGCGGGCGACGGTCGACGTCCCCGATACGTCGGACCCACCGGTGCGCTCGGTCATCCACTGGCCCGACGTCCAGAATTGCGACGGATCCCGGGACAGGAGATGCGGGAGCGCGTGGTCGCGGAGCGCGGGGTCGGCGTGCAATTCGAGACAGCGTGCCGCGCCGTCGGTCATCGCCAGCGGACAGCTATAGGTCGCGGAGGACGGCGCGTAGAGGTAGAGGCGGGCGAATTGATCGACGCGCGACCATGCGCCGTGCGCGCGTTCGTAGCCGATCGCGACGAGTCCTTCCTCGGCGGCGATGCGGTCGAGCGCGCGCCATCCGTCAGCGACCTCGATCCGGTCGACACGCCGGCCCCAGGCGTCGTAGGGCACATGCCGTGGTGGCCGCGACTCGGCATCGTCGCCGGCCGCAAGAACGTCCAACATGACCCGGGAGCCGAGTCGTGTGAGGGACGGTTCGATGCTGGCGAGCACCGAGCCGGGTAATTTCCAGGCGAGATAGTCCCGGAGCGCAGGATCGTCGGTGTACTGATTGCCGAGTGCCGGGGCCGTCTGATAGAACTCGGACATGTTGGAGTTTACTCTGGGGATGGGTCGAATGCGTATAGCGGGGATGGGCGTGTTGGTCTTCGTCGCATGTACAACTGCCTCTACTGCGATGGCGCAGGATGCGACGTTGCACATGACGGTCGATACGACGGCACACGCGCTGGTGTTCGAGTTGGCGCCGGTGACGATCCCGGGCGGGCAGATGATGGAGACGCCGGCCCGCTCGATGGCGCTGCCGGTCGACGGGTGGCTGCAGGGATATGCGGTCGATCTGGTCGACGCCAACGGTCATCCGTTGTCACACAACCTCATCCATCACGTCAACCTCATCGCGCCCGAGCGTCGCGAGCTCTTCAGCCCGATCATGTTGCGGATCGGCGCGGTGGGTGCGGAGACGCCGGCGGTCGAGCTCCCGCGGTTGTTTGGATTTCGCGTGCGCCCCGGCGACACCCTGCTCGTGACGGCGATGCTGCAGAATCCGACGGCACACGACATCATCGGTGCGCGGGTGATCGTGCGCATGCCCTTCGCGTCGGCGGGCGGGTGGTGGCACCCGATCTCGATCTATCCGATGTACATGGACGTCATGCCGCCAGCGGGTCCCAAGTCGTATGACATGCCCGCGGGACATTCTGAGCAGAGCTGGACCGCCCGGCCGGCGGTGGCGGGCCGCATCCTCGGCATTGGTGCGCACGTGCACAAATACGCGACCGCGCTTCGGTTCGAGGATGTCACGGCGCACCGAGTGATCTGGAACGCGCGCCCGATCATGGACCGCTCGGGCGAGCCGATCGACATGCCGCTCCGGACGTATTGGTGGCGACTGGGGTTGCCGCTCGATCCGACGCACGAGTACCGGGTGACGGCGGTATACGAGAACCCCACGGGACACGTGATTCCGATGGGCGCGATGGGGGCGTTGGGTGGGGTTATCGTGCCGGACAACCCTGGCGATTGGCCGCGGGTGGATCGGGGATCATCCGACTACGTGCTGGATCTCCACTCGACCACGACGCGCGATTCGTCGATGGCCATGGGCGAGATGGCCGGGATGCATTGACATCGTGGGTATGCTTTAGAGCACCAGCTAGATCACTGGGACGCAGGGCGGGGTCCGGTCCGAGGTCGGCCGGCAGGTGAAGTCGTCCTGTCCCGTGTTGCGGTTGACGGAAAATGACGCGATCTCGAACCGTCCTTGCTCGTCGGTCATGGGGAGCTGTCGCGCCGCGTGGGCTTCGTTGATCCAGAAGCGCACGGCGCAGACCCGTTCGCCGGCGCACAGGGTGTGGGCGACACGCCGTAGCTCGTCGTCGGAGCGGGCGAGACGGACGGCGACCACCACGAAATGCACTCCCGCGGAGACACCAATTTGCTTGACGCCGCTGTCAGACTGGGCAAAGGCGGCGTGAACCGGCGCCGACACGAGGAGGGCAAGGACACCCGACAGGACGCGCATCGACGCAAGGTGCGCCCGAGGACCGCTCAGTGGCTGTGATGAGCATCACCTGGGTGAGGGCACTCGTCGCGGTTGGTGTCATTAGCGCCATCCCATTACTGGCGTTCGCCACGCTCGCGCTCGATGTGGCGGTCGTTCGTCGTGGCGTGCCAGCACTCGTTCGTCTGGCTGTGGGCGCGCTCGTCGGGGCCGTGCTGTTCGACCTCGTGCCCGACGCGATCGCCGCTGGTCAATCTCCAGCCCAAGTGGCCGCCACGGTGCTCGTCGGGTTCGTGCTGTTCTTCGGGATCGACCGGTTCCTGCATCGGCAGCGGGACCTGACGCGTGACGGGGCGCTCGTGCGTCTCAATTTCACGGGCGACGTGGTCCATAATGCCCTGGACGGGATGCTGATCGCGGCAAGCTTTCTCACCAATCCCGGCGTGGGTATCGTGACCACGTTGGCGGTCGCGCTGCATGAACTGCCGCGGGAGTTCGGGAGCTTTGGGGTGTTCCTGCACGGCGGCCTGTCGGTGCGGCGTGCGATCGGCTACAACGCCCTCACGGGGCTGGCCGCGTTGGCGGGGGCGATCATCACGCTCTCTGTTGGCACTGGTGGCAGTGTGGTTGCCGCGCGATTGCTTCCGGTGTCGGCCGGCGCGTTTCTCTATCTGGCCGGGGCGTTGTTGCAAACAG
>DATMNB010000081.1:0-4969 GCA_035569435.1 Gemmatimonadaceae bacterium
GGACTTCCGGGCGATCCAGGAGGGGTACATCTCGGTGACGCCGCTCCATCTCGATCTGACGCATTTCCACATGCTGGACGCAGCGGGGGACTGGTGGCGGGCGCCGTAGGGCCGCCAGGCGGTGCGGGAGGGGCCGAGCACGCGTTTCGGGGCCCGCGGCGACGGCTCATCGAGACGCTGCGGCAGAACGGGATCACCGATCTGGCCGTGCTTCGGGCGTTTGATATGACGCCGCGGCATCTGTTCGTGCCGTCGGGTGTGCGGCACCGGGCGTATGAGGACTCGGCGCTGCCGATCGGGAACGGGCAGACGATCTCGCAGCCGTCGGTGCATGCGCGGTACCTGAGCGAGCTCCGGCTGACAGGGCGTGAGCGCGTGCTGGAGATCGGCACTGGGTCGGGATATCAGACAGTGCTGCTGTCGCATCTGGCGGCGCAGGTGTTCTCGGTCGAGCGTGTGGGTGTGCTGCTCGACCGAGCGCGGGAGGTGATTCGGTCCGTTGGGGCGCGGAACGTGTCGCTGTTGTTGGGCGACGGCACGTTGGGGTGGCGGGACTATGCGCCATACGACGCCATTCTCGTCAGTGCTGCCGCACCGGAGATACCAAGGCCGTTGTTCGAGCAGCTGGCCGAGGGCGGGCGAATGCTGATTCCGCTCGGGACGCGTGAGGAACAGATCCTGGCGGTGTGCACGCGTCGAGGCGACGGGGTGGAGCGCCGTGACATCGGACCGGTACGGTTCGTCCCGCTGCTAGGGACGTACGGCTGGCCGGGGTGAGGGGCGCTTCACGGAGAGTTTGATGTCCGAATCGAAAAGCGATGCCACACCGCGAGTTGCGCGGCCTGTGCTCGCGCCGTTTCGAGGTCCGATCGGGGCCCACCCGCCGGTCGCGTTGCGGCCGCCGACGCCGCCGAACGGGCGGGATACGTTGCCGCCGTTCGGGGCGATTCGACAGGGTGGGCCGTTGCCAGGTGTCGCCTCGCGGCGGTCGGTGGAGGTGTACGCCGCGGTAGTGGAGGAGCCGCACCGCGCGCCGTCGTACGATGAGGTGTTGCACGAGGCGGCGATCGTGGCGGCTGCGGAGCCCGATGCGGAGCCTGACGGATGGTACGATGGCGCCGAGACGGAACCGGTCGTAGAGCCGGTCGCGCAGGCGATGACCGAGCCCGCGCGGGAGGCGTTCGAGTCGGCCACCAAGGATTTGCCACTCTACATGCCGACGAACGTGGATGTGAGCCGGTGGACGCCGCGGTCGAACCGCGTGATCCCCTCGGAGCCAAACCCCGCGTTTCACCAGGCGCCGGTCACACGTCCCGCTGCGCCGCCCCCAAGCTATGAAGAGCCGACGCCTGAGGCGGCCGCGGCGGAGTGGGCCGCGTTTGTTGGGGCGACTCCGGTCGACGAGACGCCGACGCGGGAGTGGCGGAGTCCTCCGCTCACGCCGGCATTTACAACCGCTCCGACGCCGACGCGGGCGGTGACGCCGGTGATGCCGGTCGACGCCATCGAAGCGAACGACAGCGTGGCTGAGTCGAGCGGGGCACCGCACCGCATGACACCAATGCGGGTGACGCCGATCATGGCGCGGCCGGTCCGCGCGACGCCGGTCATGGGGATGCGCACCCCGATACGGCCGCAGTCGCCGGTCGATGGGTCAGAGGTCATTGGTGTCGTTCCGACGGCCGGCAACCGAGTGGTGGCCGCGGCCCTTGAATCCGTCGCCGCGCAGGTGCGGCGGGGTGCGCTCGTCGTGAGCGGGGCGATCCCCGAGGGCGATGATTCCCATTCACTGGCGGCGGCGCTGGCCGCGGCGCTAGGGGCACTGCTCGGCGTCAGTCGCTAAATTCCGCGCGTGGCGATTCATCACGTGCGGGTCATCGGGCGCGTCCAGGGCGTGGGGTTCCGGCAGTTCGTGCGCGAACGGGCGCGGGCGCTCGGCCTCTCGGGGTGGGTCAAGAACCAGCCTGATGGCAGTGTCGAGTTGCTCTTCTCGGGCGACGATCAGGCGACGGCGCGGCTCCTCGATATCGTGCGTCGTGGGCCGCCATACGCCGACGTGGCTGCGATTGAGCCGATCGGCGAGACCGCGTCGGTCGCGGCCGCGCAGCTTCCTCACCCTTTTACCGTCGTGCACGAGTAAGCCATCTATGAGCAACGTAGTCGACCTCGCGAGCGATCTGCGGGGGCTGATTCGCGACGTGCCGGATTTTCCGACGCCGGGGATCATGTTCAAGGACATCACGCCGTTGCTGGCCAACGGACCGGCGTTCCGGCGGACGATCGAGGCGATGGCGGCGCCGTTTGCCGATGCGCGCGTCGATCAGGTCGTGGCCATGGAGGCGCGTGGGTTCATCCTCGGCGCGCCGGTCGCGCAGCTCTTGGGGGCGGGGTTTGTCCCGGTCCGGAAGGCGGGGAAGCTGCCGTCGGCGACCGAACGGATCGAGTATGCGCTCGAGTACGGGACCGGGTCGCTCGAGATCCACGCGGACGCCTATGGACGCCCTTCGCGCGTGCTGATCGTCGATGACGTGTTGGCCACGGGTGGCACCGCGGCGGCGACGGCGCAGTTGGTCGAGCGGCTCGGCGGGGAGATCGTGGGGTGCGCGTTTCTCATGGAGCTGTCATTTCTCAACGGGCGCGTTCCCCTTGCCGGGCGGCGCATCAGCGCTCTGCTGACCTACTGAAGCGGGTCGATGTTGAACCGCTTTGGCTGGCTAGGGATTGGGGCGTCCACTGTGCTGCGCAGTACCGCCAGGACTTCGTCGATGATATCAGTCGTCGTGTTCTTTCGCACGACGTAGGCGATCCCCAGCACGACCGCGATCAGGATCGCCCAGGTCAAGGCGGTCGGCAATCCCGCTCCTTGAAACAGCATCCAACCCGCGACAAGGGGGATCGCCGCCACCTGGATCACGAGCCCGGTCATCAGCGGGCGAATGACGACCCTGCAACCGGTCTGACCGTCCTGGGCCGGAATGACGACCCCTGTCCAGCCCAGTTTCGCGCCGTCGCGACGCATGGTCGACACGAGCATCCGGAAGCGATTCGCCTCGACCTTCACATCAATGTGCATTACGTGTTCGGCGCGCAACGCCTGAGGAACAGTCGACTCCCTCCACTCGCGCCCGCGGGCCCGCAAGCGATCGAGTGCCTCAGCAACGGACAACGGCGAGACAACCGTCGTGTCACGGGGCATGCGTCCTCCGGGCCGGATCGGGGCCCGCAAGTGTGACCAAGCGAGAGTGCCGTTGACGCGGTACCCTATCGAGTCGTCGGTTCTTTGTGGAACAGAGCGCACGCGTGCGCCGGCGCCGGGTAAATATTTCGGTACAAAACGACGGGTCGCACGGATTCGGGTGTGACAGGTAGGGCAGGCGGGAGCCCGGATTCTGTGGTCGGGCCCGGCTCGGGGCAAGGGAACCCAGCCGAGGCAACCATTTTTCTGCCTGTGTGTACTTATACTTGGGTAGGTGGGTAGGAACGCCTTTTGGGGGGGAGATGCGACGGGTTGCACTCGTGGTCGGAACATTGACAATGATGATGCTGGCGGGCTGTGGCGATGCCACGGCGCCGACGCATTCGGTCGATGGGACGTGGCGCGGGGTTATCGGCGACCAGTCGATCACGCTGTCCCTCACGATGCACAGCGACCAGACCGTGACCGGCACGGGGATCGACTCGAGCGCGTCGGCGGGGGTCAAGATGTTTCCGGTGCGCGGCACCGTCGCGGGGCCGACCGTGGTCCTCGTGTTTGATCCGGTCGCGCTGACGTCCGGATTCAGCGGAAAGTTCATGAACGACCAGACCCTCACGGGGTCCGTCGACTTTCCATCCGTCACCGGCGACCTGCATCTCGTCAGGCAACCCGGCCGGCCCCAGATTTAACACCCCAGCGGCGAGTCCTAAACACCTGGACCGCTGGCCGCGCGGCCCCACGAGCGCCGTGACCTTCGTTGGGTGCCTATTTGTGCCGCATTCCGAGTAGCCAGAGCGGCCCACTAGTCGTCCAATTATGGGAGTGTCAAGGACCTGTCAGCGTGCCTACCACACGCAGCTCGTCACATCGGTTCGATTCCGAGCCCGCGACGGCGACCAGCCGTATCGAGCGCATCCGCCGCGCGCTCGCAGCACGCGCGGTCGACCACGACTGGGAGACCGGCCTGCGCTCGTGGTGCGAGTCCCACCATGGTGTGTCCCTTCCGACACTCGCCAGAGAGCTATCGGAAGCACTCCAGTGCGATGTGCCGCTCGGCGTCCTCGAATCCCTGCGCGAGGATAGTTACCGCCGCGACCCGCGCGTCGGTCGCGCCCTCCGTGTCCAGCCCATCCGCAAGACCGCGCGCCGCGCCAAGGCGGCAGCGTAGGCCGGGCCAGCACAGCTTGACAGTGTTGGTGCGGTCGCTATTCTCGCGATCCGACCGATGGAGGTCCCATCATGGGGTTTAGCGAGCGGGAGTTGCCGCGGGGAACGCCGAGCCGGGAGCCCGGCATCGCGCGCGACTCGGGTCCGGCCGCCGAGAATGCACGGCTCGCGCGTCGGCTCTACGAAGAGTTCTGGAACAGACGTGACTTCGATGCGATCGCGAGCAGCGCGACTGAGGACGTCGAGTGTATGAACGTCCCGAGCAACACGACGCTGCACGGCCGACCGGGCTACCGCGAATTCGCCCAGGTATGGGCGACCGCATTTCCCGATGGGCGCGTGGAGATCAAGCGCATCACGGCGAGCGACGACGGGGTGGCGGTCGAGTTTGTCGGTCGCGGCACGAACACTGGGCCGCTGTTCGGGCCCGAGGGGCCGATCCCGCCCACGGGACGTAAAGGTGAGCTACAACTGTGCGATGTGCTTGAGATCAAGGACGGCGCGGTGCGTCGAGTGCGCTCGTACTACGACTCAGCGACCCTCATGCGGCAGCTCGGACTCCCGAGCTGATCTCAGGATCTCCGTGGCGCGATCTCGTCGCCGCAG
>DATMNB010000082.1:0-4571 GCA_035569435.1 Gemmatimonadaceae bacterium
TTCGTGGTTGAAGGCGGTTACCAATGACGACCGCGGCCCCGCTCACGCTCGATCTCGAAGACGACTTCTCCGTCACCGATGACATGCAGGAGGATCTCGGCGAGGCGACCGGGATCCTCGTGGTGGAGCAGAGTATTTACCGGCGCTTCCAGACGCCGCGCGGCACGCTCCCGAGCCCGACGGATCCGCCTGACCCGCGCGACGTGGACGCGGGCACCGATCTGCTCGGCTGGATCGGCCTCGGCAATACGCCCGCCGGTGTGCTCGCGCTACAGTCGGCGATGAAGAGCGAGGTGGGCAAGGAGGCGGGCGTTGACATCGAGACGGTGGTGGTGGACGCACAGATCGACGTCAGCACGATCCCCGTCACCGCCACGATCGCGATCACCGGGCAATGCCTTCTCGGTCCGTTCGCGCTCACGATCGGGGTCTCCGCATTCTCCTCCTCGCAGGGGACCATTACGCTTTTGTCTACGGGCGGCTCACAATGATCAGTCTCGCGCAACTTCTGCAAGCCACCACGAAGTCTGCCGCGACGCAGGCGATCCTCGACATCGCAACCGCGCTCGGGTTCAATGTCACGTCGTGGCAGAGCAACCGCGCGGGGCGCACCCTGATCGCCATCCTCGCGACCATCTACGCAGGATTCACGGTCGTCGCCGTCAACTTCGCCGCCGCGGGCGGCTACCTATCGACGGCCGCCGCGGGATGGCTTCGCCTGCTCGCCGCCGAGCTCTTCGGCGTCTCGTGGAATCCCGCGAGCTACGCTACCGGCTTCGTCACCCTGACGAGCACGGCGGCGGTGCCGTACACGTTCTCGCCTGGCGGCCTCACGTTCACGAACCCCGCCACCAAGATCAGCTACGTCAACACGTATGACGCTGGCATCTATGGCCCGCTCCCCGGCCTCGCGACGCTGACCGCGGGCGGTACGTTGACGATTCCGATTCAGGCGATCGTCCCGGGTTCGGCGAGCAATGCCGGAGGCGGACTTATTACGGTCGTCTCCCCCGCCTTTCTCGGGGTGACCGTATCCAACGTCAATCCCATCATCGGCACCGACGATGAGACAGACGTCGCGCTGCGGGCACGATGCGAGGCGAAGCGGGGCGCGCTCGCCCCCAATGGCGCACCCGGCGCATACCTCTATTGGGCGCAGAGCATCCGTCTCGACGGGAGCGGGAACCCCGTCTACCCGCCGCCGGTGTCGGACCAAGCCGCCTATGACGCCGCCGTGCCCATCGACGTCAACCGCGTCAAGGTCTCGATCAACAACCCGACCGGAACCGTCAACGTGTACCTCGGCGGGAGCGGCGGAGCGGCAACGGGGCCCGTGACGACGATGGTCGACCACGCCCTCCAGACCTATGTGGTGCCCGCCGGTATCACCGAGATGACCGGCGTCGCGGGCGGCGTCGGGTGTTTCACCACGGCAATCTCGATCACGTATACAGCCGAGATCGATCCGTCCTTCGGAGTCAGCGGAGCCGACGCGGTGACCGTGATCGCGGCGGCGCTCGCGTCCTACTTCGGCGACACGCAACGGAACCCCATCGGCGCAAAAGCGAAGGTCGCGCACGGGCAGGCGTACGTGTACGTCAAAGTGCTGGAGAGCGTGATTCTCGGCGCGCTGCCCGGCGCCGGGCTCCCGCCCGCCATCATCACGGCGGATATCTCCATGCCCGCCTCCGACATCGCAATCAACCCGGACCACCTCGCCGTGCTCTCGGGCGCTCCGCTCGCCACGATCACCAACGTGATCCAGAACTAGCGCCATGGCCACCGAGCGCCCGCCCCTGTTCTCCGACATCCGCCGATGGTTCACGGCGGGGCCGCGTTGGCTCTTCGGCAAGGTCACGCAAGCCTTCCTGTTCGCCGTCGTGGCGCCGCTCGATGCGATCATGCAATGGATCTTCGAGGGCGTCCGCGCGCGCTTTCCAGGCGCCGGTCCTGCCGAGTGCGATCCCTTCGTGGCGCGCAACGCCGGCATCTACCCCGGGCGCGTCGAGCCGCGTGCCGCATGGGCCGCGCGTGCCGCGCAGTGGCTCCGCGCGTGGCGCAGAGCCGGGTCGCCGTTCGCCATCTTGGAGCAGCTCTCGGGCTTTTTCGCTCCAAACCCGCCGCCGCTCTACATCGTCACCGACTCGGGCCACTGGTATGCACGCATGCCCCCCGGCGTCGGCGCGCCCGCGGGCATGGTAGGGACTGCGCCCGAGTTTACGCTGCCGCTCACGGCGCGCCCGCCGATCACCGCGTCCAATTGGATCTGGGACCCGTATACCGGCGTCCGGTGGTCCCGCTTCTGGGTCGTCGTCGACATGAGCGGCGGACCGTTCACGCATCCGAACCAATGGGGCGGCGCCGGTCTCACGTGGGGGCTCGTGAATCTCACATGGGGCAGCAATGCCACAACGCTCGATATCGCTGGCATGCGGGACGCCGTGATCCGGTTCATGCCCGCGGCGTCGCAATGCCTCTACATCATCTTCGACTTCGGCGGTCACTTCCAGCCAACCGGAAGCGGCGCCGGATATCCCGCCGGCAACTGGCAATATTGGGCCAACCGCTACCAACCCGCCGCGTACGTCTCGGTACCATGAGGAGCCTCTGAGCCATGAGCGAAGTATACACCGGGGTCAACGGCGGTTTCATCACGGTCGCGGTCACCATCCCCACCGACGGCGACGACGTGAACGCCGCAAGCGTGGACCCGGCGTTCCAGGTCCACACCGACAATTGGCAGCATGCAAAAGCTGCGTACCCTGACATGCAGGCCGGCGGCGTATACGCATGGGCCGCCGAGCTTACGATCGCGAACGAGTTGATCTGGCTCGGGCAGCACGACTTCTTCGGGCTCACGTTCTTCCACAACATCGTCACGATCACCGGCGGAACGTCGCTCGTGGTGGCAAGCGGCAATGAACTGAATCTTGCGGCCGGCAGCACTAATGTGCAGAGCGGAACGTGGTCGAAGAGCGGCGCGGGCGCATGGACTATCCTGCGGACGATCGTCATCACGACCAGTGCCCCGAATACGTTTCACGCGGAGAACTATGATGTGGTGATCATGAATACGGTCGCCGCCGGTTTCGACGTCGGGCTGACGGATCCCAACATTGGACCTCTACCCGTCGGCATCGTGTGCCGCTTCGTCATCCCGAATTCGATCGGGGGTGTCCCGTTCAACGGAGCGCATGCCGGGAGCGTGGACGATCATGCGGGGAATCACATCGCGGTGTTTGCTGCCCCGTTTACCCCCGGTGGATCCTTCTGCGACGTCATGACGGTTAATGTCGGTGGTACCGTCTATTGGGTGAGCATCGGCGGCAATAGTCAGGGCGACTAGCCGCCGTCCGGGCAGGGACACGGCACGCATGGCATTCCTACCGGACAAATCTCGCAGGTGGACGACGGCGCACACGCATCCGCGTCGAGGCCCCCGTCCGCGGGCTCGATCGACATCGCGGTGGGGGCGGGCTCGATGATGATGTTGACCGGGTTCGGTCCGCACTGGTGCGAGTCTCCGCAGCCGAGAATAGCGGCTACCGAAGGTGCCAAGCAAAGCAGCGCGGCGCGCTTCACGGGGCCCCCAGGATGAAGGCAACCGCGTCTCCCGCAGTACAAGATACAACCGCGACGCTACCATCGAAGACGATGCCCGGATTTTCGGAGGTGGAAGGCTGCCCGTTGGGGCCATGCAGTCCCGAATGAACGATGGCGGAGACGCGCGAGAGGACCTCTGGATCGGTCGTGCCGAAGTCGTGCGACGCGAAGCCTCCGAAGATCGAAGTGCTCCCTCCCGGACCCGGGACGCACGTCTCCATGAAGACTTCGGCGGACCCGTCGCCGCATCCGGCGAACGCGAGGCAGAGCAGAATCGCCGCCCTCACGGCGCACCGTCCGATCCCGCGTCGGTCGGCTCGCAGCGGTAGTGGCCGCTCGGCTGCTCGGCGCACACGCCACCGGCGGCGGCGCAGTCTGCGTGGCATTCGCCGCAGTGAGGATCCGCCGCGGTGGCGGTCTCGCAGCCATTGGCCGGGTCGCCGTCGCAATCGGCGAAGGTGGGCTCGCACACGAAGGCACACCCGCCGTCGGGTCCCTCGGCGACGTTGGCGTGCGCGAAGGGGCCGCATGTGGCGGAGGCGTCCGGGGGCGCCTGCGCGGGCGAAGAGCACGCGGTGAGGGTTGCGGCGAACAGGGCGAGGGCGTACCGAGTCATGGGCCTTGGGCTCCTTGCAAGAGGGGTCGGAGGCTGGGGAGGGCTGGCGTTCCGAGCGCCGGCCCTTCCTGCATCGGGGTGGACTGCGGCGCATGGTAAGGCCGGTGCCCACCGTCGCGCAAGTGCCCGATGTTACGTCGGGGGTTCACCCGACCGGGCGTGCGGGCAGCGCCCGACCCCGCCGGGGCGCCATCGGCCGCAGGAGCCGGGCATGACCGAGCCGACCGACGACGCGCCCGCAACCGATCCGCGCCCGGGCTCGACGCCGCCTCCGCCGCCGGGGTGGGTGCCGCGGGCGAGCGTGGAGGTGGAGGAGGCGCCCGTTGGCGTTGACGCGCGCGAGGGCGCGGGG
>DATMNB010000083.1:0-8195 GCA_035569435.1 Gemmatimonadaceae bacterium
AGAAACCAACCAACTTCATCAGGACGCAGCTCTATATGATGAGTTGGTACAAGCGATACGGCTCGCCAGCGGCATCGGCGTCGGCCTCGGCGTCAGGCGGCCCCTGACGCTTACGGTGTTGTCGTCACGTTCGGTAATGCGCCCGCGGGGCGGCGATTTCACTGGTCGCGCCGCCGCGGGTCGTCATGGAGATCGACATACTCCAAGCCGAGCGGTCCGATCGCGGTCACCTGGGTGACGTACTCGCCCGATTGGGCCCAATGAAAGTGCGCGGTGCCGCCGGGTAGTACGATCACGCTGCCCGGGGCGTATGCGATTAACTGTGTCGCGTCGAATTCGGTGCCTCGCCCGACGTAGAAGACGCCCGAGATCACCGTACCCGAATCACGTACGGGCCCGGTTGCGTGGGATCGCCCACCAGGACGGCCAATAGTGCCGATGGTGGGAACGCCGGGAAGGGCATCCATTCGACATTCTCCGGCAGAATCGCGCCGAAGGTTTTCGGTGGCAGCCCCTTGGGTGTCATGTGCGTTGGGTGTCCTCTCTAGCGCCCCGACTCGCCGTTCGATCCACAGAACCAACGCACCAGCCAGATCACGAGGACGATCGGCAGCACGACGAATATCAGGATCTTGAGGACGACGATCGTCAGCAGCCCCACCGCGGCCAGCAGCAGAAGGGGGATGCCGAAGATCGTGATTGCCAGCAACGGGCGTAGCGCGAACAGGCGAAGCAGGGCGGCGATCATCGGGCCGGGTCCTCGAGGGTGGAACGCACGATATGGGGGTCTCGCGCCAAAAGTTTCGCGTCGGCGCGGCTCACGGTCAGCGTCTCACGGTCATTTGATTGGGGTGCAACCCTCGTTCCGGGATGTGTCGGCCACGTGAAAGATCTTCCAGCCGTCCGATCCCTTGCGCAGCAGGAATGCGTCGGTGCCGCAGTGGTTCACCTGCGTTTGGCCGCCGGCCGTGTAGGTGTAGTAGGTCCAGACTGAGGCGAGCGGCCCGTCGATCTGTACCTTGGGATCTTTGATCTGCTCATTGCCGCCCGGTCCGGTGCCCTTGCCGACCCGATCGATGAACTGCGCGATCGGGATCGGCTCACCCATCCCCGTCGGCCCGGAGCTCGTCCGCTCTAACAACGTCGAGGGTAAGACCGTCGAGCGCATCGCGGCCGTGTCGCGAGTGCGCATCCCATCAAAGAATTGGTTGACGACCGCGAGAACCGCCTTCTCGTCGGCTTGCGCGCGCGCGGGCGCCGCCGAGAGGAGGCTCAGACCGACGAGTACAACGGCGCCACGGAGACGGGGTGTCATGAGCGGAACGTGACCTCGGCAAAGGTGAGAGGGAATGATATAGTGCATCCCGCCCGCCAGGCGATCGATCGTCCGTTGACCGCGACGCTCACCGTCTAGTGCGTCCACCGCATTGCGCCGTGACCCCGGGGGAGGGGGGATTGCTAGTTTTGCAGCATACAATTAGATAAATGGCATGGCCGATGCCCTCGCAAATCGATTGAGCCGCCGGGAGCGGCAGATCATGGACGTGCTGTTCCGGCATGGCGAGGGGACGGTGGCCGATGTGGTCGCCGAGATGCCGGATCCCCCGAGCTATTCGGCGGTGCGGGCGATGCTGCGCACGCTCGAGGACAAAGGGCACGTCCGGCATCACGAGGATGGGCCACGGTATGTGTACCGGCCGACGGTTGCGCGCGAAACGGCGCGACGGTCGGCGATCGCGCACGTCGTGGCGACGTTCTTTGACGGCTCGACTGAGCAGGCGGTGGCGGCGCTGCTCGACGGGTCGGAGCGCGCACTGACGCGGGACGAGCGAGCTCGGCTGACGGCGCTCATTCGGCAGGCGAGTGAGGAAGGGCGGTAGCGCACCTGGGGAGGGATGGCACCATGCTCGACCTGACGGTTCGCGGGACGCTTCTCCTGGCTGTGGCGTTCCTCGTCGTCGCGGCGCTGCGACGCGCGCCGGCGGCGGCGCGACACCTCGTGTGGGCGACGGCGCTGGCCGGGCTGCTCATACTGCCGGCGTTGCCCGCGGTCGTGCCGTCATGGACTGTCGCGGTGCCTGCCGTCGCGGTGCCCGGGCTCGCCGGCATGGCGTTTCCAGAGGCGCCGGATGTCGCGCGGGTCGCCAACGCGCCGGTCGGCGATGGCGTTGTCTCGCGGACACGCGATATGGGCGCGGTGCACACGCGCACGTATCACAGGCGGTCGACCAGTCGTCGGCAGGTTGCCGAGTTGACGCCGGTGATTGGCGGCGGGGCGTCGGAGGCGGCGGGTCAACGGTCGGAGGCTGTCGGCGCGACTGTGCTCCGTGCGTCACCTGGCGGATCGCGCCAGGGAGCGATCGCGGCATGGGTGTGGTGGGTTCTGTGGGGGCTGGGGGCGGCGGCCGTGATGGCGCGGCTCGCGTTTGGGCTATGGCGGTTGCGCGCGGCCCTGCGGATGTCACGGCCGATCGATGATCCGGCGTGGACGCGGCTCGTCCAGGCGGCGGCGCGCCGGTTTGGCGTGCATCGGCCGATCGTGCTCTATCGGGGATCGGCCGGGGTTGTGCCCATCACCTCCGGGATCCTGCGGCCGGTCATCATTCTGCCAGCGGATGCCGATGCTTGGGACGAGGAGCGGCGGCAACTGGTGCTGACGCACGAGATCGCGCATGTGCGCCGACTCGACGTGCTGACGCACATCGTCGGGCAGCTCGCGGTCGCGGTCTTCTGGTTCCACCCACTCGCGTGGATCGCCGCGGCCCGTATGCGGCTGGAACGTGAGCGGGCGTGCGATGATCTGGTGCTCGCGGCCGGCGCGCGGCCCTCGCGGTACGCCGGCGATCTGCTGGAGCTCGCGCAGACGCTCCGAGGGGGAACCGTGCCGGCCGCGGCGGCGCTGGCGATGGCGCGTCGGACCGAGATCGAAGGCCGGCTGTTGGCGATCCTTGATGGCGCGGTTTGTCGCCGGCCGCTCGGCGCGCGCCGCATCGCGCCGGCGCTGGCCGTGGCGGCAGTTGCCATCGGTGCGCTGGCTGTCGTGCGCCCGGTGACCGCGAGTCCGGCCACACCCCGGGAGTCGCGCGCGCATGGACACCCGGGGGACGATCTCATACTCGCCGACGCCGCGTCGGCAGCCGGTCGCGTGACGTCGGAGGTCGCCAAGCGACAGCGGCTACTGGAAGTCGCGCTGCGGCACAGCACGGCCGATACCGTCCGCCGGGCGCTGTTTGGTGCGATCGCGACGATGCGATCCGACGTCGAGCGCCGCAAAGTCTTGCTCGGCACTCTGGGTCGCGGGACGCGCGACGATGACACGGTCGCCGAGGTTGTTCGAGCCGCGGGGGCGATGACGTCGGACGTCGAGAAGTCGAGGGTGCTGCGGACGGTGGCCGGCGTCGACCACCTCGCTGACACCGCGGTTCGCACAGCGTTTTTCGCCGCGACCAATACGATCGCATCCAATACCGAGCGCACGGCTGTGCTGCTCGCGGTCCTGGGCGAGGTCCGCGCGCGCGCTGAGCGAACCGTCGTCGACGACGCGATCGCCCGGCGCTCGATCGCGTCGGTCAGGACGTTGACGTCGATCCCGGACAAGACGCGTGTCCTACGCGAGGTCGTCCGGAGCGGCTGGCTCACAAAAGGCGATGTTCAGCGACAGTTCAACATCTGTGTATCGAAGGGTTCGTGATCACGCGCCTGGGGCCAGCAGGGTAAACGTCGAGCCGACGCCTTCGCGACTCTCGACGAGGAGATCGCCGCCCATGGCACGGGCGAGGTCACGGCTGATGGCAAGCCCCAGACCCGCGCCTTCCGCACTGCTGGTCAGCGACCGCCCAAGCTGGACAAAAGGCTCGAACACGCGTTCCAGTTTGTCGTTTGGAATACCGATGCCGGTGTCGCGAACGACAATCGTCGCGTATCGGCCCTCGCGTCCGGCGGCGACGGTGACCGATCCGCCAGCGGGCGTGAACTTCACGGCGTTCGAGAGCAGATTGATGAGAATCTGTCGCAGTTTCTCCGGATCGGTGCGCGCGAGCGGGTCTTGATGCTCGGGGGAGCCGCTGGCGCCATCGATCGACAGCGTGATCCCCCGCGCGCCGGCCAGAGGCGCCATAAGTGCCACGACGTCTTCCGCGATCGGGAGCAGCTGGACGGTCGCCAGCGCAAACTCCACTTTCCCGGCGTCGAGCCTCGCGTAATTCAGGACGTCATTGATGAGACCCAGGAGCACATGGCCACTGGCGCGAATGCGGCCGAGTGCGTGGCGTTGCTCGTCGGTGAGGGGCCCGTAGACGCCGAGATCGAGGAGCTGCGTATACCCGGTGATGGCGTTGAGCGGCGTGCGGAGCTCGTGACTCATTGTGGCCAGGAACTCCATCTTGACGCGGTTTGCCTCATCCGCTGCCTCGAGTGCCCGGTGGAGTTGCTCGTTGGTTTGCTCGATCTCCTCGGTGAGCACCTGCGCCTCTTCGTTCTGTTGCTCGAGCTCAATCGCCTGCATCTGCACCTGCTCGAGGAGTGACGCGAGCTCTCGGCCACGGTCCTCGGCCGCAGCCCGCGCGGCTTCCTCCGTGGCGAGCCGATGGGCGTGGACAATCTCGCGGTCCTCGGCCGCGCGGCGTTCGGTCAAGTCGCGCGTGACTTTGGCGAAGCCGACGAGCACGCCATGTGCGTCCCGGAGCGCGGTGATCACGACGTTGGCCCAAAAGAGCGACCCGTCTTTGCGGACGCGCCATCCCTCATCTTCGAAGCGGCCGTCTGCCACGGCGATCGCGAGTTCCCGGGCCGGCTTGTTGCTGGCCAGGTCGTGTGGGAGGTAGAAGGTCGAGAAGTGACGGCCCACGATCTCGTTGGCCGTGTATCCCTTGATCCGCTGCGCGCCCTGGTTCCAGCTCGCGACGTGTCCCTCGGGGTCGAGCCAGAAAATCGCGTAATCGTTCACGCTGTCGACGAGGAATCGAAACCGGTCGTCGCTGGGGGTCGGCCGGCCATCCTGGTCGGCGAACGCGCTCTGATCGTCCCGATCGGTCACGTGAGCCTCGAGGACCCCGGCGCCCGAAAATAGGCGTTGGCCTTGGCGTTGAAGACCAGTGCCGCACAGGCGCCGAAGATCAGTACGTGGATCGCCAGCTTCTGCCGGGATTCCAGGGCGCTGAGATAGACGTGACTCGCGAGCCATGCCAGCGTCAGCCATCGCGCCCAGTTGTAGCCGCGCAGCATGCCTACGCCGGCGACGATGCCCACGAGGCCGACGCCGAGGGGCCAGGCGAGATCGGATGGGAATGGTCCCTGAAGTCGGAGCCCGGTGAGATGGGAGGCGAGTCCCATTGCTACTGCCACCAGGAACAGGCTGCCAGCGATGGTGACGGACAGGGGGCGTTTGTGCATGTCCAGACAATGTAAACTGGACTAGTCCACGTGACGAGAACTGGACCTACCCGGGGGCGCGCCCCGACCCGACGTTGCCTCGCACAGCATTTCGGGAGGAATGCATGCGAGCTACGATGTGGTGCGGTGTGGCGTTGGCGGTGACCGTCCTCGGCGCGTGCGAGGGGCCGCGCGCGACGGACCCCGCCGCGGCCGATATGGTTGGTCCTCGCGCGACCGGTCGGGCGGACGATGCGGCGTTCGCGTTTGGGCCGACGGCAGCGCCGTATGGCCATGATATGATCCACTGGAGCCAGCGCTGGTGGAAATGGGCTGAGCGCGTGCCCGCGAGCGAGAACCCGCTGGTCGATTCCGTGGGGCAGACGTGCGTGAACGGACAGCGCGGGCGTGTGTGGAACCTGCCCGTGCTCATAGCGCCGGCGACGTCAGGGACGCGCGCCTGCACGATCCCCAACGGCAAGGCACTGGTCGTCAATCTCTCGGGCGTCTGGAACGACTATCCCTGTCCCGACACGAGCTTCCATCCCGCGCCCGGGCAGTCCTTGTACGCCTTCCTGATCCAGGGCGCGGCGCCGATTGTCGGTGCCGCACATGATCTGACGCTGACGGTCGACGGCCAGAGCCTTCCCAACCCGACCGCGTATCGGTTCACCTCGCGTGCGCTCACGTACTTCACGGGCAGCACGACGCTCGACGCCGTGCTGGATCCGTGCATCACCGGCCGGCGTCAGGCAGCGATCTCCGACGGGTATTTCGTGATGATCAAGCCGCTCGCACCCGGCCGGCACGTGATCTCGAGCGCGGCAACCGACCCGGCCGGAACGACAGCGGTGACGTACGATCTGACGGTGCGCGGTGATAGCGACGGGGACGACGGCGACGACGACCCCTGATGCTCAGTGACCGAGGGTCGTCCGGCGCGAGACGCGCTCGAGGGCGCGCGCCATGCGCCGGACGGCCTCTTCGAGCTCGCCTTCGTCGTGGAAGCTGAAGCCGAGTCGCGCGAATGGGATGCAGTCGTTCGAGAAGTGGTATGGCTGGCCGCCGCGGAATGACACGCCGAGCGAGAGGGCGTGGTGGGACCATTCGTCGATGTCGATGCCATCGCGGACGCGCGCCCAGAGCGCCATGCCCCCCGACGGCATCGCGAAGTCGACCGCGGTCGGGAGATCGCGCCGGAGTGCCGCGGCCAGCGCGTCGCGCCGGGCGCGATACGTGCGCAGCATGCGGCGCACGTGGCGGCCAAGCTCGCCGGACTCGAACAGATCGGCCACGGCGCATTCCACGGCGAGATCGCCCTGGAGATCGCCGGCGACTCGGAGGCTGGTCAGCCTGTCGACGACGGCTGAGGGCGCGATCACGAATCCGATCCGCAAGCCGGGCGCGAGGATCTTGGAGAGTGTGCCGATGTAGATCACGACGCCCGCGGTGTCGTGGCTGGCCAGTGGCAGGAGCGGCCGCCCGTCGTAGCGGAACTCGTGGTCGTAATCGTCCTCGATGATCGCCACGCCTCGCTCGGCGGCGAACGCCAGGAGTGCCGCGCGGCGCTCGGGCGACAGGACGACCGTGGTCGGAAACTGGCTATGGGGCGTTACGTACACCGCCCGGATGGGCTGGCGCTCGGCGGCCGCGAGCAGCGCATCGACACGCAGGCCATCCTTATCGACCGGGATCGGTAGCAGTGTCGCGCCGGCCAGCTGGAATACGTTCCACGTGGCACGTTGTCCGAGCTCCTCGACGGCCACCGTGTCGCCTGGCGCGAACAGGGCGCGTGCGGTGAGATCGAGGGCCATCTGGCTGCCGCGCGTGATCAACACCCGATCCGGCGACGTGACGATTCCGCGCGCTGCCGCGAGCATGGCGGTGATCGCGGCGCGGAGCCGCGGATGGCCTTGTGGGTCGCCGTATGTAAGGAGTTCCCGTCCGGACCGGGCGAGCACGCGGCGATAGGCGCGCGCGATCTCGATCGTTGGCAGGAGGCGGACATCCGGGAGTCCACGCGCCAGGAGCAGGAGGCCAGGGCGGTAGCCCGGGGGCCGATCGCCGGCGAGTGGGGCGCCTAATGGGTAGCCGGGGTGCGCCGACGGGACACTGCAGGTGGGAGCGGTCGCGCGGTTGCGCCGCGCCGCGTCTGGTGGCTTGGTCGCGACGAACGTTCCGCCCGCGACGGCTGTCGCGATCCATCCCTCGACTACCAACTCGGTGTAGGCGGCGATCACCGTGTTCCGGTGGACGGCGAGGGAGCGGGCGAGGGTGCGACTGCCGGGGAGCGCATCGCCGGGCCGAAGTCGCCCGCGTCGAATGTCGCCCGCGATCGCGCGGGCGATCTGCAGATACAGCGGCAGTTGATTCGCCGGGTCGAGCGCGATGGTGAGTTCGGTGTTGCGTGTCCGCGGCACGGGGGCCTTCCTCGTCGGCGACCTCTCGCCTCAAGTGTAGGCTGGGGCGCCGTTGGCAGAAAGCTCATCTTTAACTAGAGTGTCACTCACCGCTCAGGGGAGCTCCACATGCGTCCAGGCGTGGCGATCGTTGTGCTGTGGGAAGCGTTTGCCGTGTCGTGGATTGTGGCCGCCCTTCTATGGCAACACAAATCCGAACGGCGCGCCGGCGTCGGCGCCCAGGCTGGCTATCACGTTGTGCTCATCCTCGGGGCGATCCTGTTGAGCGCGCCCGCGCACCGCTATGAGGGGCCGCTCCGGCTTTGGCGGCTGGCCTGGACCGATGCCTGGATCGTGGTGGGCGTGATGGTGGTGGGGTTTGCGTTCGCGTGGTGGGCGCGGCTGCATCTCGGGCCGCTGTGGTCC
>DATMNB010000084.1:0-4319 GCA_035569435.1 Gemmatimonadaceae bacterium
CACCCACCCCTCGCCGAGCGGCCCCCCACGGATCACCTCCGCCCCCGCCGCGCGCGCGACGTCCGCCGTCCCGTCGCTCGATTGATCATCGATGACGACGATGCGCATCCCCTTCCCTTGCACCTTGAGCGCCGCAACCGTCGTCCCGATCACCGCCGCCTCATCCCGCGCCGGGATGAGCGCCGTGACATCCGACAAATCATAGGTCGGCAGCTCCCCCATCGGGTTGAGCTGCTCGTCCGTGCTCCAGGCACGCCACGGCGCGAGCAAAATCCCAACCCAAATCGCCGCGGCGATGGCAGCGAGGATCATTTGTTCACCTGATGCGAAAACGGAGGTTTAGAGCCCAAGCTCCAAACCTCCGTCAACCGCAATCCGCGCGCCGCGCGTCAGCTCGACTTCCGCATCGGCTCCGAGATGACCTTGAGCGGGATCCCCGTCGTCGGCCGCGTATACCGGATCTCCGGATCCTTCGCCAATGGCCCGTCAGTCCGCGGCCCCCGCAACGACACCATCATCGCCTTGAGCGGATGCGCCATTGCGTCATTCACCGCCGTCCCCTCATACCCGCAGTGCGCCATGCAGTTATCACACTTGGGATTCTTCCCCGTCCCGTACGCATCCCAATCCGTCTCGTCCATCAACGCCTGATACGTCGGCGCATACCCCTCATTGACCAGCAGATAACACGGCTTCTGCCACCCAAACACGTTCCGGGTCACCGTGCTCCACGGCGTGCACTCGTACTCCTGATTCCCCGCCAGGAAGTCGAGGAACAACGCCGAGTCGGTAAAGGGCCACTTCTTCCCTTCCCCGCGCTTGAAGATGTCCCGGAACAGCTTCTTACTCTCCGTCCGCCCAAGAAAGACATCGTGCCTGGGCGCCATCTCATAGCTGTACCCCGGCGAGACCGTGATCCCCTCGACCCCCATCTCGGTCACGAAATCAAAGAACTTGGCGACTTCCTCCGGGTTCTCCCCCTGGAACAACGTGCAGTTGATCCCCACCCGGAACCCCTTGTTCCGTGCAATCCGAATCGCCGTCACGGCCTTCTCGAAGATCCCCTCGCGGCACACCGACGCGTCATGCCGCTCCTGCAACCCATCGAGATGCACCGAGAACATGAGATACGGCGACGGCGTGAACTCATCGATCCGCTTGGCCAGCAGAATCGCATTCGTGCACAGCGACACGAGCTTTTTCCGCGCCACGATCCCGGCCACGATCTGGGGGATGTCCTTGTGGATCAACGGCTCGCCGCCAGGAATCGCCACCACCGGCGCCCCGCACTCGTCGACCGCCGCGAGACACTCCTCGACGGTCAACCGTTGTTTGAGCACATCGTTGGAGTACGCGATCTTCCCGCACCCCGCGCACTCGAGATTGCACTGAAACAACGGCTCCAGCATGAGCACGAGCGGATACTTCTTCTGTCCGCTCAGCTTCTTGCCGACGACATACGACGCGATCCGCGCCTGCTGCATGAATGGTATGCCCATCAATCCGTCCCCTCGAGTTCCGCCACCCGCGCCCGCGTGAGCTCCACCGGCAGCCGGAATGTAGTCGTCTCGTGCACGCCGTCGATCGTCGACACCGTTCGCACGCCCAATGTACGCAACCGCGCAATCACATCCTCGACCAACACTTCCGGCGTCGACGCCCCAGCCGTAATCGCCACGTTCGCGTCCGCCGCCAACCACGTGGGGTCGATGTCCCCGGCCCCTTCGATCAAATATGATGGCACACCGTGCTGTGCGCCCACCTCACGAAGGCGGTTGGAGTTGGAACTGTTCCGCGCCCCCACCACCAGCAGCACATCCGCCGCGGCCGACATCGCCCGCACCGCATTCTGGCGATTCTGGGTCGCGTAGCAAATATCATCCAACCCCGGCCCGCGGATCGCCGGAAACCGCCGCCGGAGCGCCTCCACCACGTCCCGCGTATCGTCCAGACTGAGCGTCGTCTGCGTCACATACGCCAGCCGCTCCGGATCCTCCACCACCAACGCCTCGACCTCGGCCACGCTGCACAGCACGTGCACCGGCCCATCGACCTGGCCCAGCGTCCCCGTGACCTCGACATGCCCCGCATGCCCGACGACGATCAGCTCGCGCCCCTCGCCCGCGTACCGTTGAGCTTGCAGGTGCACCTTGGCCACCAAGGGGCAGGTCGCATCGACCACCGTGAGGCCGCGCTCGACAGCAGCCTCCTCGACCCGCCGCGGCACCCCGTGCGCGCTGAAAATCAGCATCGCCCCGGGCGGCACCTCGCTCAACTCCTCAACGAACACGGCGCCCTGCAACTCCAGGTCCTCCACCACGCGCCGGTTATGCACGATCTCGTGCAGCACGTACACCGGCGCCCCGTGCATCTCCAGGGTCCGCTCGACGATCTCGATCGCGCGCACCACACCCGCACAAAACCCGCGGGGCTGCGCCAGAATCAGATCCATGCGATGCGCCTCAGGCGGTTGTACATGCCGTGGAAGCCGATCATGAAACGTAGCCATGCGAGCGAAACCAGCCAGCCGCATCCCGAAACGCGCACATCGCGGGTTTCGTATGGTACCCAAGCTCGCGCTCGGCTCTGGCACTCGAAAAGAACATCCGCTTCCGCGACAACCGAACCCCGTCAACCGTCGTCAGCGGTTCCCGCCCCGTCACCCGCGCCCACGCTTCGGCGACATAGGCGACCGGCAGAACAGCCGCGTGCGGCAGCTCCACCCGCGGTGGCCGCCGCCCGGCAATCTCGGCCAGCGCCGCGAGGATCGCCTTGAGCGTCAGGTCGGTCCCGCCCAGCACGTACCGGCGTCCCACCACTCCGTGTTCGTAAGCCAAGAGGTGTCCTTCGGCCACGTCATCGACGTGCGCGATATTGAGGCCAGTGTCCACGTACGCCGGCACCCGACCGGCCAGTGCGTCAACGATGATACGCCCGGTCGGGGTCGGCTTCACATCGCCAGGACCAACCGGAGTCGAGGGGTTGACGATCACCACCGGCGCCCCGTCCCGGACCAACGCCTGTGCCGCTTCTTCCGCAAGAAACTTCGATCGCTTGTAGTGTCCGATCATGTCCGTCAACGAGGACGGCGTGTCCTCATCCGAGGGCAGCCCATCGGCGCGAATCCCCAACGTCGCCACACTGCTCGTGTACACGATCCGATCCACGCCGGCCGACGCCGCTGCCGTCAATAACGCGCGTGTCCCATCAACGTTGGCCCGATACATCGCGGCCGGATCGCGCACCCACATCCGATAATCCGCAGCCACGTGAAAGACGCCGCGACACCCGGCCACCGCACGATCGAGCGACGCCCGATCCGTGAGATCGCCTGTCGCCACGTCGACTGGGAGACCGTCCAGGTTCCGCCGATCGCTCCCCGCGCGCGCCAGCACCCGCACCGACTGCCCCGCGGCCACGAGCCGCCGCGCCACGGCTGCCCCGACAAACCCCGTGGCCCCCGTGACCAACATCATGATGCGGCAACCAGCTCGGCGAACCCACCGCGGGTCGCCACCAGTCGGAGCGACCGAAGCGCCGCATTGAACCCGCGCGCCACCGCAGGCAACGCCGCGACATCGCCGGGCCGCCCAAGCAACGCCGCGCCAAGCCGGCCATAGCGCACGCGCCCGCGGTCATCGATCGCCCGCAACACGCTGAGTGGCACACCCACGTCGACCGCATCAGCGACCGCCCGCACCGCCAACCAGGGGACGCCGGCCGCCCGCGCCGCGGCGGCGACGGCCGCGGTCTCCATGTCGGCAACCAGTGCGCCTGTTGCCGCAGCCAGCGCGCGCTTCTCCGCGGGCGTCTGCAACACCGTGGCCGGACTCGCGATCGTGCCACGCACCGCGAGACCCTCGACGGCCCCCACCAGCAGATCGGCCACAGCGGCGGCATCGAACGATGCGTCGACCACCACGCGCCCCGGGGTCATCGCGTCGGTGAGTCCGGCCGCGGTCCCCCAGCTCACCAACGTGTCCGCACCGCCCGCGAGCAGCGTGGCACACGCCCGCGCCGCGGCGGCCGCGCCAACGCCGGAGACCACCACCCGGGCCTCGACGCCCGAGAGACACCGGGCCTCCGCCGGCAACGCGGCGATGATCCCGATCATCAGGTACTGCCCCGCGCCCGCGTTGTCAGGTTGCGATAGCGCGCCAGCGCCCACACCGGGAAGTACCGGGCGTACCCATGGTACTTGAGGAAGAACACCCGCGGAAACCCCGGGGCATTGAACCAGGGATCATCCCACAGCCCGTCGGCCTGCTGTCGCCGGAGCAGGAACGCCACGCCCCGCCGCACCTCGAGCGAGTCGACTT
>DATMNB010000085.1:0-18423 GCA_035569435.1 Gemmatimonadaceae bacterium
CACCGCCACGACCGACTGTCGATAGCCGATCCGCCGCACCGTCAGCGTCTTGGCGTCTGACGGCAGCGCGATCGTGAACTGCCCGTTGTCGTTGGTCGCCGCGCCATACGTCGTGCCCGTGACCACGACCGATGCCTGACCGATCGGGCGCTTGTCAACCGAATCCATGACCGTGCCGGTGAGTCGCGTGCGCTCCTGGGCCTGCGCCACGTTTGCCACGGCCACGGTGGCCC
Organism: Gemmatimonadaceae bacterium; assembly: GCA_035569435.1. Taxonomy (GTDB): domain Bacteria; phylum Gemmatimonadota; class Gemmatimonadetes; order Gemmatimonadales; family Gemmatimonadaceae; genus DASRDS01. The sequence continues at coordinate 234 of DATMNB010000085.1, forward strand.
CTATCCCCAACACGATGAGTGGTACGGCGCGCGCCATGACGCCGACGACGGATGTCCTCAACTCCCCTCCCGGGTGCGAAACGGTAGATACCTGTCCAACGCGTGCAACCCTGCGGCGAATCGGCGCGAGACGCGGCCATCGCAGGGGAGAGCTAGTCACGACACAACAACAAGCACCCCGCGGGTCGCCGCGGGGGCCTGGGGAGCCAACCGTATGGAGGGTGCCACACACGTACCACCGTGCTGGATACATGGTGTACACATGCGCGCCGCACGTCAAGAAGTTGTGTGAGCAATATCAATTATTGACAGTGAACTGTGGTGACGAGTCCGCACCGACATGCGTTGTGTGGAGTTGCGTGGAGTTGCGTAGATTCAGGCCGCGTGCGCCGGGTCGGCGGCCATCGCCTTGACCACCGCCGCCAATGCCGCCACCCGCGCCCCGTCGCGGCCCTGGCCCGCATCCGCGTCCAACTGCGTCCCCAATCGCGTGAGCGCCGCCGCACGATCGGACCCCGTCATGCCCTCGGCCGCGTCGAGCGCCTGCGCGATCGCCGTCGTCCGCGGATACCCGTCACGCATCAGTTGATCGAGATACGCCCGCGCCACCACAAACCGCGCCGGCCACACAAATTGCGGCTGCCCCTGCACGTTGAGCCACTCGAATCGCACCAGTTTCGCCGCGTCGATCTCGTGCTGCGAGATGAACGCGCTGGGCTTGAGCGCAAAAAGATCGAGCCCACGCGCGATCTCCGACCCCACGATGTAGCCGTTGTACCAGTACGCTGACCAGTACCCGGCGAGCACCAGCTTGGTCGCATCCATCGGCCCGCGGTCAAAGTACCCGATCTCCACCGGATGCGACGCGTCCGTCCAGTCAAACACGGAAATCCCGCCCTGATACCACGCCTGGACCATCACATCGCGGCCCGGAATCGGGATCAGCGACCCGTTGTGAGCCACACAGTTCTCTTCCGGCGTCTGCGGCGCGGACATCTTGTAGTAGCTCGCCAACGACATGGTGCGGGTGGCGCTGATCGTGTAGATCGCGTCCGACCCCCACTTGAGATTGTCCGTCGGACGGCACCGCGGCTGCGCGCCGCCGCCCCACTCGTCGGAGAAGATCACCTTCGACCCGTCATTATTGAACGTCACCGAGTGCCAGGCCGCCATGTTGGTGTCGGAGACCGCGCCGATCCGCTTGGGGTGGGCCACGTCCGTGATGTCCAGCAGAATGCCGTAGCCGCCGCACGCGCCGCCGGCCAGTCCGATCGCCGGGTACGCGGTGATGTCGTGGCACTGCGTCGGCCCGGACTTCGGCGGCAGCGTGATCTTGAGGCTGGCCAGCAACGCCGCAAACGCCACCGAGTCCGCATGCGACTCGCCATGACGCTCGGCCGGCGCGAGATCGTTGAACACGCGCGGCGAGCTCACGATCGCCGCCTGTTCCGGATGCGCTAGCGGCACGCGAATGACCTCGAGCCGGAAGAGCGCCGTGTTGGGGTCCTGGGTGACCGTCCCGCCCGTGCACCCCGGAAGCTCCGACGCCGACCGCACCGTCGAGGAGCCCGAGACGTAGATATAGACGTTGTCGTGGTCTTTCGGGTCTGCCACGAGCGTGTTGGTGTGCGACCCGCGGCACGTCTGCACGATCGTCACCGGCTTGGGGTGCCCGAGATCGCTGACGTCAAAGATGCGAATCCCCCGCGCCCGGACCTGGCTCACCGTATCCACGACCCCCTGCGTGCCGCAGTCCGTGCGCCCGCTCGTGGCTTCGGCCGACACGAACATCAGCGTCCCGTAGACGGAGACATCGCTCTGCGAGCCGGGGCAGACATAGCTCGCGTGCAACGTCGGCGCAGCGGGGTTCGTGATGTCCCAGATCTGGTAGCCGCTATAGTTGCCCTGAATCACGTACGGCCCGGTGAACGCCAGGTCCGAGTTCACGAGCCGCGCGGCCCCCGGGTCCTTCCGATCGATGAAATCCGCCGACGGCGGCGTCGACGAGACCAACGTCAGATTCCAGATCGCCTGCGACGCGTCAAACCATCCACCCTTGAGGCCCACCCGCGGGTCCGGGGTCGGCGGCGTGGTCGACAGGTGCGACGCCGACGTCGAGGCGCACGAGAGCGTGCCAAACACCAGGGACAGGCTGACGAGCCGCGAGACCAGGGTCATTGAGAGGCAGATTGAAGTGTGCCGAGCATGGTCACCATGCGATCGATTTCGGCCGTCTGATCGGCGCCGACGTCGGACGCAAACTTGAACACGACCTCGTCCTGGGCCGCGCCCTGGGTGCCAAAGAGCTGCTGCACCATCGTCAGGGCACCCTGGTGATGGTGAATCATGAAGGCCAGAAACAACTTGTCGAACTCCGGGCCCCGCGCCCGATCGAGCTGCGCCATCTCCTCCGGCGTCAGCATCCCCGGCATGAGCGCGTCGTGCCCGCCGCTCCCCATATCCATGGTCATGTGGCCATTGGCGTCCGGCGCCATCTCATGGTGGTCCCGGAGCCACCGCTGCATCGACGCGATCTCGTCCCGCTGCGACACGACGATCCGGCCCGCGAGAATCTGCACATCGGCTCGCGCGCCGTGCGTCGGCGCCCACCCGGCCATGGTCACGGCCTGCGCGTGGTGGCCGATCATCCCTTGCATGAACTGCACGTCGGCCGCCGTATAGTGCGGCAAACCCGCCGTCGCCGACGGCTGGCACCCGGCGTTCGACGTGGCCACCGTGGCCACCGCGAGCAGGACGGCCGCACGAATGTATGGTGCTGATCGACCCATGCGTCTCTGTCGAGGGTATTCCTAGATGACACGCCACCGGACGCATCCCCTGACACGCGCGCGAAAATAATTCTTGGGGATGCGCCAATCGGACACCAGCTACGGGCGAGTATACACGTTGTATACGGTGGACGCAAACACGAGGACCCCCGTGGCGCCCCCCACCGCACGCCGACAACGTTCGAAAAGGCTCGCGCGTACTTGCGCTGCCTACAATGTTTTGACTTGAGCCCCGCACGGTTGCTGCCCCCTGGAGGCCCTTGATGCGCACGACGCTTCGCCGGTTGGCGCTCGCCGCCCTGACCGCCCTCGTCTCCGCCCCCCTCGCGGGCGCGCAGACACGCGCCCCGCTGGATTCCGCGGCCCGGGCGCATCGCTTCGAGTTGGAACAACAACTCGAATCCATCGCCGTCATCGACCGCCGCCTCATGATCCCCATGCGCGACGGCACGCGCCTCATGACGGACGTCTACCGCCCCAAGAACGCGACGGGCCCGGTCCCCATCATCTTTGTCCGGACCCCATACAACTTCAATTATTGGGACGTCCGCAACAGCGCGCCGGCCGACATGACGCAGGTCCTCGACGCCGTGAAGCGGGGGTACGCGTTCGTCGAGCAGGACGAGCGGGGCCATTTCTACTCCGAGGGCACCTACGACATCCTCGGGCCGCCGCGCACCGACGGCTATGACATGATCAAGTGGCTCCACGACCAGTCCTGGTCCAACGGTAAGGTCGGTCTCATCGGCTGCTCCTCCACGGCCGAGTGGCAGATGGGCGTGGCGGCAATGTCGCCGCCGGGGCTCGCCACGATCATCCCGGAGAGCTTTGGCGCCGGCGTCGGGCGCGTGAAGCCCTACTACGAGCAGGGCAACTGGTACCGCGGCGGCGCCGTCCAGATGCTGTTCATCGACTGGCTGTACGGAGAACAGAACAGCGTCCGCCCCATGTTCGCGTCCAATACATCGCAGGCGGATCTGGTCCGCGAGTCCCGGCTCTTCGACCTGGCGCCCCAGATGCCGACCGTCGACTGGCCGGAAGCGTTCAAGCACCTGCCCGAGCAGGACATCCTCGCGGCGGTCGGCTCACCCGGCGGGATCTTCGCCGACTCCGAGCCCGTGGCGACCGGCGGCCGGATGATCCAGCGCGCGCCCAACGACTCGGCGTGGTATCGCGGGGGCCTCTATCACGATGACATGGTCATCGACGTGCCAGGCCTCTACTTCATGACCTGGTACGATGTGTCGACAGGCCCCAATCTGGCCCTGTTCAACCACGTGCGCGAGACGGCCTCACCGGCCATCGGCAAACAGCAGTACGCGGTCATTGCCCCGACACTGCATTGCCAGTACAAGCGCGCCACCGAGCACACGGTCGTCGGCGAACGCGACGAGGGCGATGCGCGCTACGACTACGACTCCCTGACATTCAGCTGGTTCGATCACTTCCTCAGGGGCACCAACAACGGCCTGCTCGATACCCTGCCCAAGGTCCGCTACTATATGATGGGCCGCAACAAGTGGCAGACGGCCGACAGTTGGCCCCCCGCCGGCGCCCAGCCGCTCACTTTCTTCCTGTCGAGCGCCGGCCACGCCAACACCCTGACGGGTGACGGCACCCTGGCCGCACGCCGCCCGGGCCCCGACGCGCCCGACGGCTTCACCTACGATCCGATGAACCCCGTCCCGTCACACGGTGGCAACGTCTGTTGCCAACCCGGTCTCCTGGGCGGCGCGATGGATCAGCGCACCATGGAAGCCCGCCCCGACGTCCTGGTCTACACCTCCGCGCCGCTCGACCACGGCATGGAAGTCAGCGGCCCGATCACCCTCACGCTCTACGTGTCGTCCGATCGCAAGGACACCGACTTCACGGTGAAGCTCGAGGACGTCTACCCCGACGGCCGGTCGTACAACCTCGAAGAGAACATCCAGCGCGTCCGCTACCGCGAGGGCTACGACAAGACCGCTTTCATGGAGGCGGGCAAGGTCTACAAGGTGACGATGCAGCCGATGCAGACCAGCAATTACTTCGAGCCCGGCCACCGCATCCGTCTCCAAATCTCGAGCAGCAACTTCCCGCGCTTCGACCGCAACCTGAACACCGGCGGTCACAACTACGACGAAACCACCAGCCTCGTCGCCCACAACCAGGTCCACCACTCCAAGCAATACCCCTCGGCCGTGACCATCACGGTCGTGCCCCACCCGGTGAGCTAGCGGCGCACCTATGGGCGCCACGTGAAGTGGCGCCCATAGCCTTGCGTCACCCCTCGAACATGTGCGTCGCGTGGGTGACTGACCCACCCGCCCGGATCGCCGCGGAGACAAGCGCGGCCTCCGTCAACTGCGCGTCGTTCGCCCCCGCCTCACGCGCCGCCTTGGTGTGAATCGCAATGCAGTACGGGCATTGCGTGGTCAACGCCACCGCAACCGCCATCAACTGCTTCTGCTGCACGGTCAACGCCCCTTCAGCGAACGCCGCCTTGTCAAACGCCCAGAACGCCTTCATACCGTCCGGGGCGCTCGCGTCCAGCTTCTTGAGTCGACTCAAATTCTTCATGTCGAACATCACAGTTCTCCTCGCAGTGTCAGCTCGCAGTGACGGATGAGGTGCGCTCGCCGCGCTGCAAGGAGTATAAACACGTCCAATTTTCAGTTCCACGTGACGCCGGCCTGATCAGTCCCGCTCGCCCTTGAGCCGACGATACCGCGCCGCGGCCTTGAACCGGTTCCCACACACCGCCGCACTACAAAACCGCCGCGCATGGTTCTTCGTGGTATCGTAGAACACCGTCACGCACGTCGGCCCGACACACTGCTTGACGAGCCCGTAGTCGCCATGCGTGAGCAGATCGGCCGCCGACTGCGCCACCCCCGCCAGAATCCCGATCGGCTGGGTGATCGTCGTTACCACCCGCTGCTCGAGCCTCCGCTCCCCAACCACCTGCGGATACCCCGACCGCGCCGCCAGCACCCGATTGATCGTCGTACGCGCTCGCACCGGCACCGTGCGATGCCCGTCGATCAGCCACTCGGCTAACTCCCGCAGCGTCCGCCGCACCTCGAGCGCCTCGTCCAGCAGCGCCGCCCCATGCCGCCCCGCCCGCGCCCGAGCGGCCTCCGCGCGATCCAGGAGTCCCGCCGCGACCAGCCAGTCGATCAGATGCTCGACATCCGGGAGCAGCTCGACCGGCTGCCCACGATCCAGATACGCCGTGTTCACGAAGTCCAGCCACGACTGTCCCGCGAGAAAGACCGGTGCCGGCAGCGTCTCTACCATGGGAGTAAACCTACCCAACGATATTGCCATTGACAAGGTAGACCGCTGCCGGCTATACCTACCTACGCGCAGTATTAGTGGGTAGAACACTTGGAGTGCACCGTCACGATGATCAAAACCATACTCGGCACTGTCCTATCCGTCGCGCTCCTGTCGGCCCCGTTCGAGCGCACCGGTTTCACGATCCACGAGGACGGCCGCGGCGCGGAAGGCGTCGACGATGTCTGGCGCGGCAGGTTGGACGCCCCGGACGCGGGCGTGATCACCATCCGCGTCGAGCATCTCGTGCCGGCGCCAGCCGGCGGTCCCGCGACCGCCGGTCCCGTCCACGCCCTCGTCTTCGTGTCATGCGACGACGACGCACGCTCGTTCGGCGCCGACGTGACGGGCACTATGACTGCAACCGGCGCGATGCATCTCACGGGCACCGTCGACGTAGGACCCGCGTCCGGTTCGACGGTCGACGTCATCGTTCACGTCCATCGCCACCGGCTTGATGGCCATGGGACCATCCGACTCAAAGAGGAGATGTAAAATGCACACGACGTACAAGGCGGTCGAAGTGTCAGCCCCAGACACGTTTCGCCTCGTCGACCGACCGCTCTCGACCCCCGGTGCCGGCCAGGTGCGCATTCGCGTGGAAGCCTGCGGCATCTGTCACAGCGATGCAGCCACCATTTCGGGTGGACTGCCGGGCCAGACGTGGCCGCGTGTCCCCGGCCACGAAGTCATCGGCCGCATCGACGCCCTTGGCCCCAGCGTCTCGGGCTGGAGTATCGGCCAACGCGTCGGCGTTGGCCTGTTTGGTGGCGAAGACGGCGTCTGTGAATCATGCCGCCGCGGCGACATGGTGAACTGCCAGCACCTGACCATGCCCGGCTTCACCGTCGACGGCGGATTCGCCGAGGTGATGATCGCCGAGTCACGCGCTCTCACGGCGGTGCCGGAGGAGCTCGCGTCGGTTGACGCCGCGCCGCTCATGTGCGCCGGCGTGACCACGTATAACGCCCTGCGCAATTCCGGCCTCCGCGCCGGCGACCTGGTGGCCGTGCAAGGGATCGGCGGCCTGGGACACCTGGGCGTCCAGTTCGCCCGCCGCATGGGCTTCCACACCGTGGCCATCGGCCGCGGCGCCGACAAGGCGCCGACCGCGAAATCGCTCGGCGCACACGTCTACATCGACGCGTCCATCCAAGATCCCGGCGCCGCCCTACGCCAACTCGGCGGCGCAAAAGCCATTCTGGCGACCGCACCCGCCGGCAGCTCGATCGGACCACTGCTGCCCGGCCTCGCGCCCCGCGGCAGGTTGATCGTCGTCGGCCTACCCAGCGACGCCATTCAGGTGAGCGCCATCCCACTCATCTTTGGCGGCCGCACCATCTCCGGCGAACTCACGGGAACCCCGATCGACATGGCAGACACGCTCGCCTTCAGCGTGCTCCAGGACATCCGTCCCATGATCGAGACCGTCCCCCTCGCCGACGCCGCCGCCGGCTACGCCCGCATGATGGAGGGCAAGGCCCGCTTCCGCGTCGTGCTGGTCACGGGCCAATGAAGCGCCGGACGAGTGCGAACACGGCGTCCGGCTCCTCGATGTGAGCGAATGTCCCGCTCCGCTCCATCCACACGAACTCCGCCTGCGGCGCATACCGCGTGAACTCGTACTGGTGCGCCGGGTACAGCGCGCGGTCATACCGCCCCGCCAGAATGAGCGTCGGCATGCGCAACTCATGCAGCCGCGGGCGGAAGTCGGGGAGTCGGGCCACCTGGCCGCCGATGAAAAACTCGACGTCATCGCCCACAAACACCGGATAGAGCGCCTCGTTCCGCGACCCCGGCTCACTCAGCAGCTTGGCAGCCATGTCAGGGTTGTAAAACCGCACGAGCCGCGAGTGCACGGCGTACAGCGCTTGCATCCGCGGATCCGTCGACCGCACCCCTTGCCCGCGGAGCTCGAGGATACGCGCCCACACCTCGGGATACTGATTCGCCAACTCGCGGTTGATGTTCTCATGGTTCTTCTGCCACATCTCGGCGCTGTGCACCGTGTTGGCCAGAATCAACCGGTGCACACGCTCCGGATGTGCCAGCGCATACGCCTGCGCCACCATCCCGCCGTACGAAAATCCATAGATGCTCAGGCGGTCGAGCCCGAGCCCGACGCGAACCGCCTCGACGTCCGCCACATCCCGTTCAAACGTGATGTCACCCAACGCCCCTACATACTCCGACTTCCCCCGACCCCGATAGTCGAGGTAGAGCACACGATACGCGTCAGCCAACGTGGAGAAGTACGGATGAAACGTCAGGTGCGACGCCGCCGGCCCGCCGGCTAACAGCAGGAGCGGCGGCCGATCGCTCTGCCCTTCGCTCTCGACCCAGAGACGCGCGCCATCGACGTCGACAAAGTGTCCCGGAGGATGTGTGATCATGGCGCAAAACCTACCGGGCGCCCTATCGCCGCAGCCACCCGAATCGTGCGGGCAAATTCACCTCAGGCGAATTGCGCCGCCATCGTGCGCAAGTACTCCTCGATGGGCACGGATCGGCGAAGCGCCATCAGATCCTTGCCGATCTGCCCAACCAGAGTTCTGAACTGTTGACTCGTGCCAGTCGCCACGGCGTGGATCGCATCGACGATCTCCTGCGGATCATCCAACCGATCATTCGCGCGCTGTTCCCGCACCGCCGAAAACACCGCGTGCACCTTTCGGACAACGTCGTCATAGTCACGAATATCCGCATTCGTGTTGTAGACGACGTTGTTCAGGAAGTTGTTCCCCCGTGACCCACCCTGCTCGATGAGTCGGAGCTCGATGTTGAGCGGCTTGAGCTCGTAATACAGACCTTCCGTCAAGCCTTCGAGCGCGAACTTCGACATGTTATAGAGCGACCCGGTGGGCATGGCCGTCGTCACGCCCATGAACGAGCTGATATTGATGAACATCCCGCCCTTGTTCGCGCGGAAGTGCGGCAAAAACGCGCGCATGACATTGATCGGCCCGCGCACATTCAGGGCGAACTGCCAATCGATGGTGCCCTCCTCGGCGAACTCCAGCGGCCCATATGACCCGGCCCCGGCATTGTTCACCACGACGTCGATCACGCCAAGTCTGGCGATGGCCTCGGCCGTCGCTGCCCGCACCTGACCGATGTCGGTCACATCGAGCGGGAAGACGTCAATGTTCTGATGCCCGCGTAGCACCGTGTCCCGCTCCGGCGCGCGCATCGTCGCCGCGACGTGCCATCCCTGCCTCGCGAAATGGAGTGCCGTGAGCTGCCCCAGCCCGCTGCTGGTGCCGGTGATGAAGATCGTCTTAGCCATGATTTGTTGGACTGAGTGGTCTATAAAAGACTGCGTAGCGCCAGCGTGATGACCCCACGCAGATCGGCCTCCGACGCGCCCGCACGGGCGGACACCTTGAGGCCGGAGAGCAGCGACACGACGAACCGCGCCACCACCTTGGGATCGAGATCCCGATTGATCTCCCCCGACGCCTGGGCGTCGGCCGCGACCGTCTCGATCGCGGCCATGAGCACCTGGCCGCTGGCGTCGTTCAGCGTGGCGATCGCATCGTCCGTCCGCCCGAATTCACTGATCGAGCTGACCCCGAGGCAATGCGCCTCGCCGGCCGATCGTGTGGCCCAATCGACGAGCATCGCCTCGAGCGCCGCCCGGGGCGAGCGCGATCGGTGGAGCACCCGGATGGCCTCAGCGATGCTCTCGGCGTTGTACCGGCCCAGCGCCTCCAGATAGAGCCGGCGCTTGTCCCCAAACGTGTCGTACATGCTCTGCCGGCTGATCCCCATCGCCCGGAGCAGATCGTCCGTGGACGTCCCGGCAAAGCCACACGCACGGAACGCCTCGATCGCCCGCTCGAGGGCGATGTCACGGTCAAAGAGCTTGGGTCTCGTCATACGGCGACTCCGGGCGGGCTTTCTGGACTGATCGATCCGCCTAAAGCCTAACGGTCCGCACCCCTCGAGGCAAGCGCCCGATCCAGCGCGATGACGTCGTCGGCCACCACGTCGAACTGCCCAGCCGCCGCGCGGTCGGCCGCCCGCCCCGGCCCATACTCCAGCGGCCGGTAGATGAACCCGGTTCGGAGCCCGACCCGACGCGCGGCCTCGAGATCGGGCACGTGCGCCGCCACCATCATGACGTCATCTGGCTGGAGGCTCAACAATTCGACGGCCGTGAGATAGCACTCCCGGTCCGGCTTGTAGTGCCGCGCCAACTCCGCCGACAGAATCACATCCCACGGGAGCCCGGCGCGTTTCGCCATATCGGTCAGCAGCGCGACGTTGCCGTTCGACAGCGGCGCGATGGTGTATCGCTGCCTGAGTCGCGCGAGCCCAGGCACCGCATCGGGCCACGGCCGTAACCGATGCCACACCCGCGTCCAGTCGTCCTTCTCTGCCTCCGTCAGCCCGCGGATGTCGAACTCCTCGAGCACTTCGGCCAGGATCACGCGATGCAGGTCGTCGAGCTTGGTCCACGGCAGCTCGCCCCTGCGGACCTTCGCCATCGCCGGCTGATATCCCGCGCGCCACCGGTCCGCGAAATCCCCCCAATCGATCTCGAGCCCCTTCACCCTGCCCCACGCGGCGCCTTCGTCGACGATCGACCCGCGCCAGTCCACGATCGTCCCGAACACGTCAAACAGGAGCGCCTTGAGCATCATATCTCAGGCACGATAACGCCATGACGGGCTCACGGCGACACGCCGGGCCCGCCCATCCCGGACTGGACGCGGTGCGGTGAGAAGATCGGCCCGATAAACTCCTTGACGATGTTCGACACCGCGTGCCCGGCCAGCGCGGTCGTTCCAAGCCGGAACCCGCCGTCGACGCCGTAGTTGTGCCCGTACAACCCCATCGTCGTGAACCCGGCCGCGTAGGCACCAGCAAAGCTCCCGATGGCCGGCGTGTAGTGCCCATTCCCATTCACGGCCAAGAAACTCGTGACGATCGCATGCCCCGTGCGCGCGAAAATGTTCCGGCACGTGCACGGGTAGTACGTGTTGTCCTCGCCGAGCACCGCGGAGAACGAGGCCTTGACCGTCTGGTCCGCGACGTTCGCCGCAAAGACCGTCCCGTACCGTTGCCCAAATCCGCCGGCCGTCTTCGGCCAGAATTTCGGCGTGTTGCCGGCCGTCCCGAGACCGGCGCCAATGGCCGGCGTTATGAACGCAAACGGCCCGACGACGGAATGGAGGTAATCGTGCCATCGCATGCCGGACGTCAGCGGATGGTATCCCGGCCCCGGCGTGCCTTGCACGACGCCGGTGTCGCCGGGACTGATCACACCACGCGCGGCGCTGTCAGCGGGAGTCGGTGTCGGAGCGGGTGTAGTGGATTGCGCGGCGAGCGTCGATGCACACACGAGTGCACCAACCGGTGCACCGATAGCGAGTGCGAACCCAGTGGCTCGCACGAGGAGAGAAGACACAACATGATCCTTGTGAGGTTACCCACACACTATCAAATCAGACACGAGGTTCAAGCTTGACGCACCCCGTCCACCATTGACGCCGCGTGTGCAGATTGACACCGCGCCACGCGAGCGCTTGACTGCGCGCCACACGGACACGAGGTCGCCGACCTATACGGGGCGCGCCGACCCAACGTCCCCGACACTCGCGATGTATGCACACCCGAACCAGCATCACGTCCGCTGCCATCGTCATCGCCGGCATCGTCGCCGGAGGCCCGTCCGTCGTCACCGCGCAGCACCCCGCGTCCGCCACCACGCTCTCGGTCGTCAACAGCATCCCCGGCCCCGACGGGAAGTTCGACTACGCCAGCGTCGACTCGGCCGCCCGACGCCTGTACGTCGCGCGCGGCGACGGCGTGAGCTACGTCGATCTCACGAGTGGCCAGCTGACCAACCGGTTCGTCGCCGGCACGCACGTCCACGACGTGATCCTCCTCCCATCTGGCCACGCCCTCAGCACCAACGGCGACCTCAATACCGCCACGCTCTTCGAGACCGCCACCGGCACCGTCATCGCCCAGGTCCCGACCGGCAAGGATCCCGATGCCGCAACCTTCGACGGCCTCACGGGTATGGCGGTCGTGATGAACGCGCAGGACGGCGATGCGACCGTGATTGACCCGCGGGATGGCTCGTCGCCTGGGAAAATTCCCATCGGCGGCAAACTCGAGTTCGCCGTCTCCGACGGTCGGGGTCACGTCTATGTCAACGTCGAGAGCACCTCGGAGATCGCCGTCCTCGACGTCGCCGCGCGCCGCGTCCTCCTGCGCTACAAGTTGAAGGGGTGCGACAAGCCGCGGGCGCTGGGTCTCGACACGGTGACCGGCGTGCTCGTCACCGCGTGCGGCAACAAGACCGCGCTGGCCCTGCGCGCCACTGACGGCACCGTCCTATCCCAGATGGAGATCGGTCGCATCCCGGATGCCGTGATCGTCGATCCGGCCCGCAAGGCGTTCTTCATCCCGTGCGGACGCGATGGCACCCTCGCCGTCGTCGACGAGTCACATCCCGACGCGCCCGCGGTGGTCGCCACGATCCAGACGGACGTCGGCGCGCACACCGGCGCCCTCGACCCAGCGACCGGGCGGCTCTACCTCCCCACGGCTAAATTCCACTTGACGTTCGGTGGGATCAAGGCAGCCCCGGGGACGTTCCGCATCCTCGTCCTGGACGGCAAAGGCTAGACGCGGAGGGACATGGCGGACGACGCGATGTACGTGTCGGCGCGAGAGGCCGCGGCGCTGCTCAAGATCAGCGTCCAGACGCTCTATGCGTATGTCAGCCGGAAGAACCTCCGGTCGCGCGCCATGCCCGGGACGCGGGCGCGCCTGTACTGGCGGGCGGACATCGAGCGCCTGATGGGCGACGCGCTCGAGCAGTGGCCCGCCGTCGCACGCCCGGGCGTCTCGCCGGACTCCGAGATCACGCTGCTCACCAAACACGGCCTCTACTATCGGGGCCGAAACGCGGTCGACCTCGCCGACACGGCGCCATTCGAGACGGTCGCGGCGTTGCTCTGGGGCGCCGATGAGGCGGCGGCGTTCACGCCCACCGCGCCGCCCGTCCCGGCGACGTTTGCTCCGGCCCGCCAGCTGCTCGAGGGCCAGACGCCGATCGAGCGCGCGATCGTGCTGCTCCCGTTGATCGAGTACGCGACCCGCCATGAGCACGACCTGTTGTCGCCGGCGGGCTTTGCGCGCGCCGGCGCCGATGTGCTCCGATGGACCGCGGCCATCCTCGCCGGCGCTGATGCGCCCAGTGCCAAACCGATCGCGCAGGTGATCGCCTCGGCGCTCGGGGCACCGCGCGGGTTCGACGACATCATTCGGCGCCTCCTCATTCTCGCGGCCGACCACGCGCTCGAGGGCACCACGTACGCCGTGCGCGCGCTCGCCAACTTAGGGATCACGCCGTATCGCGCGGTCGCGGCGGGTCTCATGGCCTCGCAGGGCCAGCGGCTGCAACAACTCCGGCTGGCCGATGTCACGCTCCTGCTCGACGAGATCCTGTCCGCGCCGGATCCGCGCTCGCCGATCGAGGCGCGCCACGAGGCGGGAGAATCGTTGGCCAGCTTTGATGGATCGGTCTATCCGGACGGCGATCCGCGCGGCACGGCGCTCCTGCACGCGATCGAGTCGCGGTTCGGCGACGACGCCGATGTGGTTCGCATCCGACACGCCACGGACGCGTCGCTTGCCATCGGCGGTCGGGGCCCCAACTTCATGTTGATGGGACTGTTCGTCGGACGCAAGCTGGGCCTCGCCGGACAGGAGATCGCCATCGGCACGATCGGCCGCGCCGCCGGATGGATCGCGCACGCCATGGAGCAGTACCACGGCCGCGAGATGATCCTGACGCGCGCGACCTATACCGGACGCCTGCCCGAATAGCACGATCGCGTCCAATATGGACGCCGAGAATCAAGATTGAATCGCGGCGCCGCGCCCGGCATCGTTGCACGTATGGAAATCAGAGTGTTGTCGCCCACGGGCGCGCTTGGTGCCGGATTCAAGATCGACAGCCTGCAGCGCGGCGTCGCGCGCCGCCCGCACGTCATCGCCTGCGACGCTGGATCGACCGACTCCGGCCCGGCCTCGCTCGGCAGCGGTGCGCCCAAGTTCTCACGCGACGCCGTGAAGCGCGACCTCCGCCTCCTCCTGTACGCCCGCCAAACCCTCGGCGTGCCCTTGATCATCGGATCCTGCGGAACCTCCGGCCGCGACGTCGGCGTCGACTGGATGGCGGGCATCCTGCGCGAGATCGCCGCTGAAGAAAGCCTGGTCGTCCGCACGGCACTGATCAAAGCCGACCAAGCGCCGGAGTACGTGATGCGCCGCTGGGCCGAGGGCCGCATCCTGCCCCTCGTCCCCGCCCCGCCGATCACGCCCCCGGTCATCCAGTCGAGCCACATCGTCGGGATGATGGGGGCCGAGCCGATCGCGGCCGCGCTCCAAGAGGGGGCCCAGGTCGTCCTCGCCGGCCGCGCGAGTGACTCGGCGTTGTTCGCCGTCGTCCCCGAGCTCGCCGGCGCCGACCGCGGCGCCGCGTGGCACGCGGCCAAGATCCTGGAATGCGGGGCGGCCTGCGCCGTCGTACCGGCGGCCGACGCGCTCCTCGCCTACGTGCGCGATGGCCACTTTGATATCGAGCCGCTCGACCCGGCGGCGGCGTGCACGCCGCTCAGCGTCGCCGCCCACACGCTCTACGAAAACGGCAACCCGTTCCTGCTGACCGAGCCGTCGGGTGTCATCGACACGACTGACGCGACGTACCTGGCCGTCTCCGACCGCCGCGTGCGCGTGTGCGGCTCGCGGTTCACGCCGGCCACGCAGTACTCCGTCAAGCTCGAAGGCGCGCGCCAGGCCGGCTTTCAAACGATCGCCGTGGGCGGCATCCGCGATCCGCAGATCATCCGCCGCTTGGGCACGGTCCTGCCATTCGCCCGCGCGTACTTTGACGACCGGATCGCCGACCTGTTCGGCGGCCACGTCGCGCCGGACAGCTACGAGATCGACTATCGCATCTACGGCCGGGATGCCGTCCTCGGGCCCCTCGAGCCGATGCGCGATGTCATCCCCCACGAGGTCGGCGTGCTGATCACCGTCACGGCCCAGACCCAGGAGGTGGCGACCAAGATCGCCACACTCGTCTGTCACGCCAGCGCGCATCTCCCCATCCCGGGCTATCACGGCATCATTACCACGATCGCCTACCCGTTCTCGCCCCCGGAGATCGAACGCGGCGCGGCTTACCGGTTTACCCTCAATCACGTCTGCCTCCCGGACGACCCGCTCGAGATGTTCCGGACCGAGATGGTCGAGGTCGGGCGATGACCACCCTCGCCAGCATGTGTCACCTCATTCGATCCAAGAACGCCGGGCCGTTCGTGCTCACGTTCGATCTGATGTTCGCCACGCGCGCCGACTACGAGCGCGCCAAGCGCGCCCAACCCCTCACACCGGCGCGACTGGCCGCGCTCTATCAGGTGCCGGCGGAACTCATCACGCTGGTCTACCATGACAACGCCCTCGCGATCAAGGCCTCCATGCCGCGTCCCACCGTCCAGGGCGACCCGACCGACGCCGACTGCTACGGCGGCCAACAATACGTGCCGCTGCTGACGATCGAGGTCGAATGAGCGTGATCGCTGAGGTCGGCGATCGCCTCGATCGCCTCCCGGCCACGCCGTACCTCTGGCACCTCGTGGTCCTCCTCTCGATCGGCGGCAGCTTCGAGATGTTCGAGCTGGCGATGACGGCATCGATCAGCCCCGGCCTGCTCCGCGACGGCATCTTTCACGAGGGCGTGACCGGACTGTTTGGCCTGAGCGACCAGGCCACGTTCGCCGCGGCCACGTTTGGGGGGCTCCTGATCGGCACGGCCTGCCTCGCCTGGCTCACCGACCGCTGGGGCCGGCGCAACGGCGTCACGTACGCGCTCGTCTGGTACGTCGTCGCCACGGCCGTCATGGCGGCCCAACACTCCGCCGCCAGCGTCGATGCCTGGCGATTCGTCGCCGGCCTGGGGCTCGGCGTGCAACTCGTCACCATCGATAGCTATATCAGTGAATTGGTACCCAAAGGTGTGCGAGGCCGAGCCTTTGCCGTGAATCAGGCGATCCAACTGAGCGCCGTGCCGGTGGCCGCGCTCGTGAGTTGGCTCCTGATCCCGAGAGACCTCCTTGGCGTGAGCGGCTGGCGCTGGATCTCCTGCATCCCACTCCTCGGCCTCCCGGTCGTCTGGTGGATTCGCCGCGTCGTGCCGGAATCCCCGCGCTGGCTCGTGAGCCGGGGCCGATACGCCGATGCCCTCGCCGCCACGACGGCGCTGGAAACGCGAAGCGCCTCGGCGCTCGATCCCGAGCGCCCGCCCGCGGTGGCCGTGCAGCCCGCGGTCACCACAACCACCTTGCGCGAGATCGTCTCCCCCCCGTACCGGCGCCGCACGATCATGCTCATCCTGCTGAACGCGTTCCAGGCAATCGGCTTTTTCGGGTTCAGCAACTGGCTGCCGGCCCTCCTGGCGTCGCGCGGCCTGACGATCGTCGACAGTCTCCAGTACACGATGTTCATCGCCCTCGCCTACCCGCTCGCGCCGCTGCTCTGCGTGCGCCTCGCCGACCGGTTCGAGCGCAAGTGGCAGATCGTCGCCGCCGCCGCGGGGTCGCTGACCTGCGGTCTCGTCTTCGCCAGCCAGTCGCGTCCCGCGGCACTCGTCGCGTGGGGGGTCGCCCTGACACTGTGCAACATGACGCTGTCCTACGCCTACCATGCCTACCAGTCGGAGTTGTATCCCACGCGCCTGCGCGCCCGCGCCGTCGGTTTCACCTACTCGTTCAGCCGACTAGCGGCGATGGTGAGTGGGTTTGCGATCGCGGTGCTGTTGCACCGGTCCGGCACAACCGCCGTCTTTGCGCTACTGTCGTCATGCATGCTGATCGTCATCCTGTCCGTGGCGCTGCTCGGGCCACGCACACGAGGCATCGCCCTGGAGCAACTCGCAGGGTAGTGCGCGCCCGATAGACAGAACGCCCGCCGGTGGCCATTATGCAGGCTCACCCACCGGACGGAGTAGATCATGGAAAGACGGGCGTTCGTCACTTCCTCGACCCTGGGCGCACTCGGTCTCGCATCCTCCACACTGGAGCCGGTGGCCAGCCTGTTCCCGGATCCACGCCCGGCGCCCACCGCGACCCGCAAGATTCTGATCGCGGGCGGCGACTTCAACACTGTATACATCCGGTACACCGCCACCCTCACCGGCAAGCCGCGCCCCCGAATCTGCTACCTTCCGACCGCCTCCGCCGACAACCCCGGCGGCATCATCGACTGGTACCAACAGTGCTCGGGCCTCGACGTCGTCCCCTTCGTGCAGAGAAGCTTCATTAACAGCTACGACCAGCACGAGACCTTTGCCGACGTGCTCCTGTCGATGGATGCCATCGTCGTCTCCGGCGGCAGCACCCTCAATCAGCAAGCCATCTGGAAAGCCCAGGGCATCGATGAGGTCCTGCGCGAGGCCTGGAACCGCGGCATCGTCCTGGGTGGCGCCAGCGCCGGCTCGCTCTGCTGGTTCGAGGAAGGCACGACCGACTCCCGCCCCAAAGAGCTGAGCACCGTCCAGTGCCTGGGCTTCCTCAAGGGCAGCCACTGCCCCCACTATGACAAGGAAGCGCCCCGTCGCCCCCTCTATCTCAAGCTGGTGGGCTCCGGCGGCCTCAAACCCGGCTACGCCGTCGACAACGACGCGGGCCTGTACTTCGAGGGCACCGAGGTCAAACGCGCCGTCACCAGCCGCACCGGCGCCAAGATCTACTACGTGAGTCGAGTCGGCGACACCGCAGTCGAGAAGGTCATGGAGCCGGAACTGCTCACCTAATATCATTCCACAGTCATGGATCTTGGTCTGCAAAATCGCGTTGCGTTGGTCGCCGCGTCGAGCCAGGGCATCGGTCGTGCCACGGCGGAGGCGTTCGCCGCCGAGGGATGCCGCGTGGCGATGTGCGCCCGCAGCCGTGGACCCTTGGACGCTGCGGCCGACGAGCTCCGAGCGCGGTATGGCGTTCAGGTTTTGGCGCAGGCCATCGATGTGACCGACACCGCCGCCGTCAGCCGGTTCGTCG
>DATMNB010000086.1:0-2660 GCA_035569435.1 Gemmatimonadaceae bacterium
CCGTCGAACGGCGCGCGGAGCAGCTCGTACCCTTTGATCGTCGCCAACGCCGATGCGTGCGCCTCGGCCTGGACGGCTTCGGTTTCCGCCGTCTCCGCTTCTTCCGGTGCGATCAGCTTCTGGGCGATCAGTTGGGATTCCCGGTCCGCGATGACCCGCTTGTTGCGGGCATCGGCGAGGGCGGAGGCGGCCGCTTCGTCGGTCTCGGGCGATTCCACGACGGCCAGGATCTGGCCGCGCTTCACCTTGTCGCCTTTGTCGACGCGGACCTCGGTCAGGTAGCCGCTGACCTTGGAGTACAGGGTGACGGAGAAGAAGGGGCGCGACTCCCCGGTGAGGGTGATGCGCCGGTTGCCACCCCCAGCCGACACGGGCACCAGCCGCACGACGGGTCCGGCGGCGACCGTGGCGACACGGGCGGTGGTTTCCTTGGTGAACGACGCATGGCGTGCGGCCGTCAAAAAGACGACCAGGGCGATGGCCGTGAGGAGCAGCGCGCCGCCCACGATGTACAGTCCCAGTGAGCGTGGGGGGGGCGTTCCTTCCGTTCTATTCATCGTACTCCTGTCTCAGTGCTTCCGCCTCGTACTCCTGTCCTTGTTCTTCCGCCTCGAATCGTTTCTCGACCACGTACTTGCCCGGCATTCCGTGCGCAAACATTGTGTAGATCACCGGCACGATGCACAGCGTGACCACCGTGGCGACGGACAGGCCGCCGATCACGGCGCGGCCCAGCGGCGCGTTCTGCTCGCCGCCCTCGCCCGCGCCGATGGCCATTGGTAGCATCCCGAGGAGCATCGCGCCAGCGGTCATGAGCACGGGCCGCAAGCGTTCCTTCCCCGCCTCGATGGCCGCCTCGACCGCCGACATCCCGCGCTCGACGCGCTGGTCGTTGGCAAAGCTGACCACGAGGATCGAATTGGCGACGGCGATACCGACCGCCATGATCGAGCCCAGCAGGGACTCGATGTTGATCGTCGTGTGGGTCAGGACGAGCATCCACAGGATCCCCGCCACGGCGCCGGGGACGGCGCCCATGATGATCAACGGATCGACCCACGACTGGAACAGCACGGCCATGAGGCTGAAGACCAGCAGCACGGCGACGACGAAGCCCAGCCCAAGGCTCTGAAAGGCGTCCTGCATCACCTGGCCCTGGCCACGTACGGCGATACTCATGCCGGGCGGGAGCTTACCAAGCCGGTCGACCTTGCGCTGAATGCCGCCGACGACCGACCCCAGATCGCGTCCTTCGACGTTGGCCGTCACATCGAGCACGCGCGCCACGGTATAATGGTCGATCTCGGTCGGCTGCGCCGTGGTGGTCATGCGGGCGATGTTGTCCAGCGTTTGCACGGGCGCCCGAGGCTGCGGATTGGTGGCGGCCCAGGGCGGCACCTGCTGATCGAGCTTGGTGCCGGACGTGACGGGGGTGGCGAGCACATCCTCGGCCGACGTCATCTTGGGGAGGGGCACCTCGACGGCCACGACGTAGTTCACCTGGTTGGCCGGGTTCACAAAGTAGGAGGGCGCGACGAGGGCGCTCGACGAGAGCGACACCAACATGCTGTTCGCCGCGTCACGCTGACTGATCCCCAGCTCGGCCGCCCGCTCGCGATTGACGTCCAGATAGAGCGTCGGGTAGTCGAGGACCTGTTTCACGGTGACGTCGACGGCGCCCGGGACCTCGCGGATGGCATCGCGGAGGGTCCGGGCGACGGTATACGCGCGCGCGAGATCGGGATAGCGGATCTGCACGTCGATCGGCGCCGATAAACCGAAGTTCAACACCTGGCCCACGATGTCGGCCGTCTGAAAGTAGATCGTCGACCCGGGGAACTCCCGACCGAGGGTCGTGCGCAGCTCGTTGACGTAGCCGGCGGTCGGGTGGTGTTTCTCGGCCAACTGCACCAGGATCTCGGCGTCCATGCCGCTGGCGTTGTTGGTCGGCACGAAGGCCAGGTTGAGCGAACCCGGGATCCCGATCGTGGAATTGACCGTCACCAATTCGGCCGGCGGAATGACGTGCCGGATGCGATCCTCCACCTGGCTCACCAACGCCTCGGTCCGCTCGATGCGCGTGCCCGAGGGCGCGCGGTAGTGCAGCTTCATGATGCCGGCGTCGGTGGACGGAAAGAAGTCCTGCCCGATCACGGGGAAGAGGAGCAGGCTGCAGGCGACGAAGGCCGCAAACGTCCCGAGTGTGAACCAGCGGTGGGCGATGAACACCGCGAGCAGGCGGCCGTAGGCGGCCTGAAACCGCGCGAAATACAGATCACGCGTATCGTTGAACCGGCGCGCCAGCGTCACGCCCCGTCCGGCGTGGGGATCCACCGGCGGCGGGACGGCGACCGAGGCGCCGACCTCGATGCCCATGGGGTCATGCACGGGCTCGTGCACCAACATCATGCGGGCGAGCGTGGGGACCAGCGATCGCGACAGGACGTACGACGCCAACATGGCGATGACGACGGCGAGGGCGATCGGGATGAAGAGAAAGCGCGCCGGTCCCTGCAACAGCACGACCGGAAAAAACACGATGCAGATCGACAGGGTGGCAACGATGACCGGGGTGGCGATCTGGCCCGCGGCGTCGAGGATGGCGACGGTGAGCGGCTTGCCCATCGCCCGGTTGCGATGGATGTTCTCGATCGTGACGG
>DATMNB010000087.1:0-8798 GCA_035569435.1 Gemmatimonadaceae bacterium
TCGGCCCCTGACTCGATATCGCCTCCGTGCCCGGCACCCCGTATGCGCTCGTATCCGCCGACCAGCGAAACGTGACCATCAGGTCAGGCCCCCGCGTCGGATGCTGTAGATGCACGACGTCGAGCGACACCGTCCCCGCCACATCCCCCTCCACCCGCCCAGACCCGCCACGCGTCAACACGAGATCAGTCCAGGGCTGTCGCTGAAGCCACCGCGCGATCGCCGCGATACGTCTTGGGTCGTGCCCCCTGACCGTGAACTGAACAGACTCCCCGTCATCAGTCAGTACCAGATCGTCCGACCCTGCACCGCTCATAAGCTGCTCGGCCCGAAGCGCCTGCGTCACGTTGACCTGCTGCGTGGCGTGCGCGAACCCATGGTCCGAGAGGATGATCACGTCGGTCGAGTCTCGCCGCACGCCCAGCGCATCGAGCAATAGCGCCAGGTTCCGGTCCGCATCACGGAGTGCCATCCGCGTCCGCGGGGATCCAACACCGAATAAATGCTGACTCTGATCCGGTTCGGTCAACCAATACAGGAGCACCTGAGGCCGAACGGCCGGCAAGACCACTTCCCGCAACGCCCGTCCCGTCCAGTCGAGCAACGGGATCAGCGTCGTCGCGTCACTCTCGACGGGCGGCCGCCCAAGTTGCCGAACGATGGAATCACTCAGCCAGCGCGGGTACGCGACGCGCCCGTCCCCACATCCTGAATCGACCAACACCCCTTCGCCCTCAGGCGCGCGCAGGTTGACCAAGAGCGCATCGCCGCTCGACCCCGTGCTGACCGCCGCGTACGACGTGCCGTGCGCCGCCAGTCGCTCGGCCAGGGTGGCGCGCTCCAACAGACGGCCGCGCCGCAACGAATCGATCCGCAACAGCACGCGAAAGTCGCCCGTGCTCACAGGCGCGACCGAATCCAACGACGGCTCATAGACGGTGTTGTCGACGAGTCCGTTCGTGCCTGGATACGTCCCGGTCGCCAGTGCGGCGCCATTGACGCGGGTCACCGTCGGCACGGCAGCGTGGGTCGACGTGAACTGCACCCCCTCGAGCGCCAACCGGGACACCGTTGGCATATCAGTCGGCGTGATCGCATCCGGACGCAGTCCATCGAACACCACGATGACCACATACCGGGAACGATGCGACCGCCGTCGCGCCGCAATGGTGACCAAGACCGTGACGCACACGCAGCTGAGCAGCAGCCAGCGCAGATGCCGCCACAGTCCGTAACTCAGCGCACCCCCCGGATGCGCCGCGACGCCCACTCGCCAAGGAGTGCCAGCACCACGATCGCAAACACCCACGCCACCGGAAGCGTGCGCCGACGCGCCGCAGCCACCGGGTCCAACGCGACGGGCGCCCCCAACCGCTCCACCGTCGCCACCAACGGCGCCGGATCCGCCGTCACCGTTGTCCCTTGTCCAATCACCGGCGCGTACGCCACCGCCGCGACCAGTCCCGCCCACCACGCGCGATACGCGGCGGCGCTGTCGCCAGCCGCCATGCCCCATCGCCAGGAATCCGTATACCCCATCTGCACCACACGCCCCGCCCCCACACGCCGGGCCGCCACCGTGACCAACGCATCGCGACGCGCCAGCGCAACCGCCCCAGCCACCAGATTCGTCACCGGCGCGAGCGTCAGCCCGCGCAGTGGCGCACTGTCGGCGAGTGTCAGAGCCCCTCGTTCCACCGCGCCCGCCCCACCAGCCGTCAGGCGCGCCAACGCCGCCGCCGCACCAGGCGCGATCACTAGCCCGCCCCCAGACGCGACATACCGCTCGATCAGCGCGTGCTCTCCTCCCGCTGCACTGTCGATCGCCACGATCGCCGCATAGTGCGCGGTATCAAGCACCACCGGCGGCCGGGGCACGACGTCATTCTTCGGCGCCACGAGCAGGTGCGCATCGACCGTCCACCCCTCCTCCTCGAGCGCGCGCACCGCAAACTTTGCCTCCCACCCCGCCGTCCCGACGACATAAATCCGTCGGAGCGCCAACGAATCGACCGCCGCCGCGCTCGCCACCGTCCCGCCGACGCGCGCCGTGACCCCTCCCACCGGGGGCGACATACGAACGCCCACCATGCCATGCGGCGCCACCACGGAGTCGATCCCCCCCAGCCGGTCCGCCAACACCACGCGTGCCCCCGCCGGCGCCGCCACGCCGACCCGCACGAGCCCCCGCGGATCAGCCACCCGCTCCACGTCGATGGCCGTGGCCGGCAACGCGTCGGCTCCGCCCGCGTCCCATGTCACTCGGGTCCCGGTCGTCGCCAGTGCTGCCAACCACTCCCGCGTAGTGACGTCCGGTACGGCATCGAACCGCGCATGCGCACGCGCAACAGGCTCCCCAAGCGTCCACCGCACGAGCGCCGCACGCAGCTCCCCCTGTGCGCGCACCTCGACGCCTCCGCGCGGCGCCGGATGCCCACTCCGCCACCACGCCCACGCCACGAGCCCCACCGCGACTGCGTGCAGCACCCACTCGACTACCGATCGAGCAGCCCCTCGGCGAGCGCCGGACAGCCCCGCGTCGGTGACCGACATCGGTGGCTCGATCACCGGCCCGCGCTCAGCGCGTAAGGGCGTAGACAATGATGTTCACCCCGAACTTCGTGTTATCCACCGCCAGAAACCGCTTCGTATCGGGGTGATAGCCCCACTCCGAGCTATAGTCCTTGCTCGAGTACAGCACCTCGATCCGGTTCCCCCGCGTGACCGCTTCCAGGTGCTTGTGTACTAGGTTGTCGCCCCACCCGTTGAGCTCATGACTCGTGTCCGGCGGTCCATCGGGGAACTTGAAGAAACACGTATAGAGCTCGTGATCGTTCGGCAGGTCGCTCAGCCGCCCCGCCGTCTTCGTCAGCTCCTCCGTCGCCGTCTTATAGAACTGCCCGCCCGTATCGTGGTTGTGATCATCGACAAACAACATCCCACCGCGGTCGAGATAGGTCTGCACCCGGCTCCGCTCCGCGCTCGTGAACCGGAACGGCAGGTGCCCGGTGACATAGATCAGCGGGTAATCGAATACGTCCGTCGATGCGAGATCGACGATGACGCCGGTCGGCGCCACGTCGATCTTCGTATACCGCGCCACCGAGTCGATCAGGTTCGGCGGCACGAGTGGCGCCGAATCCCAATCCCCCGACGCATACCGTCCGGTCGCGAACACGAACGTGGTCATGTCGCCGCCGTCGTCATGGGGACACCCACGCCGTCCGCCCCGTATCGACCCGCACGGGCCCCGCGAGCATCCGCCGCGCCCGTGCCATCGCCGGCGTCGGATCCTGGCCCCCGCGCGTCGCAGTCGCGGCATCGCCCAGCGCGGCCGCCAACGCCGGGCTCACGCCGTACGCCGCCACCTGCATGAGCGCCAACGAGTCCCCGATCGCCACCACCGGCAGACGACCGATAACCGCCAGCTGCCTCGCCAGCCGCCGCGACACGCTATCCGTCGGCACCGCGGGCGTCCGCGGCCCCGCATCCGGCCGTTCCGTCCCCGTCATCCGCACGCGCGCCGTGTTCACGACGATCGTCGGCGGCTGCCCCCGCAGATACAGCCGATGCTGCATCTTCCGCACACTATCTAACGCCGCCAGCGCCACCAGCTCCCTCGGCAACGCCCCGCGCGCTTCGGCGATCGCCAGACTCATCGATGCATCGTTCATCGCGTGGTACGCCGTGTCGAACAACACGCGCTCCGCCACGGGCATCGCTTCCCCGCCCCCCTGATCACCGCCGTACAGCAGGGTGTACACTTTGTCCTTGAGCCGCTGCTCCCGTTCGCCAAGTCTACGTGCGAACTTCACCACGGTATCGCGCGCCACCGGCGGGCGACGACCCATCCGTCGCAAGAGATCCTGCGTCGCCAGCACGATCAGCCGCTGACTCATGTATGAGCTGTCCGCCCCAGGCGGCGGCGCACCTTCCACGGCGATCGAGTCGTACTCCTCCTTCGTCGCCACCCGCAACGTCCGCGTGTCCGACGTCCCCACCCCCGGTCCGCTCACCGTGTTGCCGTCCCGAGCCACGGCCCGGATCGACACGACGTCCCCCGGGTTGAGACGCAGGGAGTCGAGCGCCAACCCGCCGCCAAGCGACGCCGACCGCACATCGTGGAACGATGTTCGCGCGATGGTGAACGTGTGGCCTTGCACCCCGCCAGTCTCCTCTTCCCCCGCGCTGACGATCACCTCGAAGTACCCGTCCGCCAGCCCGATATCATCGCTCGCTCGCGCCACCAAGGGCACCGTCCCGTGCGCGGCCCGCATGGTTGAATCCCGCGCCGGCGCCACGAGCTCGACAGTCGGTGGCGCGTCGGGAATGGGGCTGAGCACCACGAGCCGATCCGTCCCACGATCACTGAGTCGGACGACGGTCGCCGTCGCCGGCATCGAGACTGCCGCCTGCCAGTGCGTGTCACCGTCCGCCACCACCGACAGCGCGCGGGCCCCGACCGATGCACGGAGTCCCGCCGTGTCCCCTGGCCCGCGCAACGTGACCATGGTGCCCACAAGGCTTGCGATGCTCGTCGGCTCGCGTACGTCGCGCCCCGGGACGTGACTGTATGCCGGCGGCGCGACGTGCGCCACGAGCGGCGTCAGCCGACTCACCGGCCGTTCGCGTCCAGGTGCCGTCGCTGCGCGCGCCCGATCGAACCGCATTCCACGATGCGTGATCGCCAGCGTACGGATGCCGATCGCCAGCACCAGCGCGCCTAGCGCCGACCCAATCGCCCGAAGCGCGGCGCGGCGCAGCAACGCGCCCTCGTACGCCGGCGCCCTATGCCCGCGATACCGGGGATCGACCGCCGTCACCAGGGCATATTGGAGTGCACGGTCGCGCTCCTCTACCCAGAGCGCCGCTCCCTCGAGCGAGAAAACCGCCCGCGAGCGCCACACAACACCCGCCGCCGCGAGCAGCCCCACGGCGACAGCCACGACCTCACCACCGCGAACGGACGCCACCAGCACGCCCGCCGCCGCGCCGGCGAGCAACCCCTGCACGACGATGATCGCCGCCAGCGCCGCGCGAACGCGCCGCACTGCCGCAATCGCTTCCCCCAGCCTCACGAGCGTGCGCCCTGGAGCGCGCCCGCGCGGCGCGCCACAACCTCCAACAGCAGCGCGATCACTGCCCCGGCCAGTAACCACGTCACCAGCGGATTGGGAACGACCGTTGGGAGACTCAGAGCGCTAGCCGCGACGCGCGACGGCCGTGCCGAGTCGATAGCCCACGCCGCGAGCCGTCCACCGGTGCTGCTTGCGTCGCGCCCACACGCGCCCCGCGTGACCCCCACGAATCGCTGCCACTCCGGCCGCAACACCACATCGCCAGCACTAGGCACCGGCACCGCCACATCGCGCACGCATTCCACGCCACTGGTCCGTTCCACCGCGGCCGGCACCCCGTCGACCCATCGCGCAATGACGCGCGCGCCAGTCGTATCGATCTGCCAGCGTCGTTCGAACGGCGCCACAACCACGACGCGTCCCGTCACGATCGCGTTCACCGTGTCGATCGAGGTGCGCCCCCGCGCCGTCGCCACGTGCCCATCGTCCGGCCAATGGACCGTTGGCCGCACGAGCCGTCCCTCCGCATCCGCGCGCGCCGCGACGCGGACGAGCCGCACGGCCCCCGGCCACAGCCCGCGAATGGAATCCGTTGCCGCGTCCACTTCCTCCGCCGCAACCGGCGACACCACTGTGACCTCGATGGAGTCCGCGCGGTCCTTGCCAGAGCCCGCCGCCCGAAGCGCACTCACGAGCGCGGCCGAGAGCCTCGCACGTGCCCCTGTGCGTCGCATCGCCGCCAACGACTCCGGCAGCGACGTCGCGATCACACGCGGGCTCGAGTCGAACGCCACCAGGACGTCGTTCACGCCCGACGCAATACGCCCCGCACTATCCGCGACCTCGCGGACATCCGCCACCGCCCGCGATCGATCCGCCACCACGACATGCAGCACCGCCGCGCGCCGCCGATGCCACACCGGGTGCGCGAACGCCGCACCGATCATGAGGAGCGCCGCCACGCGCAGCAACAAGAGCACCAGATCCTCGGGCCGCCGCGCCACCGTCCGCGCCACCGCCGGTCCGATCGGAACGAACCGCGCCGTCGGCAACACATCGCGCGGCGGCTGTCGCATGACGATGAAATGCAACGCGGTCGCCGCCGCAGCCGCGCCCACCGCCACGATGAAGAACACCGGAGCGAGCAGGCTCACAGCCGCACCACTCGCCGCACCACGCGATCCGCCGCCTCGTCGGTCGACGCCATCGCGTACCGCGCCCCCGCCGACTGCCAGGCCTCACGCACCTGCTCGCGCCACGCCCCGAATGCGTCCAGATACGCCGAGCGCGACGCCCCCAGCAATGGCCGCCGCACTGCCGGGTCCTCCGGATCGCTTACCAGCAGCGCGCGCCGTGGCGGGTCGAGCTCCTCGTGCGCCACGACGTGCACCGCATAGACCTCGCCCCCCAGCACCGTCGCGCTCCGTGCGCGCGCCACCGCTGCACCGTCCGCCTGCAGGAAATCACTTACTACCACCCACCGGCCACCCGCCCCACCGATCTCGCGAGGTGCGTCACGTCGTGACCCATCGCCCGGCAGAATCCCCGCCAGCATTGACGCGATGGTCGCTACCACGCCTCGCCGTGTCGTGCGCGCCACGTCCCCGACGATAGCGTCCCCAGCGACGACGGTGACCCCCACGGGATCCCCCGACGCTTGCGCCACCGCCGCGAACCCAAGCGCCAGTCGCGCTGCCATCCACCACTTGGCCCGCGTCGTCAAGGGATACGCCATGGAGAGACTCGCGTCGACCACGATCGTCGTGGGCAACACCGCGTGATCGTCCGTCAGCCGCACATACGCCCGATCCGTCCGCGCCAACAACTTCCAGTCGAGCCCCCGCGGATCGTCGCCCTGTCGGTACGGCCGATACTCGGTGAACTCGACCGCCGTCCCCCGCCGCCGCGACCCATGCGCACCGGGCGCCGCCGGCGCCACGGGTCGCCGTGCTGACCACCGCACCCCGCGCACCGCGTCGATCACCCGCGCGAGCGCCGCCACGTCGCTAGCAGCCACGCATCCTCCGACGCTCGCGGTGCGTCAGACGTGCACGCGGCTCGACGGCTCCTGCACCGCGCCGAGCACGTCCGTCACCACCTGCTCCGTCGTGATGCCTTCCGCTTCGGCCGCGAACCCCACCAGTACGCGATGCCGCAGCACGGGTACAGCGACCCGTCGAATGTCCGCTGGCGTGACCGTCGTGCGCCCCTGTAGCATCGCATGCGCCTTGGCCCCCAGGATCAGCGCCTGCCCCGCCCGCGGCCCAGCGCCCCATCGGACGGCGCGCTTGACGAGATCCGGCGCCGACGGCGCGTCCGGCCGCGTCGCGCGCACCACCTGCGCCGCGTAGCGGAGCGCGGGCTCCGATGCCGCGACGTCACGGACCAGCCGCTGCAGCGCGAGCGTATCCTCCGCCGTCAGCACCGGCTCGATCGGGGCCTCGCCCGCCCCCGTCGTCCGCCGCAGGATGCTGATCTCCTCCGTCTCGTCCGGATACCCCACGCGAATGTCGAACAAGAACCGATCGAGCTGCGCCTCGGGCAACGGATATGTCCCCTCCTGCTCGATCGGGTTTTGCGTCGCCAGCACGAAGAATGGCGCGGGCAGCGCCCGCGTCTCCCCAGCCGCCGTCACCCGATGCTCCTGCATCGCCTCCAACAACGCCGCCTGTGTCCTCGGCGGCGTCCGGTTGATCTCGTCCGCCAACAGGATGTTCGTGAACACCGGCCCCTTCACAAACCGGAACTCCCGCTTCCGCGTGACCGCGTCTTCCTCCATGATCTCCGTGCCGGTCACATCCGATGGCACCAGGTCCGGCGTGAACTGCACCCGCCGAAACGTCAGATGCGTCGCCTCGGCAATCGACCGAATGAGCAACGTCTTCGCCAACCCCGGCACGCCGACGAGCAACGCATGGCCGCCGGCGAACATCGCCATCAGCACCTCATCGAGCACCGTCTGCTGGCCAACGATGCGCCGCCCGACCTCCTCGCGCACCGCCGCCGCAGCCGCAAGCAACTGGTCGCGCGTCGGCGCGCGCCCCGATTTCGTCTCAATCATTGTCGCCATAGTGACATCCCGCGTAATGGTCGTCCGCCCTCTAAATGAGACAGACCGACGCCCCGAACCCACACCCCCCGATCACCCATTACTCATCCCGTAAACAGGAAATCGGCCACCACCCCGCCAGGCATGACCAACGACGCGCCGCCAACTGGCACGCGCGTCGCCGGTCCCAGCGCCCCGAGCGTGCGGAGCACACGCATCGGAGAGTCCTCGAACCGCAGGTTCCGCACAGCCCCAGTGATCTTCCCACCCTCGATCAAAAACGTCCCGTCCCGCGTCACCCCACTCATGAGCAACGTCCGCGACGACACCATCGACACGTGCGAGAACCGCGTGACGTAGATCCCTCGCGTGACGGACGCGATCATATCCTCCACGGAGGTTTCTCCCCCACCCATCCGAAGCGCGCCGGAGTTCGTCGATGACGGCCGGCCACGCGCCCGCGCGGCCGCCGCGTCGTACGCCAGCTGCTCCAACACACCGCCCCGCACCCACGTCACGGCCCCATACTGATCGATCCGCCGGCCACGCACCTCGAACGGCAGAAAACCGCCCTCGGGATCCATCGGATCGGCAGACAACGTCACGCGATGATCGAACACCGCCTCACCGACCGCCGTCTGCCCTTTGCCGCGCGAAAACACCGATCGCCC
>DATMNB010000088.1:0-4431 GCA_035569435.1 Gemmatimonadaceae bacterium
CGGATCTCCGGAAGCTGGCGGGGGAGAATGTGCTGCGGGTGCTGGCGCGGGCGGAGGTGGTGGCGGCGCGGTTGCAGCGGGAGCGGGCGCCGTCGACGGCGACGATTCAGCAGTTGGATGGGGTGGGGATCAAGCAGTAGCGGTCGCGATCACCGTGTCGTCTTCCTCCACGACGCGCACCAAGCCCTCCTTCTTGCGCATGAGCGACGCGAACGCCTCGGCCATCTCGGGGTCGAACTCCTTGCCGCTCCGGCGCTCGATGTATTCGAGGGCTTGGATGGACGACCAGGCCGGGCGGTAGGGGCGGTCTGTACGCAGCGCGTCGAAGACGTCGCAGATGTGGACGAGCGTGCTGGCGTAGTGGCAGTCGCGGGTGAAGCGGCGGCGCGGGTAGCCGCCGCCGTCGATCCAGATGTGGTGCTCGAAGGCGACGGCCGCTTGGAGGGTGAGTTGGCGGTCGCTGTTGAGAATCAACCGGGCCCCCTCGGCGGGGTGGCGGTCCAGGATCTCGCGTTCGTCGGGGGAGAGGGCGCCCGGTTTCGTGAGAATATCCGGCGGGACGCGGACCTTGCCGAGGTCGTGGAGGAGGCCGGCGATGCCGAGGGCGCGGACGTCGCGGGGGACGTGGCCGAGCGCTTCGGCCAGTGCCATCACGAGGATCGAGACGTTGATAGAGTGCGTCGTAGTGTACTGGTCGAACGCCTTGAGCCGCAGGAGCGGGATCATAAGCCGGCCGTCGGCGTGAAGTGCGACGGAGAGCGAGCGCACGACCGCCTCAGCTTCGACCATCGGGATGGTGTTGGTGCGGGCCGACTCACCATGCATCCAGCGGACCGCGTCGGCTTCCTCGCGGAGCGTGTAGGCCACGGTGGCCGACAGGAGGTCGCGCACGCCGGCGGCGACTTGCTCCGGGCGGTGCGGCTCCATGTCCGTCGGCCCACTCTGCACGCCCACCGTCCCGAACTTGATCGCCGTCTGTCGCGGCGCGATCGGCTCCGTGTTGGGGCCGGCGGCGAGACGTGCCTGTACGTCGTCGATGAATGCCGCGACCTCGTCGGCGGTCGGGTCGCGGAGGACCTCGATCCGTTGGACGCCCGCGGCGGCGCACCGTCCGGCCCACTCCCAGTCGCGTAGCTCGCGGAGTGGGGCCTGGCCGTAGATGACGTCGCGGCCGAGGAAGCTGTAGCACGGCTGGGCGTCCTCGGCTTGGAGGACGCGGAGGCGTTGGTAGACGACTTCGGTGGCGCGTCGGCGCGCGGGGTGGGCCGGCGCATAGAGCGCCGTGGCCGCCAACGCTTGCGCCAACGCGTGGAGAAACGCGACTTCGGGGGTCATGGTGACTGCCATGCGCCCTCCGTCGGTGCATTGTGCGGCGCGGGTGCAGTGGTGCCGAGCGAGGGAAGCTCCCGCGCCAACGTCGGTGGCTCGGCCGCGCGGGTCGTCGGCGTCGTTGTCGCCGCCGCCGTGCGAATCGCCCGATCCTGCGAGTGGGCGGCGCGCGCCAGGAGCGCGGCGACCCGTTCGTTGTCGCTCCAGTACGTCGCCAGGCCCGCCAACGCCGCCAGGACCGCCGCGCTTTTGGGAGCCACGCGGACGCGTTTCAGCCACCGCGTGCGGTACGATGCGGTCTCGAGGAGGCAGGCGAGCGCCGCCGGCGCCCCGCTGCCGGCGATCGCCTGCAGGGCTGGCACGTGGAGCTCGGGCGACAGGGTGCCCGAGTCGAGCCGCTGCACGATGCGCAACACCGCGGCGGACGGACACGCGCGGATCGCCGCGTCGAGTCCCAGGCGCACGAGCTGTGGATCGGCGTCGCCGACGGCCGCGATGATGCCGATCGTGCGGAGGTCGGCACGCTTGAGGAGCACCCGCAGCGCCTCGCGGCGCACGCGGGCGTCGGCGTGACCGACGTAGGTGGCGGGGGTGAACCCCGCGGGCCAGGTCGTCATCCCGCCCATGATGAGGAGCAGGTTACGCTGGACGTACCAGGGTGCGCCCGGCAGCCGGTTGACCACGACTGCCCCGACGCCATCGCCCAGCTTGGCGAGCACGTCGAGTAAGCGCCGTCGCACGGCTCGACCATCCGCGCCGGCCAGCGCATCGAGCAGCGCCTCGGTGGCCGGCGCGCCCACGCGGCGTGCCAACTCCTCGATCCGCTGGGCGGAGACCGACGGGGAATCGAGGAGGGCGCGAAAGTGTTCAGGGGTCGCCAGGCGCGTGCGGGCCAGCGCGACCACCGGGTCATCGGGCGGCAACTTGTCGAGCGTGTCGAACACCACGTCGATGTCGCCGCGTGCCACGAGCGCGGCCACGGCGTCCCAGAGGGCCGGGCCGCTGTTCCGCAATTCGAGGCAGACCTCGACGACGCGTTCCGGCTCACAGAGCTGACTGACGCCGCTCTCGATCGGCCGAGCCTCGGCCGGCAGCGCCAGGTGATCGAGGACGCGGCCGTAGCCCCCAGTGGACGGATCGGGGAGCGTCCAGCCGTTGATCAACTCGCGCACGTGGTCGCGCACGGCGGAGTCGGCGGCCGACCGGATCAGCGGCGCCCCGCGCTGGGAGTGGCCGGCGAGCTTGACCAGGAGGCGCAGCATGGGTTGCGAGATGACTTGCTGCGAGACGCGCGCGGCGGCCATGGTAAGCGTGAGCACGGCGTCGACCGCCATGGCCGATGTGGCGTCCATGAGAAAGGACCGGCGTCGGGATAGGCTGCCGCCCATGCGGAGCAGGCGATCGACCGCGTCGGGGGTCAGGGCCATCACGAGCTGCGAGACGCGATTCCGCAGTGCGCCGATGTCGGCCGAGTCGCCAGTCCGGAGCTCGCCGGCGATTTGCACGAGATAGCCGGTCACGGCTTGTTCGTACTTCGAATCGACAACACCCGCGTCCCGGGTGCGGGCGTTGATGGCGCTCGCGATGTCCGAGGGATCGATCTCGGCGCCGGGGGCGTAGCCGGTGCCGTCGTCGATCGCGGACCGCGCCAACTCGATCCAGAGGGCGCCGGCTGGGACGGTGGCGTCGAGATGGTCGGTGTCGGCCAGCTCGAGTCGCTCGTACGACTGGCGATACACCTGAATATGCGTCCACACCGGTGTCGGCTCGGCGGCGCTGGCGGTCAGGGGCTCGCGGGCGCGTTCGGCCGGCTCGCGGGCGAGCCGGGCCAGGAAGTCGGCCAACTCCGGGGCGGTGATGCCGTCCGAGAGCTTGAGCGCGGCGATCCGGTGCCCATGCAATCGCTCGGCGAGCGAGCGGATGAGCGGGTGCTTCGCGTCGGTGGTCGCGGTGTCGATGACGAGTTGGTCGCGGGCCACGCCGATCGTGAGCGTCGGGTGTCCCGTGAGCAACGGGCCGAGGCGGCCGAGGAGACGTCGCTCCGCGGCCTCCAGTGTCGGGTGACCCCCCGGATACATGGCCCGACGCTGGACGGCGACCGACAGCTCGATGAGCGCGTCGGTCAGGTCCTTTGGGAGGGCCGGGGGCGGGGCGGTGGGAGAGGCGGTCACCTCTTAAGGACGACCGTGACACGGGATGGGCTACCGCGCCATCTTACGCCCACACCGGCTCGGGAGGCGACATGGCAGGACAGGGGTCCACCGGCAACGTGATCGCGGCACTGGCGAGCTTTTTCATCCCCGGGCTTGGGCAGTTGCTGCAAGGCCGGCTGATCATGGCGATTGTCCAGTTCTGTCTGGCGGCCTTTCTGTGGTGGTTTCTGCTCGGCTGGCTCGTGCATCTCTGGTCGGTGCTCGACGCGGCGCTTTACAAGCCACGGGCATGACACAGGACGCGATTGGGCGCCGGGCATTCGTCGTGGGGGGGGTGGTGAGTGGGGTGGTCAGCGCGTTGACGGGGCTCCCGGGTGTGGCGCGTGCCTCGGAGGCGCGCGCGGTCGAGCAGGAGTTCGAGCTCGAGGAAACCACGATTGGCGACCTGCAGCACGGGATGGAAGTCGGCACCTACTCGGCCCGGTCGATCGCCGAGCAGTACCTGGCGCGCATCGACGCGATGGACAAGCGGGGGGTGTCGCTCAATACCGTGATCGAGCTCAATCCCGACGCGTTGGCGACGGCCGATGCGCTCGATGGCGAGCGCAAGATCAAGGGGCCGCGCGGGCCGATGCATGGCATCCCGATTCTGATCAAGGACAACATCGCGACCGCCGACCGGATGCAGACGACGGCTGGCTCGTTGGCGCTCGTGGGGTCCAAGGTGCCGCGTGACGCGTTCATCGTCGAACGTCTGCGCGCCGCCGGTGCGGTCATCCTGGGCAAGACGAATCTCAGTGAGTGGGCGAATTTTCGTTCGTCGCATTCGACGAGCGGGTGGAGTGGTCGCGGTGGGCTGACGCGGAACCCGTACGCGTTGGACCGGAACCCATCGGGGTCGAGCTCGGGGTCGGGAGCCGCGTGCAGCGCCAACTTTTGCGCGGTCGCG